>JAUUDL010000013.1 GCA_030826715.1 Hydrogenimonas sp. | reverse complement strand
CATCTTTTGGCGATCTCTTCGACGAGGCGGTCGAAACCGATGTGGCTGACCCGCCGCAATATCGTATCCAAATCGTAGTCGCCGCTCTCTCTGAGCAGCGCGACGTCGGAGGCGTGGTCACCGAATATGGCGTCGGCGACCACCAGCCCCGCGCTCATGATCGCCGCCGCACTCAAAAAACGTTCGTCGGCGTTCAGATGTGCCACCAACTTTTCCCACCGATGCAGCAATTGTGTCTGAAAACGGATGAATTCATCGTGATCCAGACTGAAATAGCGCCACGACTCCGGCACGATCCTGTTGACCATATAGGCATACAGAAGCTCCTTGGCCCGCGCCGTGCCGAGCACCGAAAATATCTGTGCCGGATCGCTGATCGTCGTTTTGAAGCCGTAGGCGGCGCTGTTGACCACGCGCTTGAGATAATCGATCATGGCCGGTTCCTTCGCGGCCGCTCTGGATGCCGCGGCGAGGTCGCCCGCCTGCAGCGCGGCGATCGTCTCTTTCAACGTCTCGGGCATCGGCGGTACGCGCTTGAGGTAGGCATCGATCTGCTGGGGTGTCACCATCGTATTCAACCTTGGGGTTTCGATCTTTGTCTAACGTTGTATAAAAATTATATCGAAAACTTCTACAATCGATATCTCTTTCTCTGTTTTATATAAATTAACGCTTAATTTAAGCAATTTTTATGGTTTCATTCAATAGAATTAGCCAACTTTTTATCACTTTCATTCAAAGGCTAAAACCATGGCACGTAAATGCGCTATTACCGGTAAGGGCCCAATGACTGGCAACAACGTCAGCCACGCCCACAACAAAACAAAACGTCGCTTTTTGCCCAATCTTCGCACTGTCCGTATTACACTCGAAGACGGCACCCGCAAAAAGATCCGTGTCGCCGCTTCCACGCTGCGGACGATGAAAAAGCAGGGCGTCTAAGCCCTCGCATGAAGCCAAAGGGATCTCCTTTGGCGCCACATTCTCTTCTTCCTTCTACGACTTTTTTCACATACAATCATTTTTCATTCAACGTTCCAGGAGTTTTCGATGTTCACACTCTTCTGTATTGACGGAGGTGTCTGCGCCCCCGAAGGATATTTCGCCGACGGTGTCGCCTGCGGGCTCAAACCTGACGGCCAAAAAGATCTGGCCTTCATCCGTTCCGACAGGCTCTGCGACATTCGCGCCATTTTCACTTCCAACCGTTTCCAGGCGGCCCCGATCGTCCACTTCAAACAGCATGCGATCGAAACCACCAACTTCATCCTCATCAACGCCAAAAACGCCAATGCCATGACCGGATCGCAGGGTGTCGAAGATATCGAAACGGTACTCTCACACGCCAAAGCGACCTTCGGTTCGATCGAAAACCCGGCTATGAGCTCCACTGGCGTCATCGGCGTTCCGCTACCGAAAACGGCGATCATGCAGGGGCTCGAAACGTTCGACCTTAATGCCAAAAATCCCGATGCGGCCGCCAAAGCGATCATGACCACCGACCGTTACGACAAACAGGTCGCCTTCGAAGTGAAGCTCGAAAGCGGCGAGAGCTTCCGCATCGGTGCGATGGCCAAAGGCGCGGGCATGATCAATCCCGCGATGGCGACGATGCTCTGTTTCATCACCACCGATGCCGCCGTTCCCGCCGACGAGATGGCGACGATGCTGCGCCTGTGTGCGGAAAGCACGTTCAACGCCATCAGTGTCGACGGGGACACCTCCACCAACGACACGGTCATGCTGCTTTCCAACGGAGCCTCTGGCGTCTATGACCGCGAGGCATTCATGCACGCCCTCGAACGCGTGATGCATGAACTCGCGCTCAAAATCGTCGCCGACGGCGAAGGTGCCAGCAAATGCGTCGCCTTTCATGTTACAGGGGCGCGCAACCGTGAAGAGGCGGTCATTGCGGCCAAAGCCCTCACCAATTCGCTTCTGGTCAAAACCGCCCTCTACGGCGAAGACCCCAACTGGGGGCGCATCGCCTCGACGATCGGCGCCAGCGGAGTCGAGTGCGATCCAGACACGCTGACCATTGCATTCGGCGGGGTGACGGTCTATGAAAAAGGGACGATCCTTTTCGATGCCGAACAGGAGAAAAAAGCGGCCCAGGTGATGAAAAAAAGCGCCTTTCCCATCCATTGCGATCTCGGCATCGGTGAGGGAGAATTCACGGCCTACGGCTGCGATCTTGGGCATGAATATGTGAAAATCAATGCCGATTACAGAACATAATAAGCAATCTTTCAATATAATCTGCAAAACTATATAGAGGAGAGAAGATGCTTCACGAATACAGGGACATCATCAGCAAACTGAAAGTGGAAAATGCGCATTTCGCGAAAATTTTCGAAAAACACAACGAGCTCGACAAACTCATCACCGACGTCGAAGAGGGTCGTGAACATATGGACGATCTCGAACTCGAGAAACTGAAAAAAGAGAAACTTCGCCTCAAAGACGAAGCCTACAAAATGATTCTCCAATACAAAAAAGAGCACAACCTTTAAGCTGCTCTTTCGATAAAAAGGCTCTCCTCCGAGAGCCCTCTCTTCCCGTCAGACTCTCTACTTCTCTTTAGGCTCCGTAAAAGCGCCGAAACCCATCATCTTTTCGTACCGTTTCTCCATACGGCTCTCATCACCCATCTCTTTCAGTGCTGCGACCTGACTGAGAAAGTAGTCGCCTACCGCGGCGGCAGCCGCCTCTTTGTCTCGATGCGCCCCGATCAGAGGTTCGTCGATGATGTCGTCGATCAGCCCCATCTTCAGGAGTTCGTCGGGGGTGATTTTCAGCGCTTTCGTCGCCTGCTCGACCTTGGAAGGATCGTTCCACAAAATGGCCGCACACCCTTCGGGCGAGATGACGCTGAAGATCGAATAGCGCATCATGGCGAGTTTGTCGGCAACACCGATGGCAAGCGCCCCGCCGCTGCCGCCTTCGCCGATAACGACCGACACGGTGATCGTATTCAGACGGCTGAGCTCCAGCAGGTTTCTGGCGATCGCTTCGCTCTGCCCGCGCTCTTCGGCACCGATGCCCGGATAGGCGCCGGGGGTGTCGATGAGCATCAAGACCGGCAAACCGAACTTTTCAGCAAGCTTCGCCGCACGGAGGGCTTTTCTATACCCTTCCGGATGGGGCATCCCGAAATTTCTTTTGAGCTTGTTTTTCGTGCCACGCCCCTTCTGTTCGCCTATG
>JAUUDL010000062.1 GCA_030826715.1 Hydrogenimonas sp. | reverse complement strand
CGGCAGTGGCAGACATTCTTCTACGACAAACGCTATGCGGAAACCGATCTGAGTTTCCAGCCCGACTTCGTCCGTTTGGCCGAAGCATGCGGCGGCATCGGCTATCGTGTCGAAACGAAAGAGGAGTTCGACGAAGCGCTGAACGACGCGGTTGAAAAAGGGGTCGTCGCGATGATCGACGTCATCGTCGATCGCGAAGAGAATGTGCTTCCGATGGTCCCGAGCGGCGGAACGCTCTACAATATGTTGCTGGAATACAAGGATTGACGATGAAGGTAGAACGACGAGTAATCTCCGTAATAGTACAGAACGAACACAGCGTCCTTTCACGTATCACAGGACTCTTCGCCGCCCGCGGCTACAATATCGAGACATTGACGGTAGCGCCCATTCCCGAATCGGATATGTCGCGTCTCACGATCGAGACACAGGGCAACGTCCGTGTGATCGAGCAGATCATCAAGCAGCTGCATAAACTGATCCCCACCTACAAGGTGATCGAACACGAAGAGATGATCGAAAAGGAGATGGTGATGATGAAGTTCCCGATCAACGAATCGCTTTCGAATATCCAGGCGCTCTGCGAGGCCTACAACGGCGGTATCGCCAACGTCGGAAGCCAGCACATCATCACGATGATCGCCGACGAGCCCAGGCGGGTCAAGCACTTCATCGAAGCGGCCCAGCGCTTCCATCCGGTCGAGATCGTCCGGGGCGGCGTCGTGGCGATGGAGCGTGAATGAAACTCTCCCGTCTGGCCGAAGCGGCCGGCATTGCCTACAAGGGCGAAGATCGAGAGATCGAAGGGATAGGGACGCTCAAAGAGGCGACACCATCGCAGATCTCCTTTCTTGACAATCCCAAATATCTCGGTGACCTCGAAACGACCCGTGCGGGTGCGGTTTTGGTGGCGAAAAAGTATGCCGACAGGGTCCCCGAAGGGACGGTGGCACTGATCGACGAAGAGCCCTATCTCAAGCTGGCGCGCATCAGCGCCCTTTTCGCGGTCCATCCGATGAAGGAGAAGGGCAATCTTCCGATAGTCGGCGAGGGTTGCCGGATTGCCGAGAATGTGAGCTTCGGTAAGGATGTGGTCATCGGAAAGAGGGTGACGATCATGCCCGGATGCAGTATCGGCGACGACGTGACGATCGGTGACGACACCCTGATTCATCCAAACGTGACGATCTACTACCGATGCGAGATCGGGAAAAACTGTATAATCCATTCCGGAACGGTGATCGGCAGTGACGGATTCGGCTTCGCGCATACCAAGAGCGGCGAACATGTCAAACTCCACCAGCTTGGCAACGTGATCGTCGAAGACGACGTGGAGATCGGTGCCAACTGCACGATCGATCGCGGCGCGATCGCCGCTACGATCGTCAGGCGCGGGACGAAGATCGACAATCTCGTACAGGTCGGCCACAACTGCGATATCGGCGAACACTGCATCATCACCAGCCAGGTCGGCATTTCGGGATCCACGACAATGGGCCGGAATGTCGTCATGGGAGGACAGAGCGGTACGGCGGGCCATCTGGAAATCGGTGCGTTCGCCACGATCGCCGCGCGCGGCGGTGTGACCAAATCGATACCGGGTGGCAAAGTGTATGCCGGCTTTCCTTTGATGGAGCACAAACGCTGGCTCAGACTCAACGCGATGCTTTCAAGATTGCTTGAAAAGAAATCGTGATAGAATTGATTATCAAGTTTAGGGAGGACAACAATGAAAGAAGCTCATCTGGTCAAAGAGATTCCGCTTGCGGGAACCAAAGACGGGGCCATTACGGTCGCCACGGTCAAACAACCCTATGGAGAGAACAGCGATCCGGTCGTCAGCGTCGGTGTCTGGCTGAGCAAAACGAGTGAAGAGCCGGACTGGAAAGTCCATGTTCCCGTCGCCAACCTCGATGCACTGATCGAAGCGTTGGAAGAGGCGAAAAAAGAGGTTTGATTGCCATTTTTGCGATATGAAATGAAACATTTGGTATCATTGCGCTTTTAAATAACTGATATGACGCAAAAAGTGTCATGTCATCTCGAAATCTTCTATTTCGAAGCTTTAGGGAGGTGCAGGGGACGGTCAGTCCCCGCCAAAACATGGGCTTTACTCATGTTTTGTGTAACATCAGTTAAATAATAAAACAAGGAATGCAATGAAGTTGACCAAAGGTTTCAAGGGCCGATACTTCTCTCTGGCCGCGATCGCCGCGACGGTAAGCTGTGTGCAGATGCATGCGCAGAATACGCAGGCGATTCAGCTCGAGAAAATTGTCGTATCGGCCGCGAATACGGAAGAAGAGGAAGAGGCTGTCACGGAAGACGTGACCGTTATCACAGCCGACGAAATCAGCGAACGCGGCTACCAAACGCTCAAAGATGCACTCGCATCGGTCCCGGGCATTACATTGACCTCCAACGGCGGCTTCGGCCAACCCACCAACATCTATCTCCGAAATTTCAACTCAGATCACACGCTCGTCCTTATCGACGGCATCCGTGTCAACGACGTCACCGGGCTCAGCGGTGCTCAGATTGAACAGTACCGGCTCGACGACGTCGAACGTATCGAAGTGATCGAAGGGCCGCAAAGCGGCATCTGGGGTGCGGACGCGAGTGCCGGAGTCATCAACATCGTCACCAAATACCCGCGCAAAAAGAGTGTCACTTTCGCATTCAAAGGCGGAAATTACGACACGAAGTCGCTCTCTTTCGCGTTTGGTGACAAAAACGGGGCATTCGACTACCGTTTCGCGCTCAGCCATATCGATACCGACGGTTTCTCCGCCGCCGAACCAGGCAAGAGTTCGCCCGACTACGGCAAGAGAGGCGACGATCTGGGATGGGAGAAAGATCCGTACAAAAACACGACCTATCGTCTCAATCTCGGATACGACGTCTCCAAAAACGATCGCCTCGAAGCGTTGATGATGGCGGTCGATGCGACCGTTCATTACGATGCCTCAGCCGGCATCGATGCGAAAGATCTCGACGATCCATTCGGTTTTGGCCTCTCGAGCTATGCGAATGACATAAAGAACCGATTCTACAACGTGGCATATCTGAAAAAAATGGACGCCCATTCTGCCAAACTCTTTTATAACTTCTCGACATTCCATAGAACGCAATATGGAGGGTATACAGGAAGCGTCAAAGAGGCGGGTCTTCAGGATCGTTTCGACTATATGGAAGATGGATTCCTCGCCGGCGGGGCAGGGTACCAGGGATTTCACCAGGGGCTTTCCGCCGGTGTCGATCTGGGAAAAAAATATGCCAATCGCTATATCTATCTGAGCGATCACAATGCCCTTTTCAATGGCGCGACCCAGTTCAGTGGTGCGGTGCGTTACGACAACTACACCACATTCGATAACAAAGCCACTTATAAAATCGGGATCAAGCAGAAATTGATCGATGAGGTTTTTGCCTCTGCCAACTACGGGACCGGCTATAATGTTCCCACACTCTACCGCCTCTATGACAGTTATGCAGGAAACAAGAATCTTACACCGGAAACGACACGTGGCTACGATATTTCACTGGCATACGACCATCATATGAAAATCACCTACTACAAAGAGACGATCGATCGATTGATCGATTATGATTATTCCCTTTATCAATTCGTCAATATCGACGGAAAATCGACTTTCAAAGGGATCGAGCTCTCTTTCGAGCCACCGTTGACGGAGTCGATCAGCGCCCGTGCCGACTATACCCGCACGCTTTCGGCCGAGGATGGTCAGGGCAACGATCTGCCCAGACGTGCGAACATGAAGCTGGGCTACGGTTTGACCTGGTACCCTACCGACGAACATACGATCGATATTCACGGCTACTATGTCGGGACTCGATACGACGATAAGGCCAAGAGTATTCAGACAGGACGCTACAACGTGACGGATGTGGCGCTCAGGCACCAGTTTGCCAAAAATTTCACAGGTGAAATCGAAGTACACAACCTTTTTGACCGTTTCTATCAGGAAGTTGATGGATACGGCACTGAAGG
>JAUUDL010000092.1 GCA_030826715.1 Hydrogenimonas sp. | reverse complement strand
GGTCTGGCAATCGGCGAGCGCTTCGCGGAAGAGGCGTGTGGAGGCGAGGGCGATATCCAAGCCCATCCACTCTTCGGGCATCTCCTGGAATGTGACGTATTTGACCGGAGCGTCCTCTTTCATCTCGGGAGCGACGACGAAGTCGACGGGCAGGTAGAATTTGACCCCGAGGCGCTTCGCTTCGTCCATGATGTGGCGCGCATCATCGAGCAGATCGTCCTCGACGAGCGATTTACCCACTTCGTAGCCGCGCGCTTTCCAGAAAGTAAAGGCCATCGCCCCGCCGATCACCATCTTGTCGACTTTCGGAAGCAGGTTGATCAGTGCCTCGAGTTTGCCGGAAACTTTCGATCCTCCGACGATCGCCATGAAAGGCCGTGTCGGATTCTTGAGCAGTTTGTGGAAATATTTGATCTCTTTTTGCAGCAGGAATCTCGCCCCTTTGTGATGGTTGTCGAAATAGTGGGTGACCGCTTCGACGGAGGCGTGGGCACGGTGGCTGACACCGAAGGCGTCGTTGACGTAAAACTCCGCCATCGAGGCGAACTTTTTGGCCAGTTCGGGGTCGTTTTTCGTCTCGCCCGGTTCGAAACGGACATTTTCAAGCAGCAGAATCTCTCCACCCTGAAGCGCCTGGGCCTTCGACATCGCATCGGGACCCACCACATCTTTGGCGAGCGTCACATCCTGGTGCAGCAGGGCATGCAGGCGCTTCGCCACGGGCTTGAGCGAATATTTTTCGTTGAATTCGCCTTTGGGTCGCCCCATGTGGCTGGCCAGGATGATGGCGCATTCGTGGTCGAGGCAGTAGCGGATCGTCTGGAGCGCCGCGCGGATGCGCCGGTCGTCGGTGATATTGCCGAATTCGTCCAACGGAACGTTGAAGTCGCATCGGATGAAGACTTTCTTGCCCGCAAGTTCGAGATCTTTGATCGAGAGTAGTCGCATTGTGGTTGATCCTTTATTTTGAGATATGTAATATCATGTCGACGAGACGGTTGGCGTACCCCCACTCATTGTCGTACCACGCCATCACCTTGAGCATGTTGTCGGCGACGACCTGCGTCAGATCCGTCGCCACGATACAGCTTCGGGTATCGCCACAGAAATCCTGGCTCACCCCCTCCCTTTCGTCGACGCCGAGAATCCCCGAAAGTTCGCCCTTGGCCTTCTCGAGAAAGAGCAGGTTCACCTCTTCGGGTGTCGTCTCTTTTTCGAGCACGAGGTCGAGGTCCATCAACGAGACGTCGGGGGTCGGTACGCGGACGCTTCGGCCGTGCAGCTTGCCTTTGAGCTGCGGGAGCACTTTGTAGATCGCTTCGGCCGCATGAGTGGAGGTAGGGACAAGATTGACCGCGGCGGCGCGGCATCGACGCATGTCGCCGGAGACGGCGGCGTCCATCAGGCTCTGGCCGCCGGTATAGGCGTGGATCGTCGTCATCAGACCCGATCGGATGCCGTAGATCTCGTCCAGAACCCGGGCGATGGGGCCCAGGCAGTTGGTCGTGCAGCTGGCGTTGGAGATGATCGGCTCGCCCTTGTAGTGCTGCGCGTTGACGCCGAAGACGTAGGTCGGCGTGTCGTCCTCGGCAGGTGCGGAGATGATCACTTTCTTGGCGCCGTGGTGCAGATGGTGGCGAAGCGGCTCGCTTGTGAGGAAGCGGCCGCTGCACTCGAGTACCACCTCGGCGCCCATGTCACCGAAACACAGATTCGCCGGATCGGCTTCGCGGAACATCGCCACGCGCTGCCCGGCCATTCGCATCTCTTTGTCCACCAGTTCCGCAGGCTCGTCCAGCGGCCCGTGAACACTGTCGAAATTGGTCAGATAGACCAGCGTGGCCGGGTCGGCCAGATCGTTGACGGCCACCAGTTCGATATCGTCGCGTTTGGAGACGATACGGGTGACACTGCGGCCGATCCGGCCATATCCATTGATTGCGATCTTGATTGCCAAACAGAGTCCTTCTATACAGAGAAAATAGGAAATTAACAGGATTTTATCGAATCATCTGTATAATAATCATTAAATGAAAATGAAAATGAAAAGTATCGCGATCTTCGGCGGCAGTTTCGATCCACCTCACCTCGGCCACCTCGAAATTATGAAAAAGGCGCTCGAGACGCTCGATATCGACAAGCTCATCGTCGTACCCGCCTATATCAGCCCATTCAAGCCGGGCCACCGCGCGCCGCCCGAACTGCGTCTAAAATGGCTCAAGAAGATGACGGCGTTCGATCCGAGGATCGAGGTGAGCGATATAGAGATCAGAAAAGGTGGACGCTCCTACACGATCGACACCGTCAACCATTTCGCCCGTTTTTTTGATACAATTTATCTCATTATCGGGGCGGACAACCTCGAGTCGCTCCACAAGTGGCACCGTTTCGACGAACTCGACAGGAAAGTGAAATGGGTCGTCGCCACACGGGACGGCGAAGAGGTGCCCGAAGGCTTTATCCGGCTGGATGTGAAGGTGCCGATCAGCTCCACCGAGCTAAGAGGCGCCATCGATCCGAAATGGATACCCGAATCGATCCGGGAAGAGGTCGTGAAATTTTACACACAAGGAAGTACGTGAGCAAAACCATGCCACAACGAATCGATCGTATCGTCGAGGAACTCGACAAGAAGAAAGCCGAAGATATCCAGGTTTTCGACCTGTCAGACAAAGAGTATCTGACCAATCATGCCGTCATCGCGACGACACTGGGAGACAAACACACCCTCGCCCTGCTCGAACATCTCAAAGAGACTCTCAAGCCCAAAGGTGAAATATTCGTCGCCGTCGACGAAGGCGAACAGTGGACCGTCATCGATCTGGGTGACATCATGATCCACCTGATGGTGCCAAGTTACCGGGCGAAATACAATCTGGAAGAGTTTCTTGAGAGTTTGGGTAAAAGAGAGAGTGAATAGAGCCCCGGAAAGACCGGAACAGTCTGCAAGCTAATTCTCCGGAGCTCTTATAGGGCACCTCCGGAAACTATCTGCGGTCTCAGCGTTACAGAGAAAGTCACAATCAAGGCGACGCTTTGAAGGCCTGGCCGTAGCCAAGTCAAAAAGCGGCAACGCAGAGTGTGGCTTTCTCTGTAACGCCCTTCGGGAGCGCTTTTGAGGCACGATCTTTCCTCCGTTTTCATCTTGACTTAGCTTCGGCTAGGCCTGCGCTGAAAACAGAGAAAATCTCATGCCTCTAAAGCACTCTGAGATCCGCAGATAGTTTCCGGAGGTGCCCTACAGACTTTATAGCAAATAGCGTTCCAACTTCTTGCGCCGCTACATCTTCGTCAGCGCCGTTATTCCCAACATTTTCAGACCCGTTCGTAGTGACAGCGCCACCATCGACGAGAGTTTCAGGAGGGCATCTTCGTTCGGGGTCCCGATGATGCGGTGGTCGTAATAGAATTTATGGTACATGCCCGCCAGATATTTCAGGTAGTCGGTCACCTTCTGCAGCTGCCTGCTCTTGAAGGCGTCTTCGAGCACTTCCGGAAGCAAAAGGGCCGCAAAAAGCAGGTCGAACGCCTCACCGTCCAACCCTTCCATCGAGACACCGAAGAGATCTTCGGGCCTCTTCCCGGCCTTTTCGTAGAGTGAAAAGACACGGGCGTGGGCGTAGTTGATATAGTAGATCGGGTTGGAGTTGTCCTCTTTTTTCAGATCTTCCACATCGAACTCGAGATGGGTATCGCTCTTTTTGGTCAAAAAGACGAAACGAAGGGCGTCAGGTCCGATCTCTTTGACGATATCCTGCATCAGAATGAAATTGCCCGCCCGCTTGGACATTTTGTAGGGTTCGCCGCCTTTGAGCAGCGAAACCATCTGCGAGAGGATGATTTCGAGCTTCTGGGGATCGTGGCCGAAAAAGGCGATCGCCGCCTTGACGCGCGCGATATAGCCGTGATGGTCGGCGCCCCAGATATTGATGTAATGGTCGTAACCGCGTTCGAATTTCTGGTAATGATAGATAATGTCGCCCGCCAGATAGGTGGGCCGGCCATCTTCCCTGACGACAACACGGTCTTTCTCGTCGCCGTGTTCGGTCGACTTGAGCCACCATTTGCCGTCCTTTTCATAGACGGCTCCGGCTTCGGCGAGTTTGGTGAATATCTCGTCCCATCGGTCGTAGAGCGACTTTTCGCTGACGTAGTGGTCGAAAAATATTCCGACTTCGGCGAGGTTTTGGTTGATCAGCTCGAGCATCCGATCCTTCGCCCACTCCGAAATTTCGGGAATGAAGCTTTCGTCCATGAATTTTTCCCGACCGAGCGCCTCCACGGCCCGGCGGGCCAGATCGACGATATACTCGCCGCGATAGTACTCTTCGGGCCACTCCACATCCAGGCCCAATACCGATTCGCGCCCTGCCAGATAGACCGACAGCCCCAGCAGGTAGATCTGGTTACCGGCATCGTTGACGTAATATTCACGCTCGATCTTGTAGCCGACATGACTTCCGATTCGCGCCAGCACGTCGCCCCACACCGCACCGCGTGCATGGCCGATATGAAGGGGGCCCGTAGGGTTGGCACTGACGAACTCCAGAAGAATCGATGTACCGTTTTCCCCTTTGCCGAAGGCCGATTCGTTCTTGAGTGCCCAGGTGGCGTAGTCGTCGAGGAATTTCCGGCTCAACTTGATGTTGACATACCCTTTGAGGGCTTCGACCTTTTCGAACATCTCCTCTTCAGCCAGCTTCTCAGCCAGCTCTTCGGCGATCTGCATCGGGTTTCGACGCAGCACTTTCGCCATCGAAAAGGCGATCGGCGTGGCATAGTGGCCGAAATTTCTGTCTTTGGGCTTTTCCAGAACGATCGGATGGTCGATGTGCTTTTGAAGCACTTCGTAGACGCGGTGTTTCAAGACGTGTCCTTACGCCTCTTTTTTCTCTTCGGTTTTGGCCGATTCGGTCGTTTCGGTTTTCTGCTCGACCTGCTTTTCAGCCTTGGCGGAGGCTTTGAGCTCCTCCTCTTCCTCTTCTTGCATCGCTTTCTTGAAGTTGCGGATTCCACTGCCCATACCTTTGGCCAGTTCGGGAATTTTCTTCGCTCCGAAAAGCAATACGACGATCGCTAGAATGACCAGCAGTTCCGGCATTGATGGCATACCCATAGCCTATCTCCTTCGATAAATTTGTGACAATTATATCTCTCTTCCCCTGTTGCAACGCTTACGCCGCCTCTCTGTTCACCGTTCACCATTCACTGTTCACCGTTCATTCCGCGCCACTCGTTGACGAATCGCAGCGCCTGTTTCCGCCCCTTTTTGAGGCGTGCGGCTTTGGCGACGGCGATGAAAGAGTCGAGTGCCTTTTCGAAATCGTCGTTGACGATCAGAAAATCGTAGGCCGTGATGTACTCCACTTCGATCAGGGCGTTTTGAATCCGTTTTTGGATGATCTCGTCATCGTCCGTGCCGCGGCTTTGCAGCCTGCGTTTGAGTTCATCGAGCGTGGGAGTGGTGACGAAAACGGAGGTGATCAGGTCCCCCATGCGCTCCCTGGCGATCGCATGCCCCTGCACGTCGATATCGAAAATGACCAGTTTGCCCGCTTCGAGCGCCTCTCTGACAGGCTTGAGCGAGGTGCCGTAATAGTTGCCATGTACCTGCGCATACTCGAGGAATTCACCGGCGCGGATCTCCTCTTCAAATGTCTCTCTGTCGACGAAATAGTAGTCCACGCCATCGCGCTCGCCCTCTCGTGGTGGCCGTGTCGTGGTGGAGATGGAGAAGTAGAAGTCGCCGATACTCTCTTTGGCCGCGTTGATCAACGAGCTTTTCCCCGCACCGCTGGGTCCGGATATGATCAGAATCGATCCGAATGCATTCTCCATTCAATCCTCTTTCGGAAACGAGATATTGATCGTGATCTGCGCACCCGCCAGCAGCTTTCTGACAGCCTCGGGGTCCATCCCGAGAAGCTTTGTGACCAGTTCGGTTTCCGCCGATTTCGCGCTCTTTTCCGATTCTTGCGCCACCTGGGCCGCGGGCGCCTCTGCAGGGGGCGTCTCTTCGATCGCCGCCAGATCGTCGCCAATCTCTTCGCCCAGCAGCGCACCGAGCTCCGCTTCGTCGATTCCCGCGAATTCGTCGCTCTCCTCACTCACAGGCGGCGTCTCTTCTTTGGGGGCCTCTTCAGCTTCGAAAGCGAGATAATCAGGAAGCAGCTCTTCCTCGGCCAATTCCTCGAGATAGAACGCCTCTTCGATCTCCTCTTCAGGCGGCTCTACTTCGAGTGGTTCCTGTTCGAGTGGTTCCTGTTCCAAAGAGGTTTCGGCCGCAAGCTCTTCGAGCTGCGGGATCTCTGCAGCCTCTTCCGCGGGTTCCGGCATCGCCGACGCCTCGTTTTCTTCACCCCCCTCTTCGAGCAGCTCTTTCACTTCGCTCACCATCTCTTCGTCCAAAACGCCCGCGGCCTCCTCTTCGGGTTCGGGCAGGCTGATCGTCTCCTCCTCTTCACCCTCCGACTCCAGATCCGCCAGCAGTGCGTCGAAATCCTCTTCTTCGACCGACTCCGGGCCCTCGCTTTGGGAAACTTCGGCCACCTCTTCCGTCTCGATCTCTTCGAGCAACGTATCGAAATCGGCCTCTTCGCCACCCTCTTCTTCGGATCCTTCAGCCATTTCGGAAACTTCCGCGACCGTTTCTTCCGCTTTCTCCTCCTCGATCGGTTGAACGCCCTCTTCCAATGGAGCCTCCTCTGGCTCGGTAGCCTCCGTTTCCATCGTCGGTTCTTCCGCCTTCTCTTCCTCCAGCGATTGCAGCAGTGCGTCGAAATCTTCCTCTTCGGCCGTCTCTTCGGCCTCCTGGGGTGCAGTTTCCGCCGTCTCTTCGCCTTCCTCTTCGCCCATGTCGATCTCTTCCAGAAGTGAAGAAAAATCCTCTTCGGCGGCTGCCTCCTCGGCC
>JAUUDL010000083.1 GCA_030826715.1 Hydrogenimonas sp. | reverse complement strand
TGGCGGTAGTGGTCGTTGAAGATATTGATGAACATATTGTTCCCCTTCAGGCGGGGATTGTTGGCCCCTTCGCCACGAATGGAGACACTGAAGAATTTGGAATTTTGGATATGTACCCGATTGCGAAGCGACAATGCCAGGCCCAACGTATCGAAACCTGGTCCGAGATTGGCGCTGGTGGCGGGTACACTGATGATCAAGAGATCTCCTCAAAATTTTTCGACATTGTAGAATATTTTCGCTTAGAAGTTGTTCATTGCACCATTTGGGATCGTGCGGTTATACGTCAGGAAGAATATAGAGAGGTTCGGACTCGGTCGAGAAACGTTCGCGATCGAGTGTTTCGGGCAGATCGAAGCGAGCCCCTTCATCCGGACATTGATGCGTGATGACAATCTTGTTCTCTTTTTTGACGAAACAGCTGCGGCCGACGGCTTTGATGGGGCGGTTCCCGTTGAAGTCGAAGGCATCTGTGGCAAGAAGAGGAATGTTCAGCGCGATCGAAAAGGTTTTGGCCATCACGTAGGCCACCTTGATCGCCATGAAGCTACCAGGCCCTCTGGCGTAGTAGATCGCCTTGAGATCGTAACGATAGCGCACATCGTGCAAAACTGCCGGGAGGGCGCGTGACGCCTTCTCGTGCTCTTCATAACGCTGCGCGAGACGACTGTCCAGATAGACGCCTACCAGCAGCGGCGACGTCACACCGATGACGAGCAGCTCGGCTTCAGGCAAAACTTTTGGCAAATTCGCGGCTCTCTTCGACTTTGAGCGTCACCACTTCGTACGCCTCCGAATCGGCCATCAGCGCCAATGTGAGTCGGTGGTTGAGATCGTGGCTTCCGGCGAAGGCTTCGTAGGCGCCGAAGATCGGGCGGCCAAGCAATTTCATGTCACCCATCGCATCCAGGATCTTGTGGCGAACGAACTCGTCCTCAAAACGGAGCCCTTCGGGATTGAGCACTTTCGTGTCATCCAGTACTATCGCGTTTTCCAGGCTTCCTCCAAGCGCCAGATTACGGCTTCGCAGATACTGCACCTCTTTGAGAAATCCGAACGTTCTGGCCCGTGCGATCTCTTTGACGAAGGCCTGTTTGGAAAAGAGAAAACTGCGCCGCTGCTCGGCTATGACGGGATGGTCGAAACGGATCGTGAAATCGAAGCGTGCGGTTTCGGAGGGTTTGAGCGTGACATACTTGTCGCCTTCGCGCACCGTCACCTCTTTTTTGATACGCAGAATCTCCTTGCCGGCAGACTGTTCCTCGATACCCGCTTCATCGAGCATCATGCAAAAACTCGCCGCGCTGCCGTCCATGATCGGCATCTCCGCATCGTCGAGAATCACGCGCATGTTGTCGATCCCATAGGCGTAGACGGCGGAAAGAAAGTGTTCTATCGTCGAAATGTTGACGCCATTTTTGCCGATCACCGTCGCCATCTGCGTATCGACGACGAAATCGGGATGCAGAGGGATCGAGACACCCGCGTCCTCACGATAAAAGACGATGCCGCTGCCGGCATCGAGCGGCTCGAGACGAAGGCGCACGGGCATACCCTTGTGCAGACCAATCCCCACACTCTCGACGGGTCTGGCGATCGTTCGCTGTTTCATGATTTATCCTCTTCTCCCGCATCTGCGGGATTTGAGCGCTTCTGGTTTCCAATCTTCCCAATTCTTCCATTGAAGTTCGAAAAATCGAAGCGCAATTTTTTCTATATTACCAAATTCTCGTTTAATTCCGTATGGAGGGATTAAATTAATCCCTTTCCCTTTGGTCGATCATCTTTCTGGCGACCTCGAACACTTTCGAGACATTATCTTTGATCCAGTGGGCGTCCATCCACTCCACAGGACGCACCTCGATGCCCTGCACCAGTACGCCGAAATGAAGATGATCACCCAGCGCCAGTCCCGTCTTTCCGGTCTTGGCGATCGCTTCGTTGCGCGTGACCGTGTCGCCTTCGGTCACCATCAGCGAAGAGCAGTGGCCATAGAGCGTGTAGAGTCCCAACCCGTGATCGATCAAAGGCATATTGCCATAGATGCCGTTGTAGCCGGCAAACACCACTCTTCCGGGGTTGGATGCACGGACACTCGCCATTTTCACACTGGCCAGATCGATACCCAGATGATACGATTCGCTCACCTTGCGCCCTTTGTAGTAGTAGATGCGGTGGTCGCCGAAACTGGCCACTTTTTTTGGCATTTTTGAGCGGGTGGAAAGGTTTGACGCTCCAGCGCCTGATCAAACGGTCGGAGATCTCCGAACTCTTTTTGTGTATCAGCGCTTCGTTCTTGGCTCTGATATCTTCATTGATGATTCTGAAGCGCTCCAGCGGATCGCTGACATTGGCCGTTTCGTCAAACTGGCTTGCCAGGTCGGCAATCTTGCCGTTGAGGAAACGCTCTTTGAGGGTGATGTTGGAGCGCCTGTAGCGGTAATCTTCGAGATAGAGCGGCACATGCGCTTTGGTGATATTGTTCGCCAGGTCGGAGGCTTCGACCCATGCCCTGAAGCGCTTCTCGGTCACCGGCCAGGCGATGAGCGCGGCGTAATAACCCTCTTTGTAGAAGGGTTCGGCCTTGAAGACTTTTCCGAAACTGGTGTGGATCGCCACATCCTTGAGATGGTCGTCTGTGGCGCTGAATATCACGAGCGCGCTGCCGCCTCGGGTTATTTTGTAGGAGTTCGAGAGCACGAACGCGGAGGGTCTGACGGCGTCGATGACGATCTTGACATCTTTTTGCGCACTGTTGCCTTTGAACATGTTCCAGCGGCTCGCATCGGCAGTTTCGATATGCATACGCGCCTGCGCCGTACGCCGGTTCCAGCCGGCCCTCGGCAGCGTGACCGCCACCGTCACCTCTTTTTTCGGCGTCTCGAGTGCCGCTTCGGCGACAGTAAAATCGCTGGTTCCGTCATTGAGCACGATTTTGTAGTGCCGGATGCCACTGTCGTCCGAAAGGCGGACCTTGATCGGTTCGCGAAGGTTCCAGTAGAGCGATTCGGGCGCCTCGATCCTCGGAGCGTTTCTTTCGAAGATCGGCGAATTGGCCAGATAGACGACACCCCCGATCAGCGCGAGAAACAATACGACAAGCAGCGTCGTGGCAAAACTGTTCTTTTTTCTTCTCATTGTTGCAATTCCTTCTTGATCATATTCAATAGTCTATCGACAAGCACATCGCGTTCCATTCCATAGACCGTGAAGCCGGCTGCACGGATATGCCCCCCTCCGCCAAACGATGCGGCGATCTTCGCCACATCGACGACACTTTTGGAGCGCAGGGAGACTTTGATGCCCCCATCCGGCTCCTCTCTGGTCAAAAAACCGACCTCAACGGTCGCGAGCGAACGGGCGTAATTGACCATGTCGTCGGTTTCGTTGACGGTCGCCCCGCTCTTTTTGAGCATCCTCTCCGTCACCTCCAACCCCGCGACACGGCCGCCTAAATGGAGCGTAAGCGTCTCGAGTGCCATGGGCAGCAGACGAAGCTTGCTCAGTGGCTGGTTTTCACGCAGCATGCGCGCCGTCCATTCGGCATCGGCCCCTAGGGAAAGTAAAGTTTTTGCAAAATCGAAAACGCGCGGACCCACCCCTTCATAACCGAAAAAACCAGTATCGCTCACGAGTGCCGCATAGAAATTGACGGCGCCGTTTTTCGGCACATCCCATCCGGCGGCAGCAACCAGCTTGAACGCCGTCTCCGACGCACTCGCGAAATGGGGTTCAACCAGATCGATATCACCGTATCGCGTGTTGCTTTGGTGGTGGTCGATATTGATCAGCATCATGCCTTCGGGCCGCTCGATCCCCAATCTGTCGAAGCTACCGCAATCGACACTGACGAGCAGGTCACTCTTGGGATGGAGGGCGTGCTTGATCTTTCCGTAACCGGGCAGAAACGACAGCGCCTGCGGCAGCGGCCTGGTGACGAAGAGCACATCGACCCGTTTGCCGAGATCCTTGAGTATCCACCACAGCCCCAAAGCGGTTCCGAGCGCATCGGCATCGGGGTTGAGATGGCCCGTCACAGTGATATGGCGGGCCGACTCGATCGTCTCGATGGCCCTGGAATAGGCGTGCATTTCCTCTTTATCTTTCATGGCGCGATTTTATCGTAAACTCACTCACGTTCGGCTTTTGCTTTTGTAAACGAAGGCCAACACTTCGGCCACCGCCTGATAGAACTGTTCGGGAATCTCCTGGTCGATATCGACCCTTTTGTAGAGCTCTCTGGCCAGTGACGGATTTTCGACGATCTGCACGCCATGCTCTCTGGCGATCTCTTTGATCTTCAAAGCGACCAGGTCGGCCCCCTTGGCCACCACCTTCGGGGCGCTTCTCTCCTGGGCCTTGTATTGCAGCGCCACAGCGAAGTGCGTCGGGTTGGTGATGACGACATCGGCGTTGGGAACCTCCGCCAACATTCTCTTGCGCGCCATCTCCATCTGGATCTGCCTGATTTTCGCTTTGATCTCCGGGTTTCCATCGAGCTGTTTCATCTCGTCCTTGATCTCCTGCTTGGACATCCGAAGCCCCTTGAAATAGTTGTAGCGAACGAAAAGCAGATCGATCAGCGCCAGCACGAGTAGCAATACGAGCATGAGCGCCGCGAGCATCATCGCCCTGTCGGCCAGCCATGCCACCTGTTGCGCCAAAAGGGCGTGCGACACCGAAACCAGCTCTTTGATAAAGCTCAGAAAGACACTGAAAGCCACGCCGAAGACGGCGGCGACTTTGAGGGTGATCTTGACGCTCTCGACCAGTTTTTTCAGCGAAAAGAGGTTCTTGGCCCCCTTGATCGGGTCGATTTTGGTCAGGTCGGGCGTCAGAGGCTTGGTGGTGAAGATGAAGCCAAACTGCGCCCATGCCGCCACCATCCCGGCAATCGCTACCGGAAGCGCGAGCGGAAGCACCATGATAAGCACCTGGGTCACCGTATGGATCGCGATCTCCGTCATCAATGCGGGGCTCAGATCGACTCCCACGAAGTGGATGTAGTAGCGGTAGATCGCTTCGAGACGATCGAAGATCCATCCCGTCAACGCGATGAAGGTGACGACCGCTACCAAAAGCGTGATGAAGCCGGAGGTGTCCATGCTTTTGGGGACATTACCCTCCTTTTTGGC
>JAUUDL010000136.1 GCA_030826715.1 Hydrogenimonas sp. | reverse complement strand
GCTTTCGAGTTTTTGGAAGTCACACTTGTCAAAGTGGACGCAATAGGCGTTTTCGAACGGCGTGGTCGGAATGCTTTTTATGACATAGCGGTAGATGCGGCGTTTCGCATCGTAGCGTGCATGAAAGGTGTCATGAACGGGGGTGACGTTTTTGATCTGGATAGAGGGATGCAGCAGCCGGTTGAAGACGATTTTGAGTTTTTTCAGATCGCTTTGCCAATGCTTGGGGATATCGAAATGAACGACCTGTCCCGTAGCGTGTACACCGCGGTCGGTACGGCCGCTTCCGACGATGGGGCCGTGGATGCCGAGCCTTTTGGCCGCCGTTTCGATGCGCCCGGCGATTGTGTGCGGCGTGGTTTTTTGCGACTGAAAACCGAAAAAGTGTGACCCGTCATAGGCGATCACCGCTTTGACACGCATGGTCAGAACCTCTTTTGGACCCGGTAGTAAAAAAGGACGATCCCCGTCGCCATGAAAAGTGTGACAAAGAGGACGGTGGCGGTGATGGAACTTTTGGCCACGGCCGAGACGGCACCGTAGTAGAGGGCGGTGGCGATCAGAATGGTCAGGTAGCCCCAGTTGCGCTGATAGCGAGGGTGAATGATGCCGAAAGCGAACGCGATATAGAGCGTCACCAGCGGAAAGATACTGATGGCGACGAAAACGGTGAAATCCTTGAGCCGTTTTCTGTCCTTGAGGGCTTTGAGCCAGTAGGCTTTGAGGTTTTCATAGGTGAAGGGGTGGTATTCGTGCGTATCGTAGATCTTCATCACTTTGTAATCGATCTCGTCGACCAGGTTGTCGGCGATCTGAAACGCCTGTCCGTCGCTCAGCATCAGGCCCAAGACACCCTTTTCGTTGATGAAGCTGCCCCGTTTGGCGATGAGAAGCTGCTCATTTTTGGGATTTGAGGCGTTGTAGAGGACGATGTTCCGAAGGGTGTCGCCCTCCTTGGATTCGAGGAAGACGAACCAGTCGCCAAATTTCTGCCCGAATTGGCTCGCTTCGATATTGAGAACCGCATGCATGCTCTTGTAACTGATGAACGATTTGGTCAGCTGTTTGGTGATCGGTATCAGCGCCAGGGAGAGCAGAAGCAACAGGGCCGTCAGGAGTGCGACCACGGGGTAGAAGAAGGCCACGAGCCTGTGGGGAGAGATGCCGAAAGAGAAGAGGACCACATTTTCGAACTCGTTGGAGAGTTTGGTCAGCGTCAGGACCAGTGCGGCGAAAAAGGTGACGGGCAGGGTGTAAAAGAGGATCATGGGCAGGGCGTAACCGTACATCAAGAGCATCTCCGAAGCGCTCATCTGCATCACTTCCGTCATCTTGGCGATCCGCACGAAGAGGATCAGGGAGCCGATGACGATGATCGGAAGGAAGATTGAGAAAAAGAGCCCGCTGAAGCTCTTGAGCAGATAGGCCGAACTCTTAGGCATAGATCATCGTCCACCAATGCTGGAATGTCGGCGCGAAAATATAGACGATCCAGGTCCCAAGTGCCAGGAAAGGAACGAACGGCACCATGTGCCCCCGTGCGAACAGGGCCGGCACGATCGCCAGCAGGGCGGCGACGTAGATCGCCATCAGTACCAGAGGAAAGCCCAGCAGCGCCCCCATGGTCGCCGCGATAACGATATCGGCTTCACCCAGCGCATCTTTTTTGATCAGAAATTTCACGACCTGCCCGAGAATGAAGAAAGCCGCGCCCATGATCGCCGCGTTTTTGAAAGAGAGGATCAGCGCGTGGCGATAGAGGTCGAAGTCTTTCAGGTCGCCGACGATCCAGTCCCATCCGAAATCGACAAGCGGCAACAGAAGTGCCAGTACCAATGCGGTGAAGTTGAGTGAATCGGGTACGGCGTAATATTCGAAATCGATTACTGAGAGTGCGAGCAGAAGGGCGAAAATGAGGCTGACCACGAACCAGTGTGCATTCAATCCGGTCTTCATAGCCACTATCAGAAAGATGAGTCCGGTGATCAGTTCGACGATTGGATAGAGCTTGCTGATGGGGCTTTGGCAGTAGGCACATTTTCCTCGCAGCACGATCCATGAGACGAGTGGAATGTTGTGCCACCATTTGAGCGGATTGTCGCATTTGGGGCAATGTGAAGGGGGAAAGGCGACATTTTCCCCTTTGGGGATGCGCACGATCAGCACATTCAGAAACGAACCGATCGCCAGGCCGATGAAAAGGGCGAAGAGCAGCTCCATCAGATACCTCCGAAGCGCCTGTGGCGCCTTTTGTACTCTTCGATGATTCTTTCGAACTCTTCGGGCCCGAAATCGGGCCACAGTGTCGGGGTGAAGAAGAGCTCGGCATAGGCCGACTGCCACAAAAGAAAATTGGAGAGCCGTTGCTCTCCGCCCGTGCGGATCAGGATGTCGACGGGGCCGAATTGTGCGCTCTCCAGATGCTTTTCGAGATGTTCGGCATCGATCTTTTCGCCCGAGTCGCAGAGTTTTCTGGCCGCTCGTGCGATTTCGTCCTGGGAACCGTAGTTGAGCGCCAGGACCTGTGTCAGCTTTTTGAAGTGGCGCGTCTGCCGTTTCATCGTCTCGATCTGTTCGCGCAAGGCATCGGAAAACCGCGACAGATCCCCGATGGTTTCGAAACGGACTTCATTTTTGACATAGGTAGGCAGCTCCTTTTTGAGATAGTTGCCAAGAAGCCGCATCAGAAAATCGACCTCCATCTTCGGCCGTTTCCAGTTTTCGGTGCTGAAGGCGTAGAGTGTGAGCACTTCGATTTCCGGGTGGTTGGAAGCGTGGACGGTGAGGGTACGGACCACTTCGGCCCCGCGTTCGTGACCTTTGACGCGTTTGAGTCCGCGTTCGCTGGCCCAGCGGCCGTTGCCGTCCATGATGATGGCGATATGTCTGGCGATATTGCCCATTCCTATCCTTTGATGTCCAGCAAGGAGGCTCGCTCTTTGTCCCAGAAGGGTTCCACCGGTGCCGATGCCGGCTTGATCGTGACGGTGGTGAATCCCTCGAGCGTCCCGATATGGCGCTCCAAAAGCGCGACACTTTCGGGGTAGTGGAGTGAAAGTGTCAAATCTCTTCGCGAGTCGGTCTGGACGATGATGCCTTCCAACGGTCCGAGATTGTGCATAGCTGCATAAAATTCTACACTTTTTTCGTTTAAATCACGGTTTTGTCTTCTTTTGCGCATCTGCAGCAGCATGGAGCGGCCGCGCTCTTTCATCGGCAAGGAGAGCACCCCCTGATGGAGCGAGAGAAGCAGCTGGGTCAGATTCTGGAAACTCTCCTTCGACGTGGCGGCAGCCATTTGATGGAGCAGATGTTCCTTGAAACTGCCGCCCGGATCGCTCTCTTTGGCCAGATTTTTTAAAAAATCCAGATCGATCGGGAGCGTTTCGGCCATTTTGAGCATCGCGGGTTTGGGCATCAGTTTTTCAAGATGGACTATCCCCTCTCTGCTCTGGCGCATTCGAACCCAGTATTCGTGCCCGGGCAGGAGTGACTGGTCGCTTTTGGTCGTGAAGGTGTGCTGCCCCAGTTTGATGAGGTAGGTGCCACCCTTTTGTTCCTTGAGTACTTCGATTCCCAACTGCAGAAGGGCATTGACCTCGATTTTGGTCAAGTTCGATAGCAGTCGCTGCGCCGCGCTCAGCGGCGTGAGGCCGTAGATCATGCCGTTTCGAGTTTCTCCAGCAAGGCGAGTGCCACATCGGTTTTCGTCGATCGCGGGATTTCGGCTCTCTCCTCTTCGGTGACGAGCGTAATGGCATTGGTGTCGCTGCCGAATCCGTGCTCGGCATCGAGAATGTTGAGTGCCACGGCGTCGACCTTTTTCTCAACGAGCGCCCTTCTTGCATGCTCAAGGGCCTTTCGGGCATCCATTTCAGCTTTGAAAGCGAGGGTTTTGATGCCGGTTTTGTCGATGGAGGCGAGAATATCCGGGTTTTTGACCAGCTCCAGGCGCCATGTGTCGCCGAGCGCCTCTTTCTTGAGTTTGCCGCGCTGGGCGAAGGCTGGGGTATAGTCGCTGACCGCAGCCGCCATGAAGAGCCACGGTGCTTTCTGTACCAGTTCGGGCCGCCCCGTTTCGGAGTGGAAAGAGGGCTTGGTGAGCACTCCTTTTTTCGCCACACGGAGACTGTCTTGAATATACTGCATCATCTCCTTGGCGCTTTCGACCTTGATGACGTGCACGGGCGGGATCGCCTGCGGCTCCTTTGTGGTGATGTAGCAGACATCGGCCCCCTTGGCATAGAGTGCCGTCACCAGCGCTTCGGCCATCTTGCCGGATGAGAAGTTGCTCAGATATCGCACGTCATCGATCCGCTCGATCGTGCCGCCGCCGGTGACGACGACGCGGCGGTTCTTCCAGTACTCATCTTCGAAGAGGTGTTTGAGCGAAACGGCGAAGATCGTTTCGGGTTCAGCCATCGCACCGTTGCCGACGGTCTGACACGCCAGAAGCCCGCTATGGGGTTCGACGACCTCGATGCGATGGAGCTTCAGCAGTTTCATGCTGGCCACCGTCACGGGGTGTTCGATCATGCGCGTATTGGCGGCCGGGCAGAGCAGGAGTGTTCTGGGATAGGCCAGCGCGGTCTGCAGCAGCAGATTGTCGGCGATGCCGTTGCTCATCTTGTTGATCGTATTGGCGGTGGCGGGAGCGATGATAAGAAGGTCCGCCCATTCGCCAATCCCGATATGGTTGAGATCGCTCTCCCAGGATTCGGTTTCGAGATGGAGGACTTTGTGGCCGCTGAGCGCTTCGAAGGTCAGGGGCGAGACGAAGCGCTTGGCCGATTCGCTCATCACGACACGCACCTCGGCCCCCGCTTTGAGATAGAGGCGGACCAGTTCGCACGCCTTGTAGGCGGCGATGCTGCCGGTGACGCCGATGAGGATCTTTTTGCCATCAAGCCGCATCTGATGGGTCATTGATCACTCTTTTTGTCAGGATTTTTCTTTCCGAAAAAGCGATGAAAAAAGTTTTCGACGATCTTCTGGGGGGTTCTCGAAATAGCCAGCGCGCCGCTTTTGACATCCTTCGTCACCGTCGTGCCGGCGGCGATCATCACGTTGTCTTCGACCGTCACAGGCGCGACGAGCTGCGTATCCGAACCGATGAAGACATTTTTTCCGATGCGCGTTTTGTATTTGCCGCGTCCGTCATAGTTGCAGGTGATCGTACCCGCGCCCACGTTGGTCCCTTCGTCGATGTCGGCATCGCCGAGATAGCTCAGGTGGCCCGCTTTGACCCCTTTGAGGCGCGATTTTTTGACTTCGACGAAATCACCGATATGGGTATCGATCAGGATCGAACCGGGACGGATCCTGGCCATCGGGCCGCAGTCGGAGTTTCTGATGTCGGCATCTTCGATCACCGTGTGCGATTTGATGTGGCTGTCGGCGATGACGCTCTCGCCATGGATCGTGACACCGTTGTCGAGGGTGCAATCACCGTGGAAGAGGGCACGCGAATCGATGTAGATCGTCGAGGGAAGGTGCATCGTGACACCGGCTCGCATCCACTTCTCTTTGATACGCGACTGCATCAGCTCCTCGGCGTGGGCGAGATCGTATCGGCTGTTGACCCCTTTGAAAGCGGCTTCCTCGACCCATACCGGTTTGATGTGCAACCCCTCTTCGCGAGCCATCTTGATGATGTCGGTCAGGTAGTATTCGGCCTGGGCGTTGTCGTTTGAAAGCAGAGGAAGGTAGCGGTCGAGCACCTCTTTCTTGAAGAGATAGACACCCGCGTTGACCGTCTTGATCTCTTTTTGCTCGGGCGTGCAATCTTTCTCTTCGACGATCGCCATCACTTCACCGTTTTCGATGACGACGCGGCCATATCCGGACGGGTTTGGCAGATCGAAGACGCTCATCACGATATCGGCGTCGCCTTCAACAAGCGGCTCGAGGGCTTCTGGCGTCACCAGCGGCATATCGCCGTTGAGCACCAGCACCTTTTCGTGCATCGTCTCGATATCCATGACCGCACCGCCGGTACCGGGATAGTTGGCGTGGTCCTGTATTTTGAATTTCGCATCCGAAAAACGTGCTTTGACGGCGTTTTCGATCCGCTCGGCCTGATGAAAAAGGACGACGGTGACGTCGTCGCTGAGCGTTTTGGCCGCTTCGATGACATAGTAGAGCATCGGCTGGCCGCTGATGGGATGCAGTACTTTGGGAAGGGTCGATTTCATCCGCGTACCCTGGCCTGCCGCGAGAACGATGACAGAAAGAGACATGCATATTATCCTGTAGAGTAATTTAGGTGATTTTAACGCAACAAAGATTAAAATGTGCCCAATTTCCACATGTTCACAAATTTTAAAATTTGCCGATATTGTAATATCTTTTGCAGTCAGGAGTGTCGATGGACTTAGGCAGTGTCATCGGATTGGTATTGATTCTGGGCCTACTTTTCGGTTCGATGGCGATGGGTGTAGGCATCGGCGCCTATATCGATATTCCTTCGGTACTGATCGTTATCGGCGGTTCCATCGGTGCGCTGCTCGTGGCGTTCAAAATGGAGCAGATGAAAAATTTCGTCAAAATCTTCATGATCGCCATCAAGCCACCTCAGGAAGATGTGCCGGAGCTGATCAAGAAGCTGGTCGAATACTCCACGCAGGCGCGCCGAGACGGGATTCTCTCGCTCGAAGCGGCCGCCAACAACGAAACCAACGAATTTTTGAAAAAAGGGCTCTCGATGGCCGTCGACGGGAACGAGCCCGATACGATCCGCGAGCTTCTCGAGATCGAGATGGAGCAGACCAGTGAGCGCCACAAGGGCAACGCGGCCATCTTCGGACAGTGGGCCGGCCTGGCCGGGGCGATGGGGATGATCGGTACGCTGATCGGTCTGGTCGCGATGCTTTTGAACATGTCGGACCCCAGCGCGATCGGTCCCTCGATGGCGGTGGCGTTGCTAACGACGATGTACGGTGCGATGATCGGAAACATCTTCGGTGCGCCGATCGCCAACATTCTCAATATTCGCGATGCCGACGAGGTGCTGGCGAAGACGATTATCCTCGAGGGGATCATGTCGATCCAGGCGGGCGACAACCCGCGAACGCTCGAAGCGAAGCTGCTGTCGTTCCTGCCGCCGAACGAGCGGGTGAGCCAGTTTGAGTAGGATCGGATAGATGGCGAAACAAAAATGTCCCGAATGTCCCGAATGTATGCCCGAATGGCTCGCGGCGTTCGGCGACCTGATGAGTCTGCTTCTGTGCTTCTTCGTTCTGCTGCTTTCGATGTCGACGATGGATGCCAAAAAGCTCGAAGAGGCGATCGGCTCGCTCGCGGGCGCATTGAGTGTCCTGGAAGGCGGGGAACGTTCCGAACTGGAGGAGCGGCGCATGGAGAGCGGGACGGGTGGCGGTGCCGCCGCTACGACACCCACGCAGATCGAGACATCGCAGCAGTCGCAGTCGAAGATGGCCGAGCAGATCAGCAAAATGTGGATGCAGATGATCTCTTTGAAAAACGAAATCAACGAGATCGCCGTGAGCCAGGGGGCGACGCCGGTGACGATGGAAGAGTCGGAAAAAGGGTTTCTTCTCAGGCTCCCGGCAGAGCTTCTTTTCAAACCGGGCGAAGCGAAGATCGACAATATGGACGCGCTTTTGTTCATCAAACGGATCGCGATGATCATTCACAAACTGCCCAATACCCTCGAAGTCAACGTCAGGGGCCATACCGACAACGTACCTCCCGGGCCCAATAGCCCTTTTCGTGACAATTGGGAGCTCTCCGCGGCCCGTGCCGTCTCGGTGGTCAAAGAGCTGATCAAAGACGGTGTGCTGCCCAAGAGACTCTCGGCGTGCGGAAATGCGCAGTACAAACCGATCGCTTCCAACGCCACGCCGGAGGGACGTGCCAAAAACCGCCGGGTGGATCTCTACTTCTTCTCCACCGAATCGGAGCTCGAAGGAAAAGCGAGACGATCGATTCTCGATTCGGGAATAAAGGCGCCATGAGCGTGAACCGACTATTTCTCATTCTTCTGCCTTTCATCGCGGCCCTACCGCTCTTTTCGGCCGTCGACGTTCCCACGGTCAACCTCTCGCTGAGTGCGCCCGCCGAACCCAAAGAGCTTGTCAACACCCTCAATATTCTCGTCGTGCTGACACTGCTCGTGCTGGCCCCCTCACTGGTGCTGGTGATGACGAGTTTCATCCGACTCATTGTCGTCTTCGCCTTTTTGCGGCAGGCACTCGGCACCCAGCAGACGCCCCCGACGCAGCTTCTTGTCTCTTTGGCGCTGGTCGTGACGCTTTTCATCATGGAGCCGATGGGAAAGGAGGCCTACAACACTGCTATCAAGCCCTATATGGAGAAACAGATCGGGTATGACGTGGCATTCGATCGGGCGGTGGTCCCTTTCAAGAAGTTTATGCTTCGAAATACCAGAGAGTCGGATCTGGCACTCTTCTACCGCATCAGGAAACTGCCCAACCCCAAGACCGAAGAGGAGGTGATGCTGCCGATCCTTCTGCCGGCTTTCATGATCAGCGAACTCAAGACCGCCTTCGAGATAGGGTTTTTGATCTTCCTGCCGTTTCTTGTAATCGATATGGTCGTCAGTTCGGTTCTTATGAGTATGGGTATGATGATGCTTCCACCCGTCATGATTTCACTGCCATTCAAGATTCTTATCTTCGTGCTCGTGGATGGGTGGCACCTTCTGGTCGGCAATCTCGTGGAGAGCTTCAAGTAACATTGGAATGTTTTTCAAAACATCTGCTTCAAATTTGACCTTCTCTATATCTTTCACTGCATAGATCGTTCTTTGTATCCTCTTGAATGTGTGAAATATATAGTGAAGAATAGAGAGGTGAATGGTGTGGATATCACGATAGTGTCGAACTCTGTGGCTTATTTACGGACGTCGAGATAAGAGGTACCGGCAAAAAGCTGCCGGTACGATAGGATGGCCGCACAGGGGGAATTACTTCCACCCTTTCTGTACGACACGTTTGGATTGTTTGTAGGGGTACTTTTCGATCAGTTCGCTGACAGAGAGCTTCTGATCGCCTTCTCTCATATAGTGCGCCAGTGTGACCGATGCCCAGTAGTCGTTGGCATACTCGGTACCCGCGAGCATGTTGGGGACACCTTTTTTATTGACGGTATGGCAGGCCGCACAGGTGACCGGGCCTGTATATTTACCGTCAGGGCTAAACTGCAGGGCTTGTTCGTGCGTCGTTTTGTCCACGGTTCTGTCATGTCCGTCATAGCGTGTCGAATAGAGTCCGTGGGTCGATTCGTGACAACTTTGGCACGCGATAGCACCATGGGCCTTGGAGTAGCGGAAGAGAGAGTGTTTGTTGGGCTGGTCGATTGGGAAGTACTGCCCGCCCGTACTCTCTACAAATGGTGCGAGGTGGCAGTCGGCACAATGGGGCTCGCCTGCACTGACCCACCAGTCGTTGCCGCCGGATGCCGCACTGTAGGGGACGTCTGAACCGGTCGGATGGTTCCACGGTTTGAGGTCGAGTCCTTTTTTCGCGACATTTTTCACCAGCGTCGCCGATTTGTGGCTCGTCCATACCTGCATCACTTCGTTGTCGCCCGTGCTTTTCGGATCGGCCAGGGCTTTGAAGCGTTTGGCATCGCCACCGGTGAGTTTTTTGATCATCTCTCTCAAAGAGCTTTCACGTACCGTTTTGCCCTCGTGTGTCTGTGCGGTCTTGATGTCGTCGTAGCGGTACATTATGTGTGCGATTTTGGTATGGCAGTTGGTACAGTAGAGGCCTCTGAGTTTCGTCACCGGCTTGCCATGCTCGTCTTTCATACTCACCTCTTTGAGCTGGTATTTTCCATATTCATTGAGGAAGAAAGGCGGTTTGGCGTCGGGATTGGAGTGGGCGTCACGCCGTACGTAGCATCCGCCGCCGCTTTCTCGGACATCTTTGTCGCTGAAACGGCCTTCGCCGTAGCGGGTGGCCACTCTGTAGGGATTGGACTCGTCGTTCATCCAGGGCTCCTGGAAGTGGGTCGGGTGACATGCCTGGCATGCCTGGCTGCGTGCGGCGGCATCGGGCATCGGGACGGCACCGAGGTGGAACCCGTGACTCGCTTCGGTTAGGGTCATGGCTTTGACCGCTTTGTAGCCGGTGGCGGTAGGTCGGGGCTCCTGGAGATTGCCGGAGATGTTGTCGCCGTGGCAGTCGGCGCAGTTGACTTCACCCACTTTCCCCAATCGATTGCCCGGCGCGTCCGGTTTGTAGTCGGAGAGGAATTTCGTGCCGTGGTGCGCGTCGTGGAGCGAGAGAATGTTGATCGACGCTTCCGCGAGCCTAGCCATATATTCACTTTCATCCGGATAGGATTTCCAGTATTTGTACTCTTTGTCCGAAAATTTCAGCCCCTCTTCTCTAGCCATCTGGGCCGCTTTCCCTTCTCGGGAGTGGCACGCGTAACAGTTGGGGATATCGACGGGGTTGGTCCCGAAATATTCGACGATCTGCTTATTTTCGTTGAGAATCGGTTTGCCGTCGGCGGTGTGCAACTGTACGGTCGAGTATTGATAGGGTTGAAATCTTTTTCGGTGATCGAGCGGATCGTCCCTTTTCTGCGGCTGTCGTTGAATGCGGTCAACGGAAGCCCGAGCGCATCCCATACATAGGCAGAGGTGAGGGTGAGCGGCACGTTCTTGACAGCAGGCACGAGGGTGTCAGTAAAGACGATGTTACCGCCCTCTCTTCCGGCATAATCCATATATCCTCCCGCCATCGGTTTGCCGCTTGGGCCGGAATCGAATCGGACCCGGATCTGTTTTCCGATGCGCAAGCGATCCTTTTCCGATGCGCCCGTTGGAATCGTACCTTCGAGATCCTTGTAGATGAAAAGGTGGGTCCAGACATAGTTGGCCACATTGTCACCAGGGCTGTCGAAGTGGCCGTCGCCGTCGACATCCTTGGGCACGGACCAATATTTCATCTTGTTGCCCTCGCTGTAGGAGTTGTCCTTGGTGTAGTAGTAGAGTTTCACGTTGTCATCGGGTGAGAGCAGTTTGGGAAGGGAGCCCTCCGTGCCGCTTTGTACCACCTGCGCCTGAATCGAGTTGTAGGGTGGAATGACGCAGCAATAGCTCATTTCGAAACCGACACAATGCATACCGAGTTCGTAGTTGACGAAGATGTTGTAGCGGTTCTTCGGCGCGTAATAGGCCTCCGCTTTCCCGTTACTGATCATTTTGGCGGCAGGTTTGAGCTTCGTGACATCGAAGGGTGGATCGGTCGGATAGGTTTTGAGCGAGATCTTTCCATCCTCCGATGCAGGTCCTTTATGGTTGTCTTTGCCGACCGCACTGCAAGCGACCAGACCCGACATTAAAATCACCGATGCGGCGAAAGAGAGGGTTTTGGCGTGTTTCATGGCCTACTCCTTTTGAATTACTTATAATATTAAACATTTCAATTATTATATTAATGAATTTAAATGAAGCTTATATTCAATGAAACAAATTCAAAAAATTTATATATAAATATAATAAATAGTAAATATTAGATTTCAATTCGTCTTTTCTTTCCATAGAATAAGTTATAATCACAATTAAAAAAGAGGTCCGATGGAGTGCCGACATTTTGGAAAATGCGGAAGCTGCAGCTGGTATGCGTTCGACTATGCGACGCAGATGGAAAAGAAACACCAAAGACTGGCGGGTCTGCTCGCCCCTTTTTATGAAGATGCGATCGAAGCGTTCGAATCATTGAACTCACACTACCGCGCACGGGCCGAATACAAGATATTCCATGGCGAGGACGTCTGTCGCTACGCGATGCGATCACTGGACAAAAAGTCGTTCGTGACACTTGATGAGTGCCCGATGGTATCGGATGCCATCGAAAAGAGGATGTGGAAGCTTTTGGAGGAGGTCAATCGCGACGAAAAGCTTGGGAACAGACTTTTTGGCGTGGAATTTCTCTCGACTACGACCGATGAAGTGCTGGTGACGATGCTCTATCACAGAAAGCTCGACGAGGCGTGGATGGCGCGTGCGAAGAGGCTGGAAGAGGCGTTGAATGTCGGCGTGATCGGCCGCAGCCGAAAGCAGAAGATCGTGCTCGGAAATGAGTATGTGACCGAAACGCTCCATGTCGCGGGTAAATCTTTCCGCTATCGCCATTACGAACAGAGTTTCACCCAGCCCAACCCCCATGTCAACGAAAAGATGATCGGATGGGCGATGGAACAGGCGTCGCGCTACAAAAGAGGGGATTTTTGTGAACTCTATGCGGGGGCGGGAAACTTCACGATTCCGCTCGCTTCGCTTTTTGAAAAGGTGATCGCCACGGAGATTTCCAAACGCTCCATTCACGCCGCACTCGAAAACTGCGCGCTCAACGGCGTGGAGAACATCACTTTCGTCAGAATGAGCAGCGAAGAGTTCACCGAAGCGTTGCAGAAAAAAAGGTCGTTCAACCGTTTGAGAGAGGTCGATCTTGACAGTTATGATATAGGGACGGTATTGGTCGATCCGCCACGCGCGGGGCTTGACGATCTGACGCGCCGTCTGATTTCGCGGTTTGAGACGATTTTGTATATCTCATGCAATCCCGAAACGCTGGCCAGAGATCTTGTGGAGCTGACGAAAACGCACACGGTTCGCCGGGCGGCCCTTTTCGACCAGTTCCCCTATACGCCCCACATGGAGGCGGGCGTGGTGCTTACGAACTGATGTTACGCAAAACATGGGCTTTGCCCATGTTTTGGCGGGGACTGATCGTCCCCTGCACCCCCTTAAAGCTTCGAAATTGAAGATTTCGAGATGACATTACGCAAATTGCGTAATGTCAGTTACAAAGCAAGAACTGTCGGTTCAATAGCCCCCCGAAGGAAGGCCGGCCGCTTTCCAGTCGAAGACGAACCCTTTTTTGACGTTGTAGACATTCTCGAACCCGTTTTTGGCCAGCTTGTTGGCGGCATAGACGGAACGCTCGCCGCTTCGGCACATAATGATCAGCGGTTTTTCGAGATTGCCTTTGGCTACTTTTTTGACCTCTTCGACGAACTTCTTGTTCTCGTCCATCATCGGTCTGTAGGTCTTTTTGACATGGATCGCTTTGCCTTTTTTGGCTTCAACATCCGCCACTTTGAGGCGAGTGGCAAGCGGCGGCAGTGCGACACGGACAAAAAAGACCGGAATGTTCAGTGCGCCGGCAGCATGCCCGGCATAGAGAAACTCCACAGGGTCGCGTACGTCGATCAAGACCGCGCCATCTTTTTTGATCATTTCGGCCGCCTCTTTGGCCGTAATATCATCGGCATACTCCATCTCTTCGGCCATCAGTACGGTCGAAAACAGTGCCAAGAGCAGCAGGAAAATACTTTTTTTCATCCATCTATCCTTTAGGCTTATTTAATATTTGGTGGAATTTTAGCATAAATAAATAGATATTTTATTTGAAAATGATTATCATCACTATTGACTTTGAATATTTTTTTATCTATAATTGGCGCAACAACAAAAAGTAAAGGGTGTCGAGGTAATGAAAGCGATCACCGATTGTCATATAGGATGCGAAGGTACCATTGTCCGTATCAGTGCGAAAGAGCCCATCAAAGGGCGTCTC
>JAUUDL010000038.1 GCA_030826715.1 Hydrogenimonas sp. | reverse complement strand
CGCGATTTCTCCCTGGCCGCCACCCTTTTCGAGGACAGAATCGACAGTGGGGACTGGTTCGACGCTTCCAGTGCCGAACAGACGCTTTCGACACTGATCGATCTGGCCTCGGAGCGTGAGAGAAAGCCGCTCTTTCTGCTGGGCGTTCCAGGGTCGGGGAAGACGCGAATGCTCCATGCGCTGAAAGATCGCCTGGCGCCGGAGCGGATCGTCGTACATCTGGAAGAACCCTTTTTCGACCCCGACGCCTTTTTGAAGAAACTGCTGGAGGCCGTGGGGGAACGGAGCGAGGAGGGCGATACCGCCCGGATGAAGGCGCTTGCCACCGAGCGGTACGGTGCATGTGAACACTTGATCATGATCGACGAAGCGCAGATTCTCTCCGAACCGTCGCTGGAGTTTTTGCGTATCCTTTCGGATACCAAGGCGTTTCGGATCCTTCTGGCGATGCACCGCGACGAAGGGGAGGAGATACTGGCGCGCCCCCATTTCAGATCACGAAGTCACCGAGTGATCGAGATCGGCGGGCTCCGCAAAGACGAGGCGCACCGCTACATCCGTAACCGCCTTTCGCAAAACGACCTCGAAGATGTCGCCGAACTCTTCACCCCCAAAGTGACGGCGAAAATCCACCGATACAGCGAGGGAAATTTCAGAATGACAAAGAGGATGGTACAGGTGATGTCGGAGCTGATGCACTATGCGGTCCAAAACGGAATGGTGAGATATCAGAAACCAGATGGGTGCATCACGCAGATGGCGGCGATCGAACTGGGGTTGCTGGATGCATAGCCGATTCGAAAACCTGAGAAAACGGTGCGCCGCGCGCCGGCGCCGTATGGTGGCGAAAATCGCGGGGGCCATTGCGCTTGTTGCGATCGCGACAGGGGCGGGCATCTACTATCTCGCCGTGCGTTCCACCCAGCCTGCGCCGGCAGTCGTCAAAAAAGCCCAGCCCCAGCCTGCTGCCAAACAAAAATCTGTGACAGCCAAGCCTGAAGAAAATCTCTCCACAGGCTCGGCCAAAAGCAAAAAAAGTGTTCAAAAAGAGGCGTTGATCCACCTGAGCGACATAAAAGATACGCAAAAGGCCGCACCGAAGAAGCGGGTCGCACCAAAGAGTGTTCAGAAAAAGAGCGTTCGAAAAAAGGCGACCAATACGCGGGCTGCTACGCATAAGCGTGTAAAAAAGAGCAGCGAAAAGGAGCCGATGATAACGCTGCCCGAAAAATCGGTGCAAAAGCCTGCACCGGTGCTGCTGCAGGTCAGGGACGTCACCGATGTGGCCGCGCTCGAAAAGCAGTTCGAGAAATCGCCACGCTATGCGACCGCGCTGAAGATCGGAAAACTCTATTACGATCAGAAGCGATACGAGAAAGCTTCCGAGTGGGCCCGGAAAGCGAATCTGATCGACCGCGACGACGAGGCGGCGTGGATCCTCTACGCCAAGTCGGAGTATGCATTGGGGCACAAAGAGCGGGCGAAGCGGATATTGAAACTCTTTTTGGAGTACAAGGATTCGATCAGGGCCCGTACGCTGCTGATCTCATGGAGTAAAGAATGATACGTCAAACAGTCCGACTGGGCGATCTGCTGGTGGAAAAGGGGCTTATCACCGAAACGCAGCTTGAACACGCTCTCGAGGTGCAAAAGACCCACAATTTCACCAAAAGGCTCGGAGAGATTCTCATCGACGAGGGGTTTGTGACCGAACGCGAGATCGCCGAAACACTCTCGCGGCAGTTGAATCTGGAGTTCGTCGATCTCTACGGCGTGGAGCTCGATATGAAGCTGTTGGCGAAATTTCCGTTGCAGGTGCTCAAAAATGCCTGGGCGATCCCCTTTTCGGAAGATGAAGAGTATATCTATGTCGCCACCTCCGACCCGCTCAACTACGATGCGCTTGAGGTGCTCGAACGCGCTATCGTCTCCAAGCCGATAAAGCTCTATATTGCGCTCAAAGAGGATATCATTCATATCTTCCAGCGCCTCGAGATCCTGCACCGCACCAAAGAGATCGTCGAAGAGGTCAAGCGCGAAATCTCCCAGCAGGGCTTCAAGAGCGAGAATGAAGAGAGTGCGGTACTCAAGCTGATCCGCCTTGTCATCAAAGATGCGATACTTCGCAACGCTAGCGACCTGCACATCGAACCCGACGCCCACGAAACTTCGGTGCGTGCACGGGTTGACGGGGTCTTGCACGAAACGTTTCTTTTCGACCTTGAGGTCTATACCGCACTGGCCTCGCGAATCAAGATTTTGGGAAATCTCGACATCTCCGAACGCCGGAAGTCACAGGACGGCCGCTTTATGATGGTGATCGACGGCAAAGAGTACGACTTCAGGCTCTCGACCACGCCCACACTTCACGGCGAGTCGATCGTCATGCGGATTCTCGATCAGCAGAAGGTGCTGATGAAGCTCTCCGAGCTCGGCTTCGAAGAGGAAAACCTCAAAACCTTTCAGGACGTGATCCATCAACCCTACGGGATCGTGCTGCTCACCGGTCCCACCGGGAGCGGTAAGACCACGACGCTCTACGCCGCACTCAACGAGATCAAGAGCATCGAAAACAAGGTGCTCACCATCGAAGACCCGGTCGAATACCAGTTGCCGCTGATTCAGCAGGTGCAGGTAAACGAAAAGATTGGATACACCTTCGCCGAAGCGCTCAGGTCGTTTCTGAGGCAAGACCCCGACATCATCATGGTCGGCGAAATTCGCGATTTCGAAACGCTCAACGCCGCGTCGCAGGCATCGCTCACCGGACACCTCGTCTTTTCGACGCTGCATACCAACGACGCGCCAAGTGCCGTCAGCCGAATGGCGCAGATGGGCCTGGAGCCCTATCTGATCGCCGATGCGCTGATCGCGATCGTCGCCCAGCGGCTGGTACGAAAAATCTGTCCCTACTGCAAGACGCCGGTCACGCCCCATCGGGAGCTTCTCGAAAAGGTGAAGCGCTGGCTGCCCGAAGATGCCGTTTTCTACCGCGGAAAAGGGTGCCCCCAGTGCGACATGACGGGCTATATGGGTCGGACGCTGATTACCGAAATCCTCCGCATCGACGATGTCGTCGCGCAGAAGATCTCCGAAGGGGCCACGAAGCTCGAGATCGCCAGGGTCGCGCAGGAGCGCGGCCTCTACAGGCCAATGATCGAAGACGGCATCCGCAAGGTACTCGCCGGCGTGACGACGCTCGAAGAGATCCTGAGGGTCACGAGAAGCTGATATGCGTTACTTCAAAATCGAGTATAGGCAGGGTGAACGGCGGGATGCCGTCGTGCTGGCGGCCGCGTCGAAGATCGATGCGATCCGCCGTTTTAGGCAGATGACGCTCGGGGTGATGGTCTCGGCCCGCGAGATATCCAAACCCTTGTCGCTCACCCTCAAAGAGTGGTACGAGAAGCATATCTCG
>JAUUDL010000104.1 GCA_030826715.1 Hydrogenimonas sp. | reverse complement strand
TAGGCATCGTCTTTGCTAAACATATGTTTCCATGAAGGCATAGCCGTTCCAGGTCGGCCATTTAGAATGGTTTCTGCCATCATATCGGTGTTTTTCTTTTTCAGCACCTTGGGACGAAGGTCGGAACCCACACCACCCTGGTGGATCGGTCCGTGACATCCCTGACACTCTTTCTCATAGACTTTCGCGAAGTCCATCTTCGAGACACCCGCAGAGGCCGTTGTGGCCACCATTGCCGCCGCAGCCGTCATACTCAAAAATTTACCAATCTTCATATTCGTCTCCTTTTTGGGTTTTTCTCCCCCTGAAAACAGCCAAAGCTGTTTCACCGTTCACCGTTAGTCCTCTTTGCCTTCCTGTAACCGTTTCTTCTCCTGAAAATAGATGAAGAACATCGGCACGATCAAAACCGTATGTAGAAAGATCGTCAGAGTCAAAGGGCCCTGGTTGAGCCATGCGAAGAGGTTATTACAAACCAGATCACTACATGTTTCCCACATTGACAACTCCTTTCAAAAATTAAATTCGTGGGAGAGGAAAAATCCTCTCCTTTCTCATCAAGCCGCCGCAGCAGCCGCCGCACCTTCGCTCTCTTCCTGTGCAGATTCTACCGCACCGATCGTGAGAAGATCCCATGCCAGATAGATGAATCCGACAAAGGTCACAACACCCATCGCCAGACGCCATCCCTGAGCCTGGATATACCACGGCAGATCCTGTGCGATGAAATAGGCATCCCATCCACCGCCGAGATCGGCACGCTCGACGAGCACCTGCTCATAACCGGCGATCGTCAGAGCGACACCCATACCGAGTACGCCGAAAATGATCAGCGTAAGAGCCATTTTCGTTTTGAACGTCATTGTCATTTTCTTGATACCGTAGGAACCCTGAACACCGATATACATCATAGCGATTAGAATAGTCGCATAGGCCCCGAAGAATGCCAGGTGACCGTGGGCCGCCGTAAACTGGGTGCCGTGGGTATAAATGTTCACCTGCGGCAAGGTGTGGAAAAAGCCCCAGATACCGGCACCAAGAAAGTTTCCGAATGCATTGGCCGTGACCCATGCCATAGCCGGACTGTTATTGAGTGCATGTGCACTCCCCTTGGATTCACAATGTCCTTGCTCTTTGCCCCAGTCATAAAGGACATGCACAAACATCGCGACCAGAGGGACAGGCTCGAGCGAGCTGAAGAGCGCACCGATCTCCCACCAATATTCGGGTGTTCCGATCCAGAAGTAGTGGTGTCCGAGACCGAGAATTCCCGATCCAAAGAGCATCAGTACTTCGATCCAGAGCCACATTTCGACAATTTCTCGCTTGGCGCCGATGATTTTTACGAGTGCATAAGCCGCCAACGTACCAACGAAGACTTCCCATGTCGCTTCAACCCACAGGTGGATAACCCACCACCACCAGTACTGGTCCACAGAAATGTTGTCGGTAAAGAACATTCCGGTGAGATAGAGACCGGCCAGCGCGAAAAGGTTGGCCACCATGACCGTCATGATACCGGTTCTTCGTCCTTTCATATAGGTTGCAAAAACGTTGTAATAGAAGACGAGAACAACGGCAACAATACCGATATCGGCCCATCTCGGTGCTTCGAGATATTCACGACCTTCATTGATAAACCAGATTGTCGATTCATTACCAGGTCCAACCTGAATGAAAATATAGACGAGCACAACGACAGCGACAGCAGCTGTCAATATCCAGAATGCCAGTTTTCCCAGCCCTATACCGACTGTCTCTTCCCCCGTCTCGTCGGGAATCATATAGTAGACTGAACCGATCATCGCATAGAGCATCCAGACGACGAGTGCGTTGATATGCACCATACGAGAGACACTGAAGTCAAAAATCTCGAACAAAAATCCGGGATACAGAAACTGAATCGCCGCGATCAGCCCCATCAGAAGCTGGGCGCCGAAAAGGACGAGTGCAACCCGGAAATAGTTCATCCCGAGCTTTTGGGATTCATACTTTAATTCTCCGTTAATGAGCATGTGTACCTCCTTCAAGACGTTTGGCCGATTGTGAGAAGTTTCGTGGGAAGCCGTTGGTATCGATGGCGCTCATATGTTTCAGGAATGCCACCAAGGCAACCGCCTCATCCTGCGTAATCCCAAGGTCAGGCATCATACGTGCATGGGTCGGGTATTGAGAAGGATGCATCAGAAATTCGGCCATCGCCTCTTCTTTCGTATTTTTTCCTGTAATGCCGGTCATTGTTCCATCGTTCCATTTCGCATCAAGCCACGCTTTGGTCAGATCGGGTGCATAGTATCCGCCGTTTCCAAGCAGCGTATGGCAGTTCATACAGTTTTTGGCCTGGGATGTCAGCTTGCCATGATGCAACAGCGCCGCCGCATCCTTGGCGCTCCACTCTTTGCCGAAAAACTTCTCTTTTTCACCGATGACCGGCACTTCGTGACCTCTTTTTTGGTCAAATTGATAGTCGACATGGTAGTTGATGACCGTCGCGGCCGGGATTCGGTGTTTGATTCCCTTCGCCAGATCGGCATCGCTTCCCATCGAAATCTGGCCCATCGTATCAAACGTCAGCCAGATCAGCAGTACAGTCGCAGTACCGGTCACCCACGCCGCGGATCGGCGCCAGAACCGGATACTGGTCCAGACAGAAGCACTCTTCTTGCTCATCACTCCTCCTTTGTTTATTGTCCGTCTTCGGACGTTTCGTAGCGTTTTTCCGCTTCATCGATCAGGTAAAAGTACAGATGCGGCGCAAAGAGATAGGCCAGCATCGCCACCGCCAATACCTTCGTCGTGAAGGGGCTGCTGTGAATACGCATCCCAAGATCGTACAGAGTATAGACCTGCAATATCCAGAACGCATACCCGAAAAGCTGCCACTTCTTCGCGATGAACCCCATTTTTGAGAGGGTGATCGACGCCGCATACCCTACGCCGAATATCAACACCATCGTTGCGACGATGAAGATCCCCAAAAACTGATCTGCCGCTATCTGCGGCATATAGATCGCCGATTCCATGACACTCCTTTCGTGGCATACCTTGAGGACAAGGCATGGGAAAGTATAACTTTATTTTTTTCAGGCAGGATTGACATTCGTCAAGAAGAGAGAGATTTTCTAAAATTTTGGAAGTAATTTAATTATATATGATAGATAGGTTCAAAATAAGATATTTTCCAATCTCATTTCAGATGCGGGGTCGCTTTTTTATAGACGATGCAGCGTGCGCTGAAAAAAGGTCGTGCATAGGCATCCGAGACGAAATAGTCACCTTGAAGCCTCCACCCCAGCGATTTTCGCAAGATGATCGACTGCGCCCCTTTGCGTATCAATCGGCTCTCGCAGATAATCGGCTCACCCTTTTCGAAAGCCGATTTGACGCTCTGCATACGTTTCATCGTGACGATATAGTGGGCACCTATCCCCAGGGCCAATATCACAGATACGCCGATCATCCCTTTTTTCACAGCCCCTTTCGCCATAAATGGACGTGTCGTCACAAAGAGCGTCACCAGTAAAATGAGAGCCGCCAAGATAAGATACCCACCTTCGAGGTAGAGGAAAGTTTTCATGAAATTCCTTCAATATTGTTGTATTTCGAATGTTTATATTTGATAATAAAGGATAATAACATAATAAGCCCTCCATCTCATTGATTCTTGTCAAAATATTAAACAACTAACCTTCAATTCAGCCATCAAGGATTATACTTTTTCAATTTAAATGTCTTAGGAGTCAGTTTGAACGTCGTTTTGACACTCGTTTTCAGTATCGTCATGCTCTTTTTCATGATCTTCCCTGCGATGAAGATCACCGAATGGATCGATGCACGATACCCCATACCGAAAAAGTACTATACGCCGGTCATGCTGACGGTTGTCGTCATGCTTTCACTATTAATAGGAATATTTTTACGATATGCATAAAAAAGAGACGATCGATAAACTGAAAAACTTCTATTTTTTCCGTCATATCGATGACGAAAAGCTTCAGCGGGTCCTGGAAATCTCCTCTGTCGTCGAATACAAACGCGGCGGCATCCTCTTTTATGAAGGTGACGAAGCCAAATCGCTCATTGTCCTTCTCGAAGGCGTCCTGCAACTTTACAAAACAGATCAAAAAGGCAACAGGATCATCCTGCACCACTTTTTTCCCACGGCCATGATCGCCGAAATCGTCAATCTTGAACATATGTGCTACCCGGCGACCGGGGAGTTCGAAAGCGACGGCAATGCCCTGCTGATCAACTATGACATGTTCGAAAAGGAGTTTCTCAAAGATCCCGAGATCGCGCTCGCTTTCATCAAATCGCTCTCCAAGAAGGTCAAATACCTCGAAAACGTTATCGCCACCAATATGGTGATGAACTCCACGGCCCGTGTCGCGAAATTCATCTGCGAGCATATCGAGGAGATGGCGCATCTGAAAAAGAGCATGATCGCCGCCAATTTGAACATGACGCCCGAAACACTTTCACGCATCCTCAAGAAACTCTCCACCCTCGGCCTGATCGAAAAGAGCAGCGACAGTATCCGAATTCTCGACAGAGAGGGCCTCGAAACCTACTATCTTTAATAGACCTTCAAATACTTTCATAAAATATATTTCACTTCAATTTCAGATTATTTGACATAAATCAAGATTCCTCTCAATAAAAGGTTGTAGAATAAGTTTGTGTTGGGGCCATAGTGCCCAGATGCAAGGAATGTTTAATTTTTTGCATCTGGGTGCTACGCGGTTCCAGAAATGTGCAAATTCACAGGAGGTAATTATGTCAACCATGTCACGACGTGACTTTCTCAAGAGTGCGGCGGCGGCTACGGCTGCAAGCGCTGTTGGGATGTCAGTTCCTACCGAAGTAGAGGCCAAAGCCAATGCAGCCGAAGGCGGCTGGCGCTGGGACAAGGCGGTCTGCCGATTCTGCGGAACCGGCTGCGGCATCATGGTCGCCACCAAAGATGGCAAGATCGTCGCCGTCAAAGGGGACCCGGCAGCACCGGTCAACCGCGGCCTCAACTGTATCAAAGGATATTTCAACGCGAAAATCATGTATGGTGCCGACCGCCTGACGACCCCTTTGTTACGAATGGATTCAAAAGGCAATTTCGACAAACACGGCAAATTCGCACCCGTCAGCTGGAAGCGCGCCTTCGACGAGATGGAGACGCATATTCGAAAAGCGCTCAAAGAGGGCGGACCCGAAGCGGTCGCAGTCTTTGGTTCGGGCCAGTATACGATCCAGGAGGGGTACGCCGCGGCCAAAATGATGAAAGCGGGCTTCCGCTCCAACGCGATCGACCCCAACGCCCGCCACTGTATGGCATCGGCCGTCGTCGGATTTTTCCAGACATTCGGCATCGACGAACCCTCGGGATGCTACGACGATATCGAAATCACCGATACCATCGTGACATGGGGCGCGAATATGGCCGAAATGCACCCGATTCTCTGGGCCCGCGTCACCGACCGAAAACTCTCCGATCCCGAGCGCGTCAAAGTGGTCAACATCTCGACCTATCGTCACCGATGTTCGGACCTCGCGGATATCGAGATTATTTTCCGCCCCGGTTCGGACCTCGCGATGTGGAACTATCTCGCTCGCGAAATCGTCTACAACCATCCCGAAGCGATCGACTGGGATTTCGTGAAGAAACACACCGTATTCGCGACCGGTTTCGTCGAAACGGGTTACGGTATGCGTATGCCCGACGAAGCGAAAAAACTGGGCTACAGCGACAAAGAGCTCGAGACGATCAAGCAGGAAGCCAGCCATACCGTTTCCAAAAGAGAGGCGCCGGGTCTTGCACCGCTGGGTTACAAAGCGGGCGATAACATGAAGATGGTCCATCGCGGCCATGCGCTCGGACACTGGGAGATCAGTTTCGAAGAGTTCAAAAAGGGACTCGAGCCCTATACGCTCGATTATGTGGCGAGTGTTGCCAAAGGCGATCCGGACGAACCGATCGAAGTCTTCAAAGGCAAACTCGAAGCGTTGCGCGACCTCTATCTCGATAAAAGCCGCGGTATGGTCAGCTTCTGGACGATGGGTATGAACCAGCACTATCGCGGCTCATGGGTCAACGAACAGTCCTATATGGTCCACTTCCTTCTTGGCAAGCAGGCCAAACCTGGACAGGGCGCCTTCTCGCTCACGGGTCAGCCTTCCGCATGCGGTACGGCACGCGAAGTCGGAACCTTCACCCACCGACTCCCTGCCGATATGCTGGTCAAAATTCCCAAACACCGAAAGATCGCCGAAAAGATCTGGAAACTGCCGGAAGGGACGATCAACCCGGTAGGGTATCAGCACATCATGAACATTCATCGTCAAATCGAGGATGGGAAGATCAAGTTCGCATGGGTCAACGTCTGTAACCCCTATCACGATACGGCCAACGCCAACCACTGGATCAAAGCGGCACGCGAAAAGGATTGCTTCATCGTCACGTCCGACGGCTATCCGGGCATTTCGGCGAAGGTCTCCGACCTCGTGCTTCCTTCCGCGATGATCTACGAAAAATGGGGTTCATACGGCAACGCCGAACGCCGGACTCAGCACTGGAGGCAGCAGGTTCTTCCTGTCGGGGACGCGATGAGCGACACCTGGCAGTGGGTCGAACTCTCCAAACGCTTCACCGTCAAGGATCTCTGGGGTGAATCGACGATCAAGGGAGGAAAAAAACTTCCCAACGTCATCGACAAAGCCAAAGCGATGGGGTACAAAGAAGATACGACGATGTTCGAAATCCTCTTTGCCAATGACTATTACAGAAGTTTCAAACCCGACGATCCGATCGGTGCCGGATTTGACGATACCGAGTCCAGAGGCGACAGCCGCAATGTACTCGGAAGTGACGGAAAACCCTGGAAAGGGTATGGTTTCTTCATTCACAAAGCGCTGTGGGAAGAGTATAGAAAATTCGGTATCGGTCATGGTCACGACCTCGCCGATTTCGATACCTACCATCGTGTACGCGGCCTGAGATGGCCTGTCGTCGACGGCAAAGATACACCATGGCGCTACAATGTCAAATACGATCCGTATGCACGCAAACACGCCAAGCCGGGTGAAGAGTTCGCCTTCTACGGACCGGCGCTCAAAACCATCAAACGCGGAAATCTCAAAAAGATCGATCCGAAACTCGGCAAAATCCATCTGCCGAACAAAGCGAAGATCTTCTTCAGGCCCTACATGGATCCGACGGAGCAGCCGGATGCCACCTACGATACATGGCTCTGTACGGGACGTGTGATCGAGCATTGGCACTCGGGAACGATGACGATGCGCGTACCCGAACTCTTCCGTGCGATGCCCGAAGCGCTCTGCTACATGAACCCCAACGACGCGAAGGCCAAAGGGCTCAAAGACGGAGATATGGTCTGGATCGAAAGCCGACGCGGCAAGGTCAAAGCCCATGTCGAAACACGCGGACGGAACCGACCGCCCAGAGGTCTGGTTTTTGTACCGTGGTTCGACGAGCGTGTCTTTATCAACAAAGTGTGTCTGGACCATACATGTCCGATGTCCAAACAGACAGACTACAAAAAGTGTGCGGTCAAGATCTATAAAGCCTAAAAGAGAAGGGATCTGGTATGGAGCAATCGAAAAGAAGAGTCGAATCGGCGCGGAAAAAGCCGAAGGTGACCGAAAGACGGCGCTTTCTGACCATCATGGCGCAGAGCATCGGCCTTTCGGCCCTAGGTGGCATCGTGTGGACGGGATATGTGGAGGAGGCCAAGGCGTCACCTCTGACACTTCGTCCGCCCGGTGCGCTTGCCGAGGACGACTTTCTTCGTACCTGTATCAAATGCGGGCAGTGCGCCGAAGCGTGCCCGTACGATACGCTCATCATGGCCAAACCCGGTGACCGAAAACCGATGGGTACACCCTATTTCGTCCCCAGGGATACACCGTGCTACATGTGTACCGACATTCCATGCGTACCGGTCTGCCCGACCGGCGCACTCGACGAAGATTCGGTATCGACTGTGGTGGATGGCAAAAAAGAGCTCGACATCAACAAAGCAAAGATGGGCATTGCGATCGTCGATCACAACTCTTGTATCGCCTACTGGGGTATCCAGTGCGACGCCTGCTACCGGGCCTGTCCGATTCTGGGAGATGCGATATCGATCGAGTTTATCCGCAACGAACGGACCGGAAAACACGCCAAACTCGTGCCGGTCGTCCATGCCGACCACTGCACGGGGTGCGGACTTTGCGAACACGCATGCGTCACCGAAAAAGCGGCCATTTTCGTTCTGCCGCGCGAAGTGGGAATGGGAAAACCCGGCGATTACTATGTCAAAGGGTGGAGCAAACAGGATCAGGAGCGTATCAAACAGCGCAATCTGCAGGAGCTGAAAACGAAAACCGAACGAAGCGCGGCAGTACGAAAATCGCCGCTTTTTCGGTGACGCATGCGTGTTCGCAAAGTCCGCACCCCGTGCAGTGGTCGGCATGGACGACCGGCACGAGTTTGGCGTGTTTACCGGTCCGTT
>JAUUDL010000078.1 GCA_030826715.1 Hydrogenimonas sp. | reverse complement strand
GAGGGTAGGCAGGATATGATTGAACGCCTCGATCTCTTCGGGAGTGTCGTTGAGGCCGTGGACCATCAGAATCTCGAGTACCATCTCACCGTGATAGGCTTGTCTGAATGTTCGTATGCCTTCGATGATGTCGGAAAGCTTGACCGACGAGGCGGGGCGGTCGAGTTTCTTGAAGCAACGCTCGGTGACGCAATCGAGCGAGAGTTTGACGGTATCGAGCTTCAGGAGGGCTTTTTGCACCTTCGGGTCGTTGATCGTGGAGGCGTTGGTGAGTATGAGCGTTTTGTAGCCGTTCTTGATCTCGTTGATACGTTCGATCAGTTCGTCCAGAAAGGGGTAGAGCGTCGGTTCGCCATTGGCGGTGATCGTGATGACGTCGATATCGGGATGCTCTTTCAGCGCCGCCTTCAGTTCGCCGATCACCTCCTCCACCGAGGGTGGATTTTCGATCGCCTCCACCGGTTTGGAAGCGGCCAGTTCACAGTAGAGGCAATCGAAGTTGCACTGTTTCTTCCCCGGGCTTAGGTCGATCCCAAGCGAGGTGCCGAAGCGCCTTGAAGGGATGGGGCCGAAGATGGTCTTGTAGCGCGTCTGGCTCACTTTTCGCGCGTGACCTCGTGGACCAGATCGACGAAATATTTGGCGTTTTCGACGGGAACGTCGGGGAGGATGCCGTGGCCGAGGTTGAAGATGTGGCCGCGGTTTTGCATGATTTTGTAGAGCGATTCGACACACTCTTTGGTCGCCTCTTTGGAGTAGAGGCGGCACGGCTCCATGTTGCCCTGCAGAACGTACCTCTCGCCCAGTTTCTCTTTGGCCAGCGCCATCGGCGTGCTCCAGTCGACACCGAAGACGTCGAAATCGCCGTCGATCTCGTCGAGATAGGCCGGAATGCCCTTGGGGAACATGATGATCGGGATATGCGGATATTTGCCCTTGATATAGGAAGCGATCTCTTTCATGTAGTTCCAGCTGAATTCGAAATATTTGGGCTTTTCGAGGGCGGCGGCCCAGCTGTCGAAGATCTGTACGGCGTTCACGCCTGATTCGATCTGCTTTTCGAGATAGAGCTTGACCACCTCAGTCACTTCACGCAGTAGCGCATGAACCAGCTCGGGCTGGGTGTAGACGAGCTTTTTGACGATGTTGTAGGTTTTGGTGCCGCGCCCTTCGATCATATAGGTGATCAGCGTCCATGGCGCACCGGTGAAGCCGATGAGGGCTTTGTCGTCGGCGAGCCGTTCACGGACGAGTTTGATCGTATCGTAGACGTAGGTGAGGCGTTCATGGGCGTCAGGTTGCAGGCGCCTCAGATCTTCCATCGACCGGATCGGATCGGAGAAGACCGGGCCTTCGCCCTTTTCGAAGGTGAGGCGCATCCCCATCTCGAGAGGAATGACGAGTATGTCGCTGAAGAGTATCGCGGCGTCGACACCGACGATATCGACAGGCTGCAGCGTCACCTCCGCCGCCATTTCCGGGTTTTTGCACAGCGTCAGGAAATCGCCGGCTTTCTGGCGCACCGCCATGTATTCGGGCAGATAGCGGCCCGCCTGGCGCATCATCCAGACAGGCGTGTAGGGGGTCGGTTTACGAAAACATGCATCGATAAAGATCATCAGTGGTTACCGCCTTTGTGAAGGAAGTAGAGGCCTACGGAGAGGGCCAGGATCGCGCCGGCGAAGTAGAGCATTTCCAGTGGCGAGCTGTAGCTGGTGTAGAGCGCTTTTTTGAAGAAGCTGACCACCAGGACCATCACGATCACTTTGGCCAGTTTGTCCTTCAGCTCGTCGAGGGTGTGAATCTCCAGAATCTTCGAACCGGAAGCCTGCTGTTTGGCCGGGTCGATTTCGGAGATGAAGAGTTCGTAGACACCGAAGCTGAAGATCAGCATCACGATCGCCATCAGGTAGAGATCCACCGCACCGATAATGACACCCACCAACTCTTCATGGAAATGTTCGGGATGGGCGTGGCTGAAGTAGACGTCGAAGGTTTTGACCGCGATCTGCCAGATGTCGGTGCTCGCGACGATAAAGAGGGCGATGGCACCGATCATGCTGAAGACGACCGCCAGAAGGACGAAGAGCCGCCCGTTCCAGAGGGTCGATTCGAATATCTTCTCTAGCAGGTTCATTCGCTCTCCATTTCGATCCATTTGAGCGCGATACGCACGGCGTTGGTCGCCGCACCGACGCGCAGGTTGTCGGCCACGACGAACATGTGCAGCATGTTGGGGCGGTAGATGTCGCGGCGGATGCGCCCGACGAAGGTTTCATTCTTGTCAACACAGATGACGGGCATCGGGTAGACGTTGTGGGCCGGGTCGTCGAGGATGACGATATTTTCACCCTGGGCGATCGCCTCGCGTGCCGCATCGGCGTCGACATCTTTTTTGCAGGTGACCGAGACGCTCTCGGCATGGCCGCGAAGGGTGGGGACGCGCACACAGGTGGCCGCCACTTCAATCGTGTCGTGGAGAATCTTGTTGGTTTCGTTGACCATCTTCATCTCCTCTTTGGTGAAGCCGTTGTCGAGGAAGACGTCGATCTGCGGGATGACGTTGAGCGCAATCTGGTGAGGGAAACGCTCTTTGGGGCTCTCGTCGAGTTTGAAAGCGAAGAATGCCTGCATCTGGTTGACGAGCTCTTCCATCGCGCTTTTGCCCGCGCCCGACGTGGCCTGGTAGGTGCTGACATCGACGCGCTCGATGCCGTAGGCTTCCTGCAGCGGTTTGAGTGCCTGCACCATCTGGATCGTGGAGCAGTTGGGGTTGGCGATGATCCCTTTTTCGCGTCATCTGGCGATATCTTCGGGATTCACTTCCGGCACGACCAGCGGAACTTCAGGGTCCATTCTGAAGTGGCTGGTATTGTCGATGACGACCGCACCCGCTTCGGCGGCGAAGGGGGCGAAATGGGCCGAAACCGATCCACCGGCGCTAAAGAGCGCGATGTCGATCTCCTCCTCTTCGAAGATCGTCTCCGTCAGCTCCTTGACGACAATCTCTTCGCCATTGTAGGTGACGTGGCCGCCGGCACTGCGCGCACTGGCCATCGGAACGACTTTCGCGACGGGAAAGTCGAACTCCTGCATCACTCTGAGCATCTCTTCACCCACTGCGCCGGTGGCGCCCACGACCGCAACATTGTATTTACGCATATTTTCCACCTCGTTTTTGCAAAATTACGCGATTATACCTAAAAGGTGATTAGGAATTGGTGATTAGTGATCAGAAAGATCCAACTATATTCCGTTCCCCGTTCCCCGTTCCCCATTCACCGTCCGCAACGCGGACTATATTCTGGCATCGAGGAAGAGGTCCGCGTCGGTGATGAGATCGCCGTCGGAGAGGATGGCTGCGCGTTCGACCACGGCGATCAGTTCGCGGATGTTGCCGGGCCAGTGGTAGGCCAGAAGAGATGCGATGGCTTCGTCGCTGAAGCGCTTGGGTTCGAAGCCGTACTTCTCCACGACCTCTTGAAGTTTTCTCTCGGCGATCGGCACGATCTCGTCGGTCCGTTCCCGCAGGGGAGGGATGCGAATCGGAATCGTCGCGATGCGGTAGTAGAGGTCTTCTCTGAAACGCTGTTCGTCGATTTTCGTCTTGATGTCGGCATTGGTCGCCGCGACGATGCGCACGTCGATCGGTATCCCTTTCGTGGCGCCGAGACGATGGATGATCTTCTCTTGAAGCGCGCGCAGGAGCTTGGCCTGCAGATGGTAGGGCATTTCGGCGATTTCGTCGAGAAAGAGAGTACCGCCGTTGGCCGCTTCGAAGGTGCCGATCTTTCTTTCTACCGCATCGGTGAAAGCCCCCTTTTCGAAACCGAAGAGTTCGCTCTCGATCAGGTTCTCCGGAATCGCCGCCATGTTGACGGCGACGAAGGGTTTGTCGCGGCGTGGCGAGTGGGCGTGGATCGTTTTGGCGAATAGCTCCTTGCCCACGCCGCTTTCGCCCAGCAGTAGAATCGCCGCATCGCTTCGTGCCGCTTTTTGGGCCAGATGCAGCGCTTTTTGGAGCGCGTCGGAAGTGCCGTAGAAGAGTTCGCCCTTCTTTATTGCCGGCTTTTGAACGGCGGGTTTGGCCCGCTGCAGCCGTTGCCGCGCTTTCTGCGCCCTCCGTATCGCTTCGACCAGGGTTTCGACTTCGAAAGGTTTGGTCAGAAAGTCGCGGACGCCCAGCCGGATCGACTCGATGGCGCGGCCGAGCGTCGCGTTTCCGGTGATGATGATGGCGTCATATTTGCCGCCCAGCTTTTCGAGAAATTCGATCCCGTCCATGCCCGGCATCGTGATGTCGGAGATGACGAGTTCGTAGCTCTCGTCGAGCTTTTTGAGCGCCTCTTTGGCATTTCTGAATGTGACCACGTCGAACTCTTCATAATCTGCCAAAGCGATTTCGAGCGATTTTCTCATATTGATATCGTCTTCGACGATCGCGATTTTCATGCCGATTTTTACCTCTTTTATTGAGCTGATTTTATGATAACCAACCCTCCGTTAAATTTCACTTTCAGTCTGGTCGGGGGAATTTGAAGAGAGAGGGCGTTTTTTTGTGGTATGAGATTGTCGTAGGAAGCGAAGGATCGAAGCCGAATGCCTTTTTGTTGCAGGCACGCCAAAAGAGGCTCTGGGTGGGTTTTGGCGAATGTCGGAAAATCGGTTTGGTCGGTGTGAAAGCGGCAGATTGTTTCAAATTTTCCTGCGAATGGGGTCATGGCGGGGCTGACGGAGAGTTTCTCGTCAACCACCGCCTGGTCGCGGGCAACAAGATGGTAGGAGAGGTAGAAGTCGCCGGCGAATACCGGCAGTGCGAGAAGCAGCGTGATCGGTGCGATCAGCGTGCGAAACGGTCGTACCACTCTTTGCCGTTGACGGTCACTTCCATCTCCACTTCATAGAGGCCGTCTTTGAATCTCGTATCGAGAATTTTGGCGTTGCGGATGATCGCGTCGATCTGGGTGCGGACGGTGGAGCGGCTGACCATCATGTTACGAACGAGGTCACGCCCTTCGATACGCACGCCGCAGATCTTTTCGCCAAGCTGCCGGTAGGCATCGGCGATCGCGGCACGCTTAGCCAGTGCGATCGCCTGGGCGGGCGAGACGGTGTTGACGGGAGCAACACCCTGGCCGACGACCTGAAAATGGATACTGTTGCGGGTCGAGAGCGTGCACCCTTTTGACTGGCGTTCAATCTGCAATGGCTCCAAGCGTCTGGGCATCACCTCTTTGGGCGCCGGCGCTTTTACGGCGGCACACGCTTTTTCGACTTTTGTCTGGGTGCACTTTTGCACTGTCGGGGTAGGGCAGGTTTCCGCCATCAGTGCCACCGATGCAAGGATGAGTGCGAGCAGCGACCATCGTTTCATAGAGATTCTCCTAATATGGTTTGGAAAACGAAAGCAATATCCATTCCAAATCTTTTACGCATTGATGCCATCATTTTCGAGAAGCTCCTCTTCGGCCTCCTCTTTCGGGCATTTCGCGATGGAATTGACACGATCATCGGCATCGAGGGAGACGATCTTCACGCCGCTCGTGTTGCGGCCAGCTTTGCGAATACTCTGCATATCGACGCGGATCATCTTCCCTTTTTGGGTCAGAAGCATCAGATCCTTGTTCTCCTCGACGATGACGACACCTACGGCGTCACCGGTACGCGGTGTCAGTTTCATCGCCACGACCCCTTTGCCACCGCGGCTTTGCAGACGGTATTCGCCCGCTTCGGTCCGTTTACCGATACCCTTTTCGGCCACGGTGAGAAGCTCCTGGCTTTCGTCGCTGATCGTCGTGGCGCCGACGACATGGTCGCCCTCGATCTTGAAACGTATCGCCGTGACGCCGCGCGCGGTTCGCCCGATCTCCCTGGCGTCGGTGACCGGGAAGCGGATGCACATTCCCTTCTTGGTCAGTACAAAGAGCCACTGCGTTTCGGGAAGCACGATCTTGGCCGTCACCAGTTCATCCTCTTCATCGAGCGTGATGGCGCGCACGCCGACCGAACGGATATTCTTGAATTCACTCAGGTTGGTCCGTTTGACGATACCGTTTTGGGTGAAGAAAGCGAGCGATTTGCTCTGGTCGAAATCGGTGGTGGGGATAATGGCCATGATGTTCTCTTCAGGCTGCAACTGGATCAGGTTGACGACTGCCTTGCCTTTGGCGGTGCGGGAGCCTTCGGGAATCTTGTAGACCTTGAGCCAGTAGAGCTGCCCGCGGTCGGTGACGAACATCAG
>JAUUDL010000130.1 GCA_030826715.1 Hydrogenimonas sp. | reverse complement strand
TCGGCGTCATCCATCAGATACTCTTCGACAATATTGTATTTTCGGCCCGTCTTCTTCTCGAACGCATCGAACACCTCTTCGGCGACACCAAAGACTTTGGTCATCAGGTCGTGGTGCTGGCGCGCTTTGTGTTCGAAGTGCCAATCCTCTTCGGTCTGGACTCCGTAAGTAACCGGCTTGGCCAGGTCGAGCATCGCGTTGACACGCTTGTAGGGCCCGATAAATTCATAGGCTTCGTCATCCTTCAGAGGGCGGACATTCTCCGCCGTATGCGATGTGATGAAACCGTCTTGATGCACCATCACCGGAAGGCGGACGTTGTAGTCTTCGCCGATTTTGAATGCCATAAGCGTCAGGTCGTACGCCTGCTGCGCGTTGAAGGCATCGAGTTGGACCCAGCCGCTGTCGCGTCCGAGGTACATGTCCGAATGGTCGCCGTTGACGTTGAGTGGGGCCGCAAGGGCGCGGTTGACCACGGTCAGGACGATCGGCAGACGCATACCGCTGGCCTGATAGAGCACTTCGGTCATCAGGGCGAAACCCTGCGAACTCGTCGCTGTCGCAACGCGTCCGCCGGCGGCGGCTGCACCGACACATCCACTCATCGCGCCATGTTCGGATTCGACCATGACGAATTCGCCGTCGACATAATCGTTGGCAAGAAAGTTACCGTAGTTCTCGACAATCGGGGTCGACGGGGTGATCGGGTAGGCGGCGACGACATCGATCTGCGCCTGGCGGAGTGCCTGGCTCGCCGCCATGTTACCGTCCCATACCTCTACTTCATTCAATTCCATTTTTTCAGCCATCTAAAACTCCTGTTACTGTTTCTCGGGCCACTGGGCCAGCGCTTCGTTATTGTCGATACGCTCTTCGAACATCAAGAGCGATTTGGGGTTGGTCGGGCACACTTCGACACAGATGCCGCACCCTTTGCAGTGGTCGTAGTCGACGCCGATCATCTTTTTGTCACGCGAGATGATCGAGATGTCGGGGCAGTAGATCCAGCAGAACTGGCAGTCGATACACAGATCGCGGTTGTAGACCGGCTTGAGAACACGCCAGTCGCCGACATACGCTTCGTGCGAGTTGGTTTCGGCATAGGGGCGCTCTTCCGGAAGAATTTCGGCCGGGTCTTTCTCGAGCTCTTCGTCGAACGAAAAGAGGATCGCTCCGGGGAGCAGTTCGTCCCATCCAAGATATTTCATTGCATCCTCCTTATTTCACTGAATTGTAGGCGCGTTCGATCGCGGCCATGTTGGCGTCGATGATCTTCTGCGGGAATTTGGAAAGTACGCTCTTCATCGATTCCTGGAAATATTCGAGATCGAACATACCCGAGACTTTCATCAAGGCACCCAGCATCGGTGTATTGGGGATGGCTCGGCCGATCGTATCGAGCGAAATCTGCATACAGTCGACGACATAAACCTCTTTACCTTTGAGCTTGGGCTGACTTTCGATCAGCTCATCTTTGCTCATGTGAGTGGTGATGATATATTTGGTTTCATCCTTTTCATGGGCGGTGATGTCGGCAACATAGACGAGTGCCGGGTCGATCACGAGTACATAATCGGGATGCATGAATTTTTCATGGTTGAGGATCTCCTCTTCGTCGACACGGTTGTAAGCCGTCATGGCCGCCCCCCGTTTTGCCGATCCGTAGAAGGCGAACGCCTGGACATACTTGCCTGTGCGTGCGACCACATCGGCCAAACCCTTGGCGCCTGTGACCGCTCCCTGCCCTGCACGCGAGTGCCAGCGAATTTCTAACATCGATTCTCCCTTTCAAAACACAAAAACCCAATATAGGCTTTGTATCTCTTCTTGATTTTGTAAGGTAGCCTTATTGTAATCCAGGGGCTCTTAAAGCAAGCTTTTGATTGTGGCCAATCGCGGCAACCGCACTTTGGGCATCCGGGAAGACCATCTTGCAGCGATCCGCCAGCGACGACGCCTCACCGTATCCACACGAAACGGCGACAGGCTTCACTCCTGCCGCCAATGCGGCATCGATATCAAGAAGCGTATCGCCTACCATCCAGCACGCCTCTTTGGAGCTGCTCATCCTTTCAAGCGCCAGATGAATCGGTTCGGGATGAGGCTTTGGATGGGTCACGTCCTCTCGCCCGATCAGTACGTCGAAACGATGCATCAGCCCCATATGTTCCAACAACTCCCTGGAGTAGCGGGCCGTTTTGGTCGTCACCACGCCCAGACGCGCGAACGTCGCCGCCTCTTCGACGGCCTCCCTCGCGCCCGGAAGCAGGACCGTCTTTTCTCGGCTGATCATACGATAGTGCCGTTTGTAGGCATCGACATACCCGTTCACCCGCTCTTTTGCAACGCCCATGCTCGAAAACATCAGATCGAGCGGATAGCCTATCAACGCTTTGATCGCCTCTTCCTCCGGTGCCGATTCCCCGAATGCCGCATAGGCCGCATCGAAACTCTCGAGAATCGCTTCGGTCGAATCGATCAGTGTGCCGTCGAGGTCGAAAAGTATCGTCGTCTCTTTCAAATTTATTCCTCTTATGGTTTGATCCAGTCGATCTGGTTGTGCATGATACCGACGATCGATGGCTCGATCGGATGGATCTTCCTATTGACAACCGTGATCGAATCGGGAATATACAAAAAAACGTAGGGTTTGTCACGTACGATCGTTTTGAAGATTTTTTTATAGCGACGCCCCACCTCTTTTATATCGGTTTGGTGTTCGGCCTCCTTAATGAGACGGTCCACATCGTCGTTGTGGTAGCCAGCCAGATTGAAGCCACCCAGTTTGTCCGATTCCGAATGCCACAGGGGATAGGCGTCGGGAATGAGTCCCAGGCTCCAGCCGAGCAGAATCGCATCGAAACGGCGCGGTGTCACGACGGTGTTCAGAAAGGCCTGCCACTCCATAGCCCGGATCTTCACCTTCACCCCTACTTTTCCCAGCTGGTACTGAATGATCTGCGCGGCGTAGAGGCGTGTGGCGTTGTTGGCGTTGGTCGAAATCGTGAAGGTCAACGGATGTGACGCATCGTACCCCGCCTCGGCGAGCAGCGCTTTGGCGCGTTGCGGGTCATAGGGGCTCTCCGGTGCATCCTCCGGATAGGCGAAGGTCCCCGGCATGAAGGGGCCCCGACACACTTTCGCGTGTGAGAAGAAGAGAATGTCGATCAACGTCTTCTTGTCGATCGCCATATCGATCGCGCGACGCACTCTGGTATCCTGAAACTTCTTTCGCTTGAGGTTGAATCCAAGATAGGTGTACCCATGGCCGGGCATCGAAACGATGCGGTAGTAGTCCCGAAAAGAGTGGTCGATCTGTTTTTCGATCTGCAGCGGCGTCAAGGATCCGACATCGAGCTCTCTGGCCTTGAGCGTCATGAACTGCGTCGTCGGGTCGGGAATGAAGTGGTAGTGGATCTTTTCGATGTGTGGCGGATGTTCGAAATAATTTTTGTTGGCTTCAAGGATCACATCGCCCGAGAGCGAAAGGTTTTCGAGTTTATAGGGCCCGGTTCCGATGGGTTGGCGGTTGTGTACCGATGTCATCGGGTCCTTGACATGACGCCAGATGTGTTGGGGCACGATGCCCATCATCCAGATCGACAGCGATTTGTAGTAGGGTTTTTTGTAGATAACATCCACCGTGTAGGGGTCGATGACACGCACATCGTCGACATACCTGAATTCGCTGCTGTAGGGGGTAAAGAGTTTCTTCGATTGTGAAAGGTGAAAGGTGAACGCGACATCCTCGGCACCAAACGGCTCATGGTCGTGCCATGTGACCCCTCGGCGCAGGTGGAAACGCAAGATGGTCGGTGTCATAAACTCCCACGACTCGGCCAGATCACCGACAATGGTCCCGTTTTTGTCGAATTTCACCAATCCGTTGAAAATCCAGTTGGTGATCTCCCCGCTGGCGCTGTCGGTGGCCAGCAGGGGGTTGATGCGGCTGGGATTGGCACCCAGTGACAGGTGCAGCGTCGACGCCTCGAGAAACGGCATGGCCAGAAGCCATAAAAAGAGAATCGTGTAGCGAGGCATCGTCACGACAGGTTCAGGGGCGCACCGGTTTCAGTGGTTTGCGGTGCGCTTTCCAGTTGAGAATTCCCCCTTTGAGCTCATACACCTTTTCGAATCCCAGTTTGTTGGAGAGAAAGTTGCCGAGCGTCTTCGTGCGCGAGGCTGACCGGCACACCAGGACAAACGGTTTCTTCTTGTTGATACCCAGCCGTTTCAAATGGGCGAGAAATCCCTCCAGATCGTAACTGCCGTCGTTTCTGAAAAATGTGAGAGGTACGCTCTTTTCGATGATGCCGGTCTCTTTCCATTCTCCGGGTGTACGAATGTCGATGATCGGCACGTTGTGAGCGCGGAAATTTTCGAAGTCCGGAATGTCCAGCGCGACGACACCGGCGAAAAGATAGAAAGGAAACAGTAAAAGGAGAAGTGATTTTTTCATGCTATGGATCATACCATAAAATCGTATCTGAAGTAGAATCTCCGGGAAGAGATCCCGGAGCGGTCGATTAACGTTTCGAGAACTGAGGGCTTCGGCGCGCTTTGTGCTTACCGTATTTTTTACGTTCGACCACACGTGAGTCGCGTGTCAGCAGACCGTGCGGTTTGAGAATTTTTCTGAACTCTTCGTCGAAAGCGACGAGTGCCTTGGAGATACCGTGCTTGAGTGCGTCGGCCTGTGCGGAATATCCGCCGCCGAGTGTCTGGGCGACGATATCCACAGAGGCTTCCTGCTTGGTCAAAAGCAGAGGCTGCATCACTTTGCGCTTGATCGCTTCGTGGCCGCCGAGCCACTCATCGAGGCCCATACCGTTGATCGTCATTTTGCCGCTGCCAGGTTTCAGCCAAACTTTGGCGACGGAAGATTTACGTTTTCCAGTTGCATAGACGTTTGCCATCTTATTTTTCCTTTGCTTGTACTTGCGCTGTGTGCGGATGTTCGCTGCCTGCATAGACACGGAGCTTTTTCAGCATCTGGCGTCCGAGCTTCGTTTTTGGGAGCATACCGCGTGTGGCAAGTTTGAAAAGTTTTTCGGGGTTTTTGTGGACGAGTTCACCCAGTTTTTCACTCTTGACACTTCCGAAGTAGCCGCTGTGGCGGTGGTACTGTTTATCTTCGAGTTTGTTGCCGCCGCTGAACTTCACTTTGGAAGCGTTGATGACGATGACATGATCGCCGCAGTCGACGTGGGGTGTGAAATAGGGTTTATGTTTTCCGCGAAGATAGGTGGCGATCTCCGTCACCAATCGTCCGAAAGTTTTTCCTTCTGCATCGAGTACGATCCAGTCACGCTCTACCTGAGCGCTGTTTACCATTTTCGTCATTTTCATGGTAGTTGACCTTTAAAAAGATTTGAACGAAGGGATTGTAGGGTAAGTCAGTTTAATATTTGCTTAATTTCAGTATAGTATAAGCTTTTTGGAGGGAGTCAGAGGGTATTGCCGCCAGCTTTTGGCGGCAATCATTCAACCCTTTTTCACGAATGCTTTGTAGGTCGTAAAGCCGACATCATCGCCGACGGTCACTTTCGTCTGGATATTCCACCTGCCTTCGCGAGACAATTCGAACGGTTCACTCTCATAAAGACCGTCTTTATAGGTAAAGGTTTCGAGTCGGATATCCTCTTTCGAGGTGGTCGGGCGTGTGACGATAGCAAATATCTTCGCGTTCACGATCGGTGCCCCACTCTTCTTGTCGGTCACCTTGATGCGTACCACATTTTTGCCGATACGAAGCCGGTTTTGGCTCATGTCGATCGAATATTTCGCTTCGAACGCCTTTTGACGCGCAATCAGCTCGTTGATATTCTCTTCGACATCCTGATACTTCATCATATAGGCTCTTGATTCCTGTACAGGGTTCTTCACAGCAATTTTAATCGTCCAAATTCCGAGCATCACGACCGTCAAAATCATTCCCACGATCGCGTAGGGCCAGAAGTTGAACTCTTTTTTTTCGCTCTCAGCCACGTCTTTTCCTCTTGTAATAGAAATACTGCAAAATGATGAATGCGATTATGCCATAGAAGATCCAACGGACAATCAAAAAACTGCTCTTACTTCCGCTGCCTATACTTGAACTAAGCTTGACCCCTTTGGCGTCAGCGACCTGGTCGACGATATCGCCATATCCGTTCAGCACAGCCACCTCGATCTTGACATTTTCGTCCTTGCTGAATGCAGGACTCATCACCGGTTTGATCGTTCCGCGCCACGGCAAAGGGCTGAGAATCTGATCGGCGTCGATCAGCGGTTTCGTATCCGGCGTTGTGAATATATTGACACTCAGAGGATGCATCGAGAAAAAGAGCAGAATGTGGGATGGATACGAGCTATTTACCCTCTCGATAAGTTCGATCGGTTTCGTTGTATTCAGATCATCCACCAGTGCGACAAAAACCGCCACGCCTGTCTTTTTATAAAGTTCATCCCCCATCTGACGAATCTTTTGCACCTCTTTGGCCGGCAGGTGCACGTCATCTTTGAGAATCGGATCGAACTCTTCTGCCGCCACCAAAGGGTTCGAGAGCAACAGCACCATAAAAAAAAGGGGCACCGCCAAAAACGGCACCCCTTTGGTTGAGATATATTTCGCCATCAGCCGACAAATGCGTGGTGAGGTGTCAACACGGCCCACAGCGTATAAATTGCAGTAACGACGAGACCCCATGCGAGGACTTTATCCATGATTGTAATCATTGTTCTCTCCTTATTGTTTTTTTCAGATGTTTCTGCGCGATATCCCATCTCGGATAGACAAAGACGGTGTTGCGTTCGACGACGATCTTTTTGGGATCATCGACGGCGTACGCCTTGATCGTGATCGGGATGGGCGTATCTTTGCGCGTATCTTTGGCCAGCGGCTTGATCGCTTCAAGCTGGACAATCTTTTTGGCCTTCTTGCCGGCTGCCAGTTTGAACGGTTTGGCGGGCTTGACGATCTTGATGTCGGGATGCCCTTCCACTTCGAAGTAG
>JAUUDL010000155.1 GCA_030826715.1 Hydrogenimonas sp. | reverse complement strand
TTTGATATGGGCGGCGGCATTTTCTCCCTGATGATGATAGGGGTGCGATGCCGGCGCGATGCGCCCGAGCGCTTCGAGAAAGTCGCGCCGAAGCTGCGGATCGATATTTTCAAAAAGTATGACACTGGCGGTGGTATGGGGCACGAACACCGTCACCAGCCCGCTTCTGATGCCCTTTTTGATGACCGCTTCGTGGACCATTTCGGTGATGTCGATCATCTCGGATGTGTGGCTGGTGGCTATCTTCAAATGGATCATTGATGCTCCTCTTCATTCTCGTTTTCACTGCTCTTTCGAACCGATTTTCCGTCGCCCTTCTGGGCATTCTGGCTTTTGATGAAGGCATGCAGGTCGTCGTACTCCTTGCGGCTCAGGAACCTGGTTTTGCCCTTGGGGAGGTTGTTGAGGCTGATGCCTCCGAAGCTCACGCGGTGCAGGTCGACCACCTCTCTGTCGAAATGGGCGAAAAAGCGGCGAAGTTCCCTGTTTTTACCCTCACCGATCGCGACCCGGATTTTGGAGTAGTTGGGCTCGTTTTTCAGAATCTGGTACGCGAAGAAGGGGGCGAACTCCATCTCCTCGATCCTACTCTGCTCGTGGGCCCCCTTTTTCCCTCGGATTTTCATCCCCTCCTGCATCGCCCGCTCCATCGCGGGGGTGATCGAACCGCGGATTTTCAGGTTGTAGACCCGCTCGAGCCGGCTGCGCATCAGGATATCCGCCACACGGGCCGAATCGGTCAGAAGCAGCAGTCCCTCGCTGGCGTAGTCGAGCCGTCCGACCGGTACGAAGTGGGCAAACTTTTTGGGCAGTGAATCGTAGATGGTGCGCCGGCCCCTCGGATCGTTTTTTGTTACCAGCTCCCCTTTGGGCTTGTGGTAGACGATCATCGTCATTTCGTGCATCGATTTGGGCCTGATGGTATGCCCTTTGACCTTCACCACATCCTCTTCACCAACTTTTGTCGCCAGGTCGGTCACCACTTTCCCGTTGACCTCCACGTCGCCCGCTTCGATCAGCCGATCGGCTTCGCGGCGGGAGTAGCGGCTGTTGTGTGAGATGAACTTGTTGAGCCTCACACCCTCATCCGGTTTGGATGCCAGCACTTTGCTTCTTGCTTTTTTCTCACTCATCGTTTGATTCCCGCCTCCACCAGATCGTGCAGATGGAGCACCCCTTTGACGCGCCCCATATCATCGAGGATCGGCAACATCTGGATTTTGTTCTCTTCTATCAGTTCGAGCGCCTCGGCCGCGAGCATTCTTTCATTCTGGCAGCTTCTGGGGCTGGGATTGGCATAGACGATCGCCTCTTTTTCGATCGAAAAATCGGGAAGCATCAGCGCCCGCCGAACATCCCCGTCGCTGAGTACCGCTTTGAGCCTCTTCTCTTCGTCGACGATCAGCACGTTGCCCAGCCGCCCCTCGCTCATCACAACCACCGCCTCCTTGAGCGGCGTATCGGGTGTGACGATGGGAAGATTTTCGGTCCGCATCAGATCTTCGATCTTCACGAAAAGGCGCTTGCCCAACGATCCTCCCGGGTGGAAAGAGGCGAAATCTTCGGCCTTGAAGTGGCGCTTCTTCATCAATGCCACCGCCAGCGCATCGCCGATGGCCATCGTCAGTGTCGTCGAAGAGGTGGGTGCGGCGCCGAGTGGGCACGCCTCTTTGTCGACATGGATCGAGAGAAAAACATCTCCATACGACGCCAGGGTCGATGCCCCATTCCCCGCCATCGCGATCAGGGGAATGTCGAACCGCTTGAGATGCGGAAGGATCTTGATCAGTTCTTCGCTTTCGCCGCTGTAGCTGATCGCCACGACACAGTCATCGGGCCCGATCATGCCCAGATCGCCATGCAGCGCTTCGGTCGGGTGGATGAAGAAACTGGGCGTTCCCGTACTCGCCAGCGTCGCCGCGATCTTGGCCCCCACGAGGCCCGATTTGCCCACACCAGTAATGATGCATTTGCCCTTCGTGGCGGCGATCAGTTCCACCGCTCGCGCGAACGCGTCATCGATGCGGTCGACCGCATCGAGCAGGGATTTGGCCTCTGTGCGAAGCACCTCTTTGGCCGCCTCTATCGAGTCATGCGCTACTGTTTCAGCTTCGTTGGTTTTTTGGGCATTTTCTATTGATTTCATTATTAAGATTCTATCATAATATTGGAGATATTGGAGTTTGAAACAGAGGAGGGCAGGGCGCCCTCCCTGTGGAGTCAGACGACATAGAATGTCGGCACGATCAGCGGATAGCGTTTCATCTTGCGAAGAATGTGCTTTCTCACCGCGGCACGGATATCGTCTTCGATGATTTTGGGGTCGAGTTCGGCCGTCTGATCCTTGTGGTGTGACATATAGGTTTCGATGATCGCTTCGATCTCTTTGGCGAACTTCTTGTCCTCTTTGTCGGGTACGAGGCCGAAACTGCTTACCCTCGGATGGCCGATGAGCTGATGCTTTTGCTGGTCGATCTGCGCGACGATCATCACGATACCTTCGGTAGCCAGTTTCTGGCGATCGAGGACGATATCGTTTTCGATCTCGGCATTGGCCTGGTTGTCGATATAGGTTTTGCCGGTCTTGACCGTTTTGACCTTCTTGAGATACTTCGTTGTGAGCTCGACCTGATCGCCGTCGCTCATCAGAAGGATATTGCGCTCGTCGACACCGCAGGCGACAGCCGTTTTGGCGTGCTTGGCGATATGGTTGTATTCGCCGTGGACCGGCAGGAAGAATTTGGGCTTCGTGAGCTGGAGCATCAGCTTCTGCTCCTCCTGGGCGGCGTGCCCGGAGACGTGGATTTCACTGAAATCCTGGTAGGCCACCGTCGCACCCGCGCGCATCAGGTGGTTCATCACGCGCGATACGCTCGCCTCGTTGCCCGGAATCGCCTTGGCCGAAATGATGACGGTATCGCTTGGCTTGATCTTGATGTGGCGATGTTCATCGGTCGCCATGCGATAGAGCGCGCTCATTGGTTCCCCCTGGCTTCCGGTGGTGACGATGAGCACTTCGTCGTCGCTGTATCTGGTCACCTCGTGCGCATCGATGAAGATATCTTCAGGCAGGTCGATATACCCCAACCGGCGTGCCGTTTCGAGGTTTCGCTCCATCGAGCGTCCGATGACCGCCACTTTCCTGTTATATTTGATGCCGTGTTCGATCGCCTGGTAGACGCGGTGGACGTTGGACGAGAAGGTCGACATGATGACACGCCCCTTGGCGCCGGAGAAGAGCCTGTCAAATGTCGGCCCGACCGTCTTTTCGCTGGGGGTGATCCCTTTCTTGTGCGAGTTGGTACTGTCCGAAAGAAGACAGAGCACACCCTCTTCGCCGTAATGGGCGAGACGGTGCAGGTCAGCCGGATAGCCGTCAACCGGCGTGTGGTCTATCTTGAAGTCGCCTGTGTGGATGATGATGCCCGCGGGTGTGCGGATCGCCAACGACGATGCGTCGATGATCGAGTGGGTCATATGGATCCACTCCACTTCGAAATCACCGATCTTGATCGGTTTGCGCTTTTCGATGAAGCGGAAATATTTCGTATCGTTTTTGAGGCCGTGCTCGTCGAATTTGTTTTTGATCATTCCCAGCGGCAGGGGCGTGCCGTAGATCGGAAATTTCAACTCTTTGAAGAGGTATGGGACGGCGCCGATGTGGTCTTCGTGGGCGTGGGTGATGACGATACCGTCAATCTTGTCCTTGATCGAGTGCAGATAGCTGAAATCGGGAACCAGGATATCGACACCGTGCATCTCCTCGTCCGGGAAACTCATCCCCACATCGATGACGATGGCGCTGTTTTCGGTTTCCAATACTGCCATGTTGCCGCCGATTTCACCCAGACCGCCCAGCGGCGTGAAACGGACGCGCGCTTTGTTGTTGAGATCGATTTTCGCGGCCGTGTTGAGGCGCTCATCATGCACCGCCTTGTTCGCGGCGATCGCCTGATTGATATCGGTATAGACACCGTCGCTGCTGCGCTGGACATTCGCGGGTGTTTTGTAGTGAGGTTCGCGTGCGGGGCGACGTCCGCCTCGACGTCCACCTCTGGAACCGCCGCGCTGGCCGCCTTTGGAACGGTTGGCCTGATCGCCTCGCGACGACGGTCCCTCGGCGTTTTTGCGCTGTTCGCCCTGCTGATTCTGATTGGATCCGCTATTTTGGTTCTCGTTTTTTCTCGGGTGACGGCGTCTGCTTCTGCCCGATGCGCTTCTGCCTTCGGGTTTCTGGCTACCTTCTTGGCTCTTTTTGCTCTTGGGATTGTTCTGATTGTCGCTGTTTTGATTGTTTCCGGGGGTGCCGGGGTTTTTCTTCTCTTCCATCAATATCACCTTTTAAAAGTTTGTATAGGTGGTGATAGAGGGATGTGTCCACTTGATGGGGACGGACGCTTGTACCGATGCCCAATGCCTCAAACGCTTCCATTACCGCTTTTTTGTCGAAACGTGCCGAAAGATTTTTCGCCAGCGTTTTACGTGGCTGGGCAAAAGCCGCCTTCAAAAAAGCTTCGAACTGCGGATCGTCGCACGTACGGTGCTTGACGATCCTCAGAACCGAAGAGACCACTTTGGGTGCGGGGACGAAAGCTTCCGGGGGCACATCGAAGCAGATATGTGCCTCGCCCGCCTCCTGGGCCAGTACCGAGAGTGCGGAAAAGTTTCTCTCGCCAGGTCGGGCGGCAAACTTTTCGGCGACCTCTTTTTGCACCATGACCAGCAGGCTTTGGCAGCTGGGGTCTTTCAGCGCACGCAAAATGATATTCGTCGCGATGTAATAGGGGAGGTTGGCGACCAGATGGTAGGGCCGGTCGGCCAAACTCGCGTGATCCCATTGGCTGAGGACATCCGTGCAATGCAGAACAAGCCGTCCTTTTTCGATGGCCTGTTCGAAGCGTCTGCGCAGATGCCCGCAAAGGTCTTTGTCCACCTCATAAGCGGTGACATCCTTAATCTCGACCAGATATCTGGTCAAATCACCTAACCCAGGCCCAATTTCCACGATGGGTAGATTGTCATTGGGCATCGATTCGATGATCGAATGCAAAACTTTTTCATCTTTCAGAAAGTTCTGTCCGAACCTCTTTTTGGCGATCTTTTCATCCGCCTTTTCGAAATTGCTTTTTATCATACTGAAACTTTTCTTAAAATAAGATTATTTATTTAAATAAAACTTAAAATATTCCGCACATTCCGTGATATATGCGATATAATGCGCCTATTATACATCAATTAAGAAGATAGGAAGAGTACGATTTTGGAAACATTCGCAAAACGCATCATACCTTGTCTCGATGTCAAAGATGGCCGTGTCGTCAAGGGGGTCAACTTCGTCGGCCTCAAAGACGCGGGCGATCCGGTAGAGGTGGCAAAGCGCTACAACGAAGAGGGCGCCGACGAGGTGACCTTTCTCGACATTACCGCCAGTCATGAAAATCGTGACACGATCGTCCACATCGTCGAAGAGGTCGCCAAAGAGGTGTTCATACCCCTGACAGTCGGAGGTGGGATCCGCAAACTCGACGATATCTATGCGCTTCTCAATGTCGGATGCGACAAGGTCAGCGTCAACTCCGCGGCAATCAAACGCCCCGATTTTATAGATGAAGGCGCAAAACGGTTCGGATCACAGTGCATCGTCGTGGCCATCGACGCCAAACGAGTCGGACCGGATAAATGGCATGTCTTTATCAACGGAGGGCGTATCGACACCGGTATCGATGCACTGGAGTGGGCCAAAGAGGTGGTCGATCGCGGGGCAGGGGAGATTCTTCTCACCTCCATGGATGCCGACGGCACGAAAGCGGGTTACGACAATGCACTCAACAGCGCAGTGAGCCACGCCGTCCATGTTCCCGTTATCGCCAGTGGAGGGGCCGGAACGATGGCGCATATCAAAGAGGCGTTCGAAGCGGGCGCAGATGCCGCACTGGCCGCTTCCATTTTCCACTTCAGGGAGATCGACATCATGGATTTGAAGAGATATCTCAAAAAACGCAACATCCCGGTTCGCCTATGATCGTCTGTGCCGGCAATAACGAAATCTTCCCATTCGCTACATCCATCGGCATGGGCTTGTGCGAAAGCGCCATCAATCTCACGCGCCTGGCTTTAATGCAACCGCCGGAATTCCTTCTTTTTATAGGGAGTGCCGGAAGTTACGGCAATTTTGAAATTTTCGACATCGTTGAATCAAAAGCTGCCAGCCAGGTCGAGCTCTCGTTTCTTATGAACAAGAGCTATACACCGCTTCAAAACAATGTCATCGTATCGGATGCAAATGTTTCACGTGAAACACCTTTGCAAAATATTGCTAATGAATCGACGCCTATAATTGTCAATTCAAGCAATTACATCACGACCGACATCGAATTGGCGCGACAATTCAACAAGTTCGGCATCGGACTTGAGAATATGGAGTTTTACTCGGTGATGCAGGTGGCGCAGGATTTCAATATACCGTGCGGCGGCATATTTGTCGTGACAAACTATTGTGACAATACGGCGCATGATACGTTTGTCAAGAACCATAATGAAGCGATGCGTCGACTTACAGATTATCTGCTCGAAAGGATACCCAGCATTGAAACCATCCATTCTTGACTTGACCGAAGAAGAGATCGGGACAATGTTCCCGCCAAAATTTCGTGCCAAACAGATTTACAATTGGATTTATCAACAACATGTCAACGATTTTCAAGAAATGGCAAACATCCCAAAAACACTTCGTCAACAATTGGGCGACAATTATGTCATATCTCCACTGAAAATCGTTCAGAAACAATCCAGCAGTGACGGAAGCATCAAATATCTTTTCGAACTGCATGACAAGCATACGGTCGAAGCCGTTTTGCTCAAAATGAAAGATGCCGTCTACGATGACAATGGTGAAATTCTCCACCACGCGAAATATACAGTTTGTGTGTCGAGTCAAGTGGGATGCAAAGTCGGATGCGCATTTTGTTTGACGGCAAAAGGTGGGTTCATTCGCAACCTGACACCTGGTGAAATTGTCGGTCAGGTGCTTGAGATCAAGAAGGACAACGACATTGCAAGCAACAGGCGCGTCAATATTGTCTACATGGGTATGGGCGAACCGCTCGACAATCTTGACAACCTGGCCAAAGCGATCAAAATCTTTTCCTCGGAAAACGGATTGAGTATCTCTCCAAAACGACAGACGGTGTCAACCAGTGGCATAAGTTCGAAAATTAAAAAATTGGGTGCGATGGAACTGGGCGTACAACTTGCCATCAGTCTTCACGCTGTTGACGATGCGTTAAGAGAACAGTTGATTCCGATGAATAAAGCTTACAATATCGCCTCCATCATTGAAGCGGTTAAAGAATTTCCTGTCAATACACGAAAACGTGTCATGTTCGAATACCTGGTCATCAAAGATGTCAACGACGATATCGAAAGTGCGAAAACA
>JAUUDL010000051.1 GCA_030826715.1 Hydrogenimonas sp. | reverse complement strand
CGAGGTTCATCTTCGTACCGGCGATCATCACTGCCCCGATACTCGTGGAGTTGTAGAGCCTCAACCCGGCGATATCGTAGGGCACGCTGATCAAAAACCCGGACATCATGCACGGATTTTTGCGTGACGAAGTGTTGTCGACACTCTGTTCGAAGGTGCCCGTGACAATGGCGGCGACGATCATCATCGCTACATCGATGGTGATACTCTTCTGGAATGTGATCGACCATCGATGGCTTCTGGGGTGGTTCGGGGTGATCACGACACTGGCGCTGGTGCGCATCTACCACGCGATGCGCGGCTGCCGATATCGCGACAAGCCGATCGATGCGCGCTATCGGAGGTTCCGTGTCGATGCGATAGTAATGGCGCTATTATGGGCTTTTGCCGCTTTCTTCTTCTTTCCCGAAAAGCAGATGGAGTATCAGCTGCTGCTGGCGCTGATCGTCGTCGGAATCTCGGGCGGCGGTGCAATCACCCTGGCGATCGACAGGAATATCGCACAGGCCTACAGTTATCTGCCCCTTTCGGCATTGGCGCTTCGTTTTCTGATGTGCGGCGACCTTCCCCATATCGTGCTCTTTGTCATGACGCTCGTGTTCATGGGTATTCTTGGGTTGAGTATCCACCTTCTGGGTAGCGTGCTTCTGAAGGGCATCCGTCAACACTCCGAACTCGACGCCGTCCGCAACCGGCTCGATATGATACTCGACCAGACCCCGACGGGAATCTTCTATTACGACAAGAGTTTCAGGATCGTCGACTGCAACCAGGCACTCAGCGACTTGTTGGGCGCGCCGAAGGAGAAACTGGTCGGGCTCGATTTGACGCAACTGGAGGATGTCGAAGCCTTCCGGATACTTCAAAATGTGATAGAGGAAAAGAGGCGGCTCAGGTATGAAGGCCCCTACAAAAGCACGCTCAGCGGCAAAGAGATATGGGTCAGTGCCGTCGTGGCACCGCTTTTTTCGGTATCCGGGGAGATGCTCGGAGCCATCGCCGTCCTCGAAGACAAGACCAAAGAGCACGAGGCAAACGAAAAATATGAGTTTCTCGCCCTTCACGACGAGTTGACCAGGTTGCCTAACCGAAAACTGCTGGCCGATCGCTACAGGCTGCAGACGGCGCAGGCGGCCCGCCAGAAACTCTATTCGGCGCTGCTCTTTCTCGATCTGGACAAATTCAAACATGTCAACGATACCTATGGCCACACGGTCGGTGACGAACTGCTCAAAGAGACGGCGAGACGGCTGCAGAAGACATTTCGTCAGACCGATACCGTCTGCCGTCTTGGCGGCGACGAATTTATCATCTTTCTTCCGATGATATCGCCGGATCTGCAGGAGTGTGTCATGCAGGTTCAGCAGATCGCCGAGAAGATTCACCGAAGCATCAGCGAGCCCTACGATATCGCCGGCTTGAGGCTCTACAACTCCACGAGTATCGGGGCAGTGATGATCGCCGGTACGAAGATGAACCTCGACGAGGTGCTTCGGTGCGCCGACATCTCGATGTACCATGCCAAGAAACAGGGACGCGGCGTCACCAGTTTCTACGAAGTGGAGATGGACGAAAAGGTGAAACGGGCGATCGAGATGGAGCACAGGCTGCGCCGAGCGATCGAAAGAGAGGAGCTGGAGCTCTATTATCAGCCCATCGTCGATATTCAAACCGGGAAGATGAGAGGCGCCGAGGCGCTGCTGCGATGGCGGCAGTCCGACGGCACGATGGTCTCGCCGGCCGAATTCATCCCGATCGCCGAAGAGTCGCGTCTGATCCATCCGATCGGCGAGTGGGCCATCGACCAGGTCTCTCAGGCGATCGCGAAGTGGCGGCAGGAGGGGTGCTTCCCGATCGATTATATCAGTGTCAATCTCAGCTCCAAACAGATCAGGCATGCCGACTTTTTCGAAAAGACAATGCATGCCATCGAGCAAAACGGTATCGACAGCAAAGCGATCAAATTCGAGATCACCGAAAGTGTATTGATGGACGAGAGCGATCAGACCAGAGCGGTGCTCGAGCACTTCATCAAAGAGGGCATCGGATTTCTCATCGACGATTTCGGAACGGGCTACTCGTCGCTCTCCTACCTGAAACGGTACCGTTTCGAATCGATCAAGATCGACCGCTCTTTCATCCGGGATATATTGACCGACGAAGAGGACGTGACGCTTGTCCGCGCGATACTGGATATCGCCAAGGAGTTCGGCTATAACGTCGTCGCCGAAGGGGTCGAAGAAGAGCCCCAGCGTGAAAAACTGGCATCGATGGATTCGACGATGCTCTGTCAGGGATATCTCTTCAGCAAGCCGGTGGATCGGGATCGATTTTCCGCGATGCTCAAAGAGATGCAAAGGAGAAAATCGTGAAAAAAATCATTCTATTTTTTGTTATGGCCGTAATGGCCTGGGCCGCACCTGGAGTAACATTTCCGGAAACGGTCGTGATGGAGGGGCATACACTGCAGAAAAACGGCTCGGGCACACGAGAGAAATTCTGGATCGATCTCTACCGCGCAGCCCTCTATCTTCCGGCAAAAACGCACGATGCGTCACGCATCATAAGAGCAGACGAACCACAGCTTCTTCGGCTGGTTATCGTCTCTTCCTTCATTTCTGAAAAGACGATGAGAAAGGGTATCGAAGAGGGGTTTGAAAAGGCGACGGACAAAGAAACGGCGCCGTTGCAAAAAAGAATCGACAGATTCGTTGCCGCTTTCGCATCCGGGATTCAAAAAGGCGATCGTTACGATCTCTTCTACCGCCCGGGAAGCGGTGTTGAGGTGAAGAAAAACGGCGAGATCATCACGACCATTCCGGGAAAAGATTTCAAAGAAGCACTATTGGCGATCTGGCTGGGGGATAAGCCCGCCCAAAAGAGCCTCAAAGAAGACCTACTCGGATACTAAATCTCTTTTTTCTTCAAGTCGCCGTGGTAGACGATATCTTCGGCGCGGATCGTATCGTCGTTGAGCATGTCGGGGATGTTCGGACCGCCCATTTCGAGTTTCGAACGCTCCTGGTCGAGCTCATCTTCACTGTAGGCCATCATCATATCGGCGGCGATGACGTGGGGTACGGCCTGGATCTGCTTCACTTTGGCAATCTCTTCGCTGACCCCTTCGCCCTCGACGGTCACGATGATCTTGCCGATCGATTTGTCGTGGAAATGGTAGTCGCAGAAATCGGACGCTTTGAGCGTGTCGACCACTTCGTCGATAAACTCCTGCCTGACCTGTACAACGATGCTTGAAATATTCATGGAAGCCTCCAAATTAAAATTTTGTTGTCGTCACTCGTGCTCACGATGGTTTTATTGTCGATAAAAAAGATATTGTTGACGGTCGATTGGTGACCGACCATTTTCACATGCATATCCAGATCGGATGTCGTATAGAGACCGATATCGTTTTGTTCATTGATCTGTATGGCCGCCAGCGAGGCATCGGGGCTCAGCCCGCCTGCATAGATGAAAAAATGGCTCACGATGATCTGATGGCTGTTGAGTATGAGATTATAGATAACAGCCCGTTTGTCCTTACCGCAGGTCAGCACATGGTTGTGTTTGAAATCGATCTTGAAGACATTGTCCTTGTTGAGATCGAAATAACTTTTGAGAATCTTGCCGCTTTTGACATCGGTGATAAACAACGCGCCCGATTCACAGCTGCTGGCCACCCTTGTGTGTGATTCATCCAGCTGAAAGTCCGAAAAGACCGATTCGGCAATCTGCTTTCTGTAGAGCATCTTTTTTTGCGGAATATCGAACAGTATCAATTCGTTGCCCATGGTCGCGATAAGCAGATGGTTGCTGTCGACAAAACGAACCTCGCGCATCGGAAGGCGGCGATGCTCATCGATCAGGACCGTCCGATCGCCGGATTTGTCGTAATAGTAGAGGATGCGCTGACCCTCCTGGGCCTGCACCTGCGCCACTTTGGCGCCGCTTTTAGGATCGTAATCGACACCCAGGACTTTCGGGTTCATCAGATCACCCATGAAATCTCTGATTTTCGGATAGGTGATTTTCGAAAGCACTTTTTTCGTTTTCCAGTCTATCGTTTCCAGTGTTCCGGCATCGGTGCCGACGAAGAGAGTGTTGCCGTAGAGTGCACTGTCCATAATATTGCCGTCCACTTCGATCGTATCGACCGGCTTGATGGTCGTGGTTGCGAATAGGTATATCGGTATAAAGAAAATAAGAAGCCAGCTTTTCATGACGCTTCTCCTTTTGGGGTGAAAAGTATGGCGTCTGTGGGGCAGACATGCAGGCACCAGCCGCACGCGGTGCACTTTTCATCCACAATTTCGGGCCTGAAGAGCCCCAAAAAAGCGATGGCGTCCTCATGGCACGGATCTTTGCAACTGTTGCACATGACCCCGTGCCAGGCGATACACTTGAGCACATCGATCTCCACTTTCGCCGAGATGTAGTGTAGTGTTTTATCGCTTAAAACTCCGGGAGTGCACGCATCTGCGCACGCATCGCAAAAGGTGCAGCCTCTATGAGCGAAGTTCAAGGCCGGCAGCCCCGAAGCGTCGATGAATATGATCTCCTCTTCACACGCTTTGGCACACGGTTTCTCTTCGCATGTCGGACAAAGGGAGTGAAAAAGAGATGCGTCGGTATTGTAAGGAGGACGCACGACCGAAGATCTCTTTTCGGCCGCGTCATCCTTTCCCATCGCTGCGGCAAGTGGAGCGAAGAGACTCCGCCTTTTGCGGTCGATCATGTTTATTTCACACCTTCGTTGAGCGTATCGATCAGTGTCGATTTCTTCTTTTCCGACGGACTTCTGTAGTCGGGTGTGAAGTTGTTTTTGACCAACGGTTTGACATTGGCTTGCGGTACGTGGCACTGAGAACAGTTGTATCGCTGCTCTGCCAGGTGATCGAGCATTTTCTGGTGCCTGAAATCCATGAAGTGGGTCTTCGAAATAGGCGTGGCGCCTACACTGGAAGCGACTTCGGGCATGTGGCAGCCGAGACAGGCGTTGTTGTTCTTCGTAATCGGCAGTAGGCCATCCACGCTGTGGGGAATGAGCGGCGGCGCGTTTTCGTAGGAACGCTCGAACCGTTTTGCGGTCCCGGGGGCTGCGGCAACGTCCACTTTTTTGACCGGTGCAACGCCACTTTCGGTATAGAGATTCTCTTTCCGAAGCCCCAGAGACTCTTCGGTGACGGTCGGCTTCGATGTTTCGGCACTCTTGGCTTGGGTTTTGGTTTCACCCTTGTCGGCACAGGCGCTCAAGCCCAATATCAGGGTGGCGGAAAGTGCCGTGATTATCAATTTTTTCATTGCTTGACTCCTTTGGTTTTGCTTTTTGTAAAATCGCGCAGGCTGAATCCCAAAGCATCGTCGTCACAGACTTCGATACATCGGGCGCAGTTGACGCATTCGCCCATATTGACCGTCGTGCTCTCTTTGCCTATCATGAAGAGCACTTCCGATTCCGGGCATACCTCTTTGCATTTCATGCAGAGTGTACAGTTGGGCTGGTTGTGGCGCACACGGATCAGACTGAAGCGTCCGATCAGCGAGTAGAAGCCTCCAAGGGGGCAGATATGTCCACACCAGCCGTTTTTGACGCCGAAAAGATCGAAAAGAAAGATCGCCAGCAGCACACCGCCGCTCATCCCCATGCCGAAGATCACACCCCGGTTGAAGATGGTGATGGGGCTGACGAGTTCGAACGCCGCCAGGCCGGTCAGTGCGGAGACGATCAGGGCGAGCCCCAACACCCAGTAGCGGGCGTTGCGGCTGACCCACACTTTTCTTTCGGTTTTGTCCAGCAAAAGCACGCGCCGCATCCAGTTGGCCAGGTCGGTCACCATATTGACGGGGCAGACCCAGCTGCAAAACGCGCGTCCGCCGATGATGCCGTAAAAGAGGGTGATGATCGCCGCACCGATAAAGACATTGATGCCCATGATGGCGCCTGCCGAGAGCATCTGCAGCACAGCGAACGGATCGGCGAGAGGAATTTTTCCCAACACCAGTGAAGAACTCAGCGTCCCTTTGAGAATATTCCACCCATACGCGTTGCCGGCGAAGTAGAGAAAGAGCAGGCCTACCTGGGTGATCCTGCGCAAAATCAGATAGCGCATTTTAAAGAGCTTTTTCATTGGAACAGATCCTCATCCATATTCAGATACTCCTGCGGCTTCTTCTCGCTTCGTTCGGTTTTCGTTTTCAACTCCTGCAGATTGCGCTGTTTGATACGCTCCTGATCTTTTTTATTCCACCCTTTGACATAGTAATCGCCGGGTTTTCCCATACCCACTTCGCGCGGCAGTACGAAAATCGCCGCTTTTTCGGTGACGCATGCGTGTTCGCAAAGTCCGCACCCCGTGCAGTGGTCGGCATGGACGACCGGCACGAGTTTGGCGTGTTTACCGGTCCGTTCGTT
>JAUUDL010000094.1 GCA_030826715.1 Hydrogenimonas sp. | reverse complement strand
GGGCGGGTTCTCCTGGATGAGGTAGCCCATCATCAAAATGAAGGCGGGTTTGAAGAGTTCGGACGGCTGGATCGTGAGCCCGACGAAGGGGATCTGCAGCCAGCGTTGCGCGCCTAGCTTGGTGACACCGAAGAGATCGACACTCACAAGCAACAGAATCGTCGCCCAGTAGAAGAAGGGGATCAACCATCGAAGTGCCCGCCACGGAATCAGAAAGAAGATGAAAAAGACGATGAACCCTAATCCTATGTAGAAAATCTCCTTCCTGAAAAGGGCCGGACTGATCTCCTTGACCAGTGTCAAAGAGATAAGAATCAACGGCACGATCAGCAATATAAGAAAGAAATCGAAATGTGTTACAATGCGCCTGTCGAACATCCAGGGATGTTTCCCGCGATGGTGAATGGTGTGTTTCATCAATAAAAACTGCCTAAATGAATAAATTTTTTACTTAATATCAAAAGAATTGTATCCAACGAATGAACAAAGAGAGTTTAACGGCTTTAGAAGATATGCGTCTTGACAAACTGCTGCATCGACGCATCGGGGGTTCACGCAACCAGATCGAACAACTGATCAAAAGGGGTTTCGTTGAAGTGGGCGGTAAAACGGTCACGAAAGCGGGCCACAAGGTACGAAGCGGCGAAACCGTCACGTGGGAGATTCCTCCGCAACCCTCCTACGAGAGAGAAGCGGTCGATTTCGACGTGCCGATCATCTATGAAGACGACGATATCCTGGTGATCAACAAACCTTCCGGACTGGTGGTGCATCCGGCACCCAGTGTCAAGGAAGCGACACTGGTCGACTGGCTCAAGGCCAAAGGGGTAAGCCTTTCGACGATCAGCGGCGAAGAGCGGCACGGCATCGTCCACCGTCTGGACAAAGAGACGAGCGGCGCGATGGTGGTGGCCAAAAACAATACGGCCCACGAAGCGCTTTCGCAGCAGCTTCAGCGAAAAACGATGGGCCGCTACTACATCGCGGTGGTCGACTATCCCCTGAAAAGTTCGGGTATCGTGGAGGGGCCGATCGCCCGCAACCGTGCCAATCGCCTGAAGATGGGAATAGTGAGCGGCGGAAAGCCGGCGAAAACGGCGTTTGTGAAATTGTTGAGCGGCAGTGGTCCTTTCGAGTTGATCGCGGCGAAACTCTTCACCGGACGGACCCATCAGATTCGGGTCCACCTCTCTTCGATCGGCCGCCACATCGTGGGGGACCATTTATACGGCTTTAAGAGCGATAAAGGTAATATGAAAGGCAAAATAGAACGTGTTCTGTTGCATGCCTATCAGCTCTATCTTAACCATCCCCGTACCGGGGAGGCGATGCGTTTCGTCGCCGATATTCCGCAGGATTTCCTGGCGGTATGCGAGCAATATTTCGAAAAGGAGAAATTGGATGAAATACTGGATCCGCGCGCTCTTCCTGGGCGTTTTGACGATATTTGCAGCGGGGTGTGCCCCGAAGGGTCTGAGCCAGAGCGCTCCTAAGGTAGCGCCCAACCTTCCGACCGTCACCTCGATCAAGACGCTTTCGTCGATGACGGCCGTCGGTTTCGAATGGAAGATGATTCCTTCCGCCCAGATCGAGGGGTACCGTCTCTACCGTGCCAAAAGCGGTGCAGGTGCCAAACTCAAACGTGTGGCCCAGATCGACGATCGATACAGCTCCCATTACGTCGACACCCATCTGCAACCGGGGACAGAATATCTCTATCAGATGTCGACGTACGATGCGAAGGGGTTCGAATCGCGCCAATCGGATCCGGTTCGCGTCAAGACGCTGCCGATGATCCCTTCTGTCAGCTTCGTGCGTGCCATCACCAACCTTCCCAACCGCATCAAGGTGATCTGGCGGCCGCACCAGGATCCTCGCGTGACCGCCTATGTCGTCGAGCGCGCCCGTGTCGCCGATCCGGAAGAGTGGAAAAGAGTCGCTACGGTCGAGAACCGTCTGAGTGCCGAATATATCGACAGAGACCTGGGTGAAAAGGAGATCTACCTCTACCGTATCCGTGTCAAACTCTGCAACGGTCTCGTCTCTGCTCCGAGTACGGCGGTCAAAGCGATCACCAAACCACTTCCCAAGCCGCCTTCCGGCCTGAAAGCGACGACCGATCTGCCGCGCATGATCCATCTGGAGTGGAAACCGAGCCCGACACCCGACGTGGTCTACTACAAAGTCTATAGAAGCCCATTCTCCTTGGGCTTTTACAGCTACCGGGCCAAGACGACGAACACCTTCTACGACGACAAAGTGGATGAGGACGGCAAGATCTACTACTACAAAATTTCGGCCGTCGACAAAGACGGGCTCGAAAGCCCGCTTCCCGATACGCCGGTGCTTGGAAGTACGCTGGTCAAGCCGAGTGCGCCGGTCATCACGGCCGCCAAGATCGCTTTCGACCAGGCGATCATCATTTGGGAGCCGGGTGACGCGCGTGCGGACCGTTACGACGTCATCCGGACCCACTGGGAAGGGTTGAGCCGAAAGAAGAAAGTCTACAAAAACATATACGGCACGAAATTCGTCGACAAGTTCATGAAACCGGGTGTCAAATATACCTATCGGGTCGTCGAGATCGACAAAAACGGGTTGAGGTCTGATCCTTCCGAGCCTGTGGAACTCTTCATCGCGACGAAGGAGTAACCTGCCGTAATGCCCCATATCCGCATAGAGTCGTTCGACCTGCCTGCGATGCCGTTTGAAAAAGAGGGCATCAGGTTTCTCTGGTATGCCGAAAATATCGAACACCCGGGAGAAGGGATGATCGGCGCGGAAAGTGCCGGCGTCCCTTTTTTACTGCAGGTGAAGCCCAAAGATGGGACCATCCTCATCAAAGCCGAAAAGATTTCACGCCCTTCGCCCAATACCCTCGTGAAAAAGGCGCTTCAGGCGTTGATCGAAACGACGAAACCGAAAGTGCTTTTTTCCAATATCGCCAATGTCGATCAGGCCAAACTCAAAGAGCCGTTGCCGTGCCTGAAGGAGATCGGCACGTTCGACGCTGCATCGCTTCCCGACAAACCGGTCTGGATCGAGGTGGGATTTGGAAGCGGCCGACATCTGCTGCATCAGGCCAAAGCCCATCCGGAGGTCCATCTGATCGGGCTCGAGATCCATCGGCCATCCCTGGAGCAGGTGATGCGCCGCATTGATCTGGAGGGGTTGGAGAATGTGTGGGTCATCGACTACGACGCCAGATTATTCATGGAACTGCTGCCGAGCGACCGGATCGAGCGGATCTTTGTGCACTTTCCGGTTCCATGGGACAAAAAGCCGCACAGAAGGGTCATCTCGGACGCCTTCTTGAGTGAATCGATGCGTGTCCTGAAGCCGGGCGGCACACTGGAACTGCGAACCGACAGCGAGAACTATTTCCAATACGCCATGGAAGTGTTCACGAAGCCAAAAAGAGTGAAGCTCACACTCGAAAAGAACCTGGAAGGGGCGGTGCGAAGCAAGTACGAGGATCGTTGGCGACGCATGGAGAAGAATATCTACGAAATCCATGTCGAATCGCTCGAAAGCTCTCCCGAAAAGGTTGTTGCCGGCAGCTTCGCATTTCCCGAGGCTCCATCGATCAGAGCGCTTTACGCTCGAAAGCCGGTCAAGGCGTGGGTGGAACCTGGGTGTTTTGTCCATGTGGAACGCTTCTATGCCATCAACGAGAAAGAGGGGCTGATCCGCGTGGCGCTGGGCAGCGTCGACCGCCCCGAACACAAGTATGTGTTGATACGAGGCTCCAAAGCAGCCTACTACCCCGAAGCCCCGGTCCCGACTTCGACCAATCTCGAGGCGCACAAAATTTTGACGGAGTGGATGCATGCCGAGTGTGATTGAATCCAGCAAAACGAAACTGGCCTATCCACGCCACGAACCGGTGATCAAAAACGCCACGTTCAAGGTCCAAACAGGCGAATTCGTCTTCATCACGGGGGCGAGCGGGAGCGGAAAATCGACGCTTCTGAAATCGATGTACGGCGCGATGCCGCCGATGGAAGGGGAACTTGTAGTGGGCGGCATGGAGATCGGGCGACTCTCCGCTTCCAAACTCTACAAACTGAGGCGCCATATCGGCATCATCTTTCAAGACTACAAGCTGATCAAAGAGTGGAATGTCGAAAAGAACGTCATGCTTCCGCTCATCATCGCCGGTTTTCCCAAAGATGTCTGCCGGGCGCAGGCACAGAAACTGCTCGCTCACGTCAAGCTTTCGCACAAATCGGACAAATTCCCGCTCGAACTCAGTGGCGGGGAGCAGCAGAGGGTCGCCGTGGCACGTGCACTGGCGCACAATCCCTTTCTTATATTAGCCGACGAGCCGACCGGCAATCTCGACGACTACTCCTCGCAGGTGGTCTGGGAACTGCTCGAAAAAGCCAACGAGGAGCTGGAGACGACGATACTCGTCGTGACACACCACATACCGGAAATGTTCAGTGCCGACTACCGACATCTGACGATCGAAAACGGGGTGCTCTATGAGATCCGTTAAGACCCATCTGGCCCTGATCCTTCCGCTGTTTGCGATACTTTTCGGCATCGAATATCTGATGGTGTTCGACCGCATCGTCAGCAGTTACGAAACGAAGCTCAACGCCGAATATTCCCTCATCGTCGTGGCGGACAAAACAGTCAAAAGCAACGATATCGGCCATGCCGATACACTGATCGATCGTATCGAAACGGTCGATGCCGAAAATATCCTCCGACGTATTCGCCAAGAGACGAGCGCGAAGAATATGGAGAAGATCAAATCGATCATGCCGCTTTTTTACAGCGTCAAGTTGCGACGCTATCCGGATCGATCGAGCCTGCAGAGGCTCAAAGAGGAGCTGATGGCGATCAAAGGGGTCAAAAGCGTGCATATGTTCGAAAAGACGCACGATCCGCTCTATGCGATGCTCACCTTCATGAAGGGCAACTTCTCGGTATTCGCCCTGCTTTTGGCGCTCGTGGGTCTTTTGTTGATCGTCAAACAGATGTATGTATGGCAGCTCGAACATCGCGAACGTATGCAGATCATGGCGCTTTTCGGTGCGCCGGTCTGGCTGCGCAGCGGCGTCCTTTTTAGGCTGGCGATCGTCGATGCCTTCATCGCGCTTTTTCTCATCGTCACAGGCATGTTCTACCTGGTGAGCCGGTCGGATATTCTGGCGTTTTTGCAAGAGATCGATGTCGATCCGGCCAGACTCTTCTCTTTCGATGATGTGGTGCTGCTGGCGGCTGTGGGCTTTGGTACGGCCATTTTGAGCGCCCTGCTTGTCGTGATGCGTTTCAAAGAGGAGTCGTAAACGGTGGTCCGGCGTCTCGTACTGCTCTTTTTGGCTCTGTCGATGGTTCTTTGGGGCTCGCGTATCGATCAGAAGATCCGTACCTCCAAGGAGAAGCTGGCAAGTACCAAAAGTGCGTATGCCCATATGGACCGCAAACTGGCGAAGATCGCCAAGGCGATCGAGAATAACCAGGTAGAGCTGGGGAGGCTCGACCAGACGATCGCCGAACTCGAAAAGGAGATCGCCCTCAATGCCGTGCTCTTGAAAGAGGGATCGGCGAGGCTGGCGGAAATTCAAAAGGAGCTCGATGCGCTCGAACAGGCCAGGCAGAGACAGCAGGAAAAGCTGGTGGATCTGCTGGCCAACCGCTATATCGTCGAAGAGATCATGAAGGAAAAAGGGATCGAGACGCCCAAAGACGTCATCGAAACCGAAGTGCTCAAAGCGATCGTGAAACAGGACAGCTCGGAACTCAAATCTATGGAGAGAAGCTTCGTGGCGACACTGCGTCAAAGCGAGAAACTCAGAAAAGAGGCATCGCGTATCGAGGCGATGATCGAAAGGCTGAAGAAGAGGAAAGCGCGTGCCGCAGCCGAGAAGAAGAGGCGGAAACTGCTGACCGCCAAGCTCGAGAAAGAGAAGTTCGATTATCAGAAGAGGCTCCAGAAGTTGCAAAACGAGGAGAAATCGCTTCGTGATACCTTGGCCAAACTCAATATCCTGCAACGCCGCACATTGGAAGAGAAAAGAGCGCGCAAACGTGCACCGAAAACGGCAGCCGCCAAGCTGCACGTACGAAATATCGGCAGCTCCTATCAGCGCCATTCGGTGGGCCGGTATCGTGGTCCCAAAACCTTTTCACCGGTCGGAAAAGCCAAAGTGGTCAAAAAGTTCGGCCTCTATGTCGATCCGGTCTACAAGATCAAGATTTTCAATGAATCGGTCACGCTCAAGCCTTCACGCAGGAACGCCAAAGTGAAAAACGTCCTCAATGGCCGTGTCGTATTCATCAAAAATACGCCGATGCTCGGGAAAGTGGTGATCGTCGAACACGCCAAAAATCTGCATACGATCTACGCCAAACTCGACAAAATCGCACCGACGATCCGTGAAGGCAAAAAGGTCAAGAGAGGGTATGTTATCGGGCGTGTGGAGGATGAGTTGATGTTCGAAGTGACCCAGAAGAACCGCCATATCAATCCTCTCGAACTGATACGGCTGCGTTAGGAGTTTTGTTTCTGTAGCTTTAAAAATTCCCCTATATCTTTCTCAAAGTAAAATTTGGATAAAATCGCAATTATTTCAGGGCTTGACGCGACAAAGGAGAGGCATGGGAAAGCAGCGGATTCTGGTTAAATTTTCGGGTGAGGCACTCGCCGGTGAGAGTGGTTACGGTGTCGATACGTCGATACTGAAATTCATCGCCGAAGAGATCAAACAGCTCGTCGACAACGGAATCGAAGTAGGCGTCGTGATCGGCGGCGGCAACATCATCCGCGGCGTAACGGCGGCCAAAGACGGCATCATCAAGCGTACCAGCGGCGACTATATGGGGATGCTCGCGACGGTCATCAACGCCGTGGCGATGCAGGAGGCGCTGGAGTACCTGGGAATGCGTGTGCGGGTGCAAAGCGCCATCAAGATGGAACAGATCTGCGAGACGTTCATTGTCAGACGCGCCATCAGGCACCTGGAAAAAGGGCGTATCGTCATCTTCGCCGCGGGTACGGGAAACCCCTTTTTCACGACCGATACTGCTGCGACGCTTCGTGCCGTGGAGATCGGTGCCGATATGATCATCAAGGCGACGAAAGTCGACGGCGTCTACGACAAAGATCCCAACCGTTTCCCTGACGCCAGAAAACTGCCGACCCTCTCCTACGACGAAGCGCTCGCCGACAACATCAAAGTGATGGACGACACCTCCATCGCGCTGGCCAAAGAGAACAAACTGCCGATTGTCGTATGCGACATGTTCCAAAAAGGGAACCTGCTCGCGATCATGCAGGGCGATTACGACAAGTGTTCGATTGTTAAATAATCAAAATATAGGAGAATATACATGAGACTCGAAAAAACAGCGGCGAAAGCCCTCGAAAAAGTCAACTACAACCGATATCTGCTTGCAGCGGCCGTCTCCAAACGGGCCAACGAACTTGCCAAAGGTGCAAGACCGCTCGTGGATATGGACCCCAAACAGTACAAACATGCCGATATCGCGATCACCGAGATCGCTGAAGGTCTCGTCGAAATCGAAGGTATGGAAAAGATTTAAGGCTTTTCATGCACTCTGCACTCGAGCGCCTGCTTGACACCATTGGTGATGTCCATACCGTCGAAGAGGCCAAAAAGGTACTCTTTGAGACGATCGATCCCAGTGAAAGGATCGAAACGGCGCTCGATTTCGCACAAAAGGCCCACGAGGGTCAGGTACGTAAAAGTGGTGAGCCATACATTGTCCATCCTATTCTCGTCGCGGCGATCACTGCAGTGATCAGTGATGATGAGACGATGGTTCTCGCCGCGCTTTTGCACGATGTGGTGGAAGATACACCCTCCACGATCGAAGAGATTGAGGAGCGGTTCGGAGAAGATACATCCCATCTGGTCGAAGGATTGACCAAAATCGTGCAGATACGCGACAGCGAACTCGTCCCCTCCTCATCGGATGAGAAACTGGTCACCTCGGC
>JAUUDL010000014.1 GCA_030826715.1 Hydrogenimonas sp. | reverse complement strand
TCATATAGATCTGCGCTTCGATCTTTCTCATCGTATCGAGTGCCACCTGCACGACGATCAGTACAGCCGTACCGCCGAAATAGAACGGCACGCCCATACTCTTGACCAGAATCCACGGCAGCGTGGAGATAAGTGCCAGATAGATCGCGCCCCAGAATGTCAGGCGGCTCGCCACTTCGTTCAGAAAGAGCGCTGTGTGCTCGCCGGGACGGACGCCGGGAATGAAACCACCCTGACGTTTGAGGTTGTCAGCGATATCTTTGGCGTTGAAGACGATCGACGCGTAGAAATAGGCAAAAAAGATCACCAACAGGAACATCATGAAGTTGAATGTATAGCTGTTGGGGTTGAGAAAATCGGAAATTTTCTGGATGATCGGGTTGGTCGACGCCTGCAGAATCGTCGAGGGGAACATCAGAATCGCCGATGCGAAGATCGGAGGAATGACGCCGCTCAGGTTGACCTTGATCGGTATGTAGTTCATCACCCGTTTTTTCTGATTCTGCATCATCACCTTGCGTGAATAGCTCACCGGTACACGCCTTTCCCCAAGCTCCACATAGATAATGAATCCGACCGTCGCGATAATGATCGCCAGGATGGCGAGCACGACGAGGAAGTTGAGTTCACCCGTATTGACGAGGTTGATCGTGCCACCGATCGCCGATGGGATCGAAGAGACGATACCGGCGAAGATGATGAGTGAAATACCGTTACCCACGCCTCTTTGGGTGATCTGCTCACCGATCCACATCAGAAGCATCGTTCCGGTCAGCATCGAAAAGACTGCCATCGTGACGAATGTCGTCGAATCGACCATGACTGCGCTTTCGCCGCCTTTACCTGTGAGATTCTGCAAGCCTATCGATACACCGATCGCCTGAACGACGGTAATCGCGATCGTCGCATAACGGATAATCTGCATATATTTGGTCATACCGTCGCGCTCTTTCTTCATCTTTCCGAGTTCCGGGAAGGTGGCGGCGAGGAGTTCCATGATAATCGAGGCGGTGATGTAGGGCATGATGCCGAGAGAGATGATACTGAGGCGGCTGATCGCTTTACCGCTGAACATGTTGAACATACCCAGGGCGTTGTTGGCGTTTGAATCAAAGAACTCTTTGATCACATCGACGTTGACACCGGGTACCGGCACATAGGCCAGTATCCGATATGCCAGCAAAAATCCCAATGTTATCAGGATTTTATTGACCAATGATTTACTCATTGTTATTTTCCGCTGGTCGTGATACGCTCGTCTTTGATTTTACCGGCGAGCTCGCGTGCAGCTTTGCCGATCAATTTCACGCGCTTGTATTTACCTTTGATGGTATGGACACTTGCAAGTGTCTCCATGGTGATCTCTTCGAGCTCGGCGATCGCCGGAACGCGCTCGACATTGATCACGTACGGTTTTTCTACGCGACTCGTGAAACCGACTTTCGGCAGACGGCGCTGGAGCGGCTGCTGGCCACCCTCGAAACCGCGCTTCTGCTTGTAGCCGGTACGTGCCTTTTGACCCTTGTTACCGCGGGTGGCTGTTTTACCCATTCCGCTTCCCTGGCCGCGACCGACACGCTTGCTGTTCTTGGTGCTGCCCGGTGCTTTTGTGAGGTTGTGCAGTGACATCGCTTATCCTTTGATTCGGCTTAGAGCTTCAACAGTGGCCTGAACAAGGTTGTTCGGATTGTTGGAGCCCAGTGATTTGGTCAGGATATCCTTGATACCGGCGAGCTCGATGACGGGACGTGCAGCCCCACCGGCGATAACACCCGTACCTTCGCTGGCCGGTTTGAGCACGATTCTGCTCGCATTGTACTTGTGTTCGATGTCGTGAGCGATCGTCGAACCCTTGATATTGACCTTGACAAGGTTTTTGAACGCTTCGTCGATACCCTTACGGATCGCGTCGGGAACCTCTTTGGCTTTTCCCATACCGAAACCGACGGTACCGTTGCGGTCACCCACGACGACAAGTGCCGTAAATCTGAAACGGCGGCCACCCTTGACAACTTTGGTAACGCGGCCGATGTTGACGATGACTTCTTCGAAATCTTCTCTGTTGATATTTTCCATAATCTACCCTTAGACCTTTATTCCGTTTTCGCGCAGTGCCTCGGCAAATGCCGGGACAACACCGTGATAGATGTAGCCGTTACGATCGAAAACTACGGTTTCCAGACCTTTGGCTTTAAGATCGGCCGCCAAAGCTTCGGCAACTTTCGTAGCTGCCTCTTTGTTCGCCTTGAGACCCATTTTACGGCCATCGGCCGCTGCGAGCGTCGCACCGGCAGTATCGTCGATCGCCTGAGCGTAGAGATGCTTGTTCGAACGGAAAATAGTGACACGAGGCTTTTCGGCGGTACCGAAAATCTTTCCGCGTACACGGGCTTTTCTCTTCGCGCGTTGTGCATTTTTTTTCAAAAGTAGTGTTCTATTCATTGTTCAACCCTTACTTACCAGTTTTACCGGCTTTGCGGAGAATCACTTCGTCCACATACTTGACGCCTTTACCCTTGTAGGGTTCCGGCGGACGGAATGCACGGATCTCCGCGGCTACCTGACCCACCTTCTGCTTGTCGGTCCCCTTGACGGTGACGATGTTTTTCTCGACCGCGATATCGATTCCCTCGGGAATCGCGTAGTTGATCGGGTGCGAGAATCCCAGTTGAAGCTCGAGCGTCTTGCCCTTGACGGCAGCGCGGTAACCGACGCCGTTGATTTCGAGTTTCTTCTCGAATCCCTGGGTAAGACCCAGAATCATATTCTGTGTCAGTGCGCGATAGGTTCCCCAGAACGCACTGGAGGCCTTGTCTTCACCTTTGCGGTGGAAGACGATCTGATTGTCTACCAGTTCGACATCGACGCGACCGTGCGTATCGAGGCGCTTGACATCTTTTCCCTTGGAAACGACAACTTCTGTACCCTCAACCTTGACGTCGATGCCGGCTGGGATATCAATCGGTTTCTTTCCTATACGTGACATATTCTATTCCTTACCAGATGCTGCAAAGCACTTCGCCGCCGATGCCGCGTTTGAACGCTTCGTCGTTGGGCAGAACGCCTTGTGATGTTGAGACGACGATCGTGCCGTAGCCGTTTTTGAAACGTTTAATATCTTCTTTACCTTTATAGACACGTCGTCCGGGCTTGGAGATACGCTTGATCTCGTTGATGACCGAACGGCCGTTATCGTCATACTTGAGCACGACGTTGATGCTCTTCTTGCCGTTGTTGTCAACCACTTTGTAGTTGTCGATATAACCTTTCTCCTGAAAGATTTTCATGATCGCTTCTACGATTTTGCTGTACATCAGTGTCGTGACGTCAAGTCGTCGCATTGATGCGTTTCTGATGCGCGTCAGAGAATCTGCAATCAGATCGTTCACCATGCCTTATCCTTTTTGTTGATTTTGTGCGCTTTGGTGGGCGCGGTATGGAGAATGCTCTCCACCTCTCTGAAAATAAAATAAATTTCATTTCCCTCTTCACGGTTTCCAGTTGACTGTTCACCGTTCACTGATTTTCGGCGCTTTGCGCCGAAAATCACCAGCTCGCTTTTTTGACGCCCGGAAGGAGGCCTTCGCTGGCCATCTTGCGCAGGCAAACGCGGCAGATGCCGAAATCCCGGTAGACTGAGTGCGGACGGCCGCAGATGCTGCAGCGCGTATAGGCACGTACCTTGAATTTCGGTTTTCGCTGCTGTTTGGCGATCATCGATTTCTTAGCCATGTTGTCGTCCTTTCGCAAAAGGCATGCCCAGCTTCTCGAGCAGTGCGAATGCCGCTTTGTCATTGTCTGTAGTGGTCACGATCGTGATGTTCATGTCGTGAGTCTTGATGATGTTGTCATAATCGACTTCCGGGAACATCAGCTGCTCCTGCAGACCGAAGTTGTAGTTGCCGTGGCCGTCGAACCCGTTGCGCGGAACCCCGCGGAAGTCCTTCACGCGTGGGAGTGCGATACTGATCAGCTTGTCCAGGAAGTTGTACATCATGTCGCCGCGAAGGGTCACTTTGACACCGATGGGCATACCTTCGCGGACCTTGAATCCCGCGACCGATTTTTTGGCCGGAACGATGACCGCCTTCTGTCCTGCGATCAGCGAAATCGTATCGGCAATGTTCTGGACCACCTTCGTATCTTTCGCGTCATGGCCGCATCCTACGCTGATGACGATCTTCTCGAGGGAAGGAATCAGCATCGGATTGCCGATTTCGAGCTCCTCTTTGAGGACCGGCTTCAGTTCGTTGAATTTCTCTTTGAGTCTCAGCATCTTACGCCCCTTCCACTTTGCGAACGTTGGAGATGTGAATCGGCATCTCTTTGTTGACGAAACCGCCTTCGGGATTCTGCTCGGTCGGTTTGACCGCTTTTTTCGCGATTTTGCATCCCGCGACGATCACGGCGTCTTTGGCGGGAAGGACTTGAAGGACCTCCGCTTTTTTGCCTTTGTCGTCACCGGCGATGATTTCGACGGTATCGCCCTTTTTGATCTTGAATTTCTTGGCCATTACAGCACCTCCGGAGCGAGTGATACGATTTTCATGAAGTTCGCGTAACGGACTTCACGGCTGACGGGCCCGAAAATACGGGTGCCGATCGGCTCTTTCTTCGCATCGAGAATGACAGCCGCGTTGTCGTCGAAGCGGATCAGCGATCCGTTTTCGCGCTGCACCTCTTTTTTGGTTCGAACGACGACAGCCTTGACGACCTGGCCCTTTTTGACCTTGCCGTTGGGAAGCGCTTTTTTGACGGAAGCGACGATGACGTCACCGACGCTCGCGTAACGGCGTTTGCTGCCGCCGAGAACTTTGATACACATGATCTGTTTCGCGCCGCTGTTGTCTGCGACATTCAGTCGTGTAAAACTCTGAATCATGATCCGACTCCTGTACTCACGATCTCTTTGAGACGGTACGACTTGGTTTTGGAGAGGGGACGGCACTCGATAGCCGTTACCACATCGCCGACGTTCGTCGCGTTGTTCTCATCGTGAATGAGATATTTCTTGAATCGTTTGACCGTTTTGTGATAGCGAGGATGCATGACACGGCGTTCGACCAGAACGGTCGCCGTCTTGTCACCCGCTTTTTTGATCACGGTTCCTTGAATTGTACGTTTATGAGACGCCATAATCTAATCCTTAAGCATTCTTCTGCGCATTGATGGCAGTCTTGATTCGCGCGATATCCTTGCGGCATGCACGAATCTCGTTCGGGTTGGTAAGCTGCATGGTTTTGAGCTTCAGTTTCATCTCAAACAGCTCCATCTTCTTCTCTTTCAACAATTTTTCGAGCTCTTCACGGCTCTTGTCGCTAATATCAGTATATTTCATTGCTGGCCTCTTGCGTGACGATTTTTGTTTTGAACGGCAGTTTGTGCATCGCAAGCGTCAGCGCTTCACGCGCGAGCTTCTCTTCGACACCTGCCATTTCGTAGATAATACGTCCGGGCTTGATGTTCATGACCCACTTGTCCACGGCACCCTTACCTTTACCCATACGTGTTTCGAGGGGCTTGGCGGTAATCGGTTTGTCGGGGAATACCCGGATCCAAACCTTACCGGTACGTTTGACGTGACGGGTCATCGCGACACGCGCCGATTCGATCTGTCGGCTGTCGATGCGGCCGGCTTCGATCGCTTTGATGCCGATGTTTCCGAACGCCAGCTGGTTGCCTCTGTAGGCTTTGCCGCGGTTACGGCCTTTTTGTTGTTTACGATATTTCGTTCTTTTGGGCATTAACATGCTTATCTCCTCCCACGTCTTGGGCCACGGCGTTCACGCTTCTCTTCCGCAGGCTCGGGCTGGATACCTTTTTGGAGCACCTCGCCTTTGAAGATCCACACTTTGACACCGATGATTCCGTATGTTGTATAGGCTGTGGCGAAACCGTAATCGATTTTCGCACGAAGCGTATGCAGCGGCACACGACCTTCGAGATACCACTCGGTACGCGCCATCTCGGCACCGCCGAGGCGTCCGGAAACCTGGACCTTGATTCCCTTGGCACCCGATTTCTGCGCGGCCTGGATCACCTTTTTCATCGCACGGCGGAACGCGATACGTCGCTCGAGCTGTGTGGCGATGTTTTCGGCTGCCAGCTGGGCGGAAGCCTGAGGGCGCTTCTCTTCGCGGATGTTCAGCGCGACCGGTTTACCGACCATGTTCTGAAGACGCGTTTTGAGTTTTTCGATATCCGCGCCTTTTTTGCCGATGATGATACCGGGACGTGCCGCGACGATCGTGACGCGAAGGCGTTTTGCCGTTCTTTCGATGATGATGTCGGCGACACCCGCATAGTAGAGCTCTTTTTTGAGGAACTTGCGGATTTTGTCATCTTCTGCGACAAATGCCGGGACGCGCTGCCAGTTGGGATACCAGCGAGACGACCAGTTACGGTTGATACCAAGGCGCAAACCAATCGGATTGACTTTTTGACCCATTACTTATCCTTCGCTTCTGTGACTTCGACGATCACGTGAGATGTTGGTTTCATGATACGTGACGCACGGCCACGTGCACGCGGTTTCCAGCGCTTGAGAACCGGGCCTTTGTCGACACGGCATGAAGAGACGACGACCTCTTCGGGCTCGTATCCGCCGTTGGCGACTGCCGAGGCGATCACTTTGGAGATCACTTTCGCCGCTTTGTTGGGCATGAACTCGAGGCTCGCGAGTGCGAGTTCGGCGTTCATTCCCTGGACTTCGCGGGCGATCAGGCGTGCTTTCGTCGGGCTGAGGCGAATGAATTTCAGTGTTGCTTTGCTCATCGACTACCCCTTACTTCCCGATCTTTTTCTGTACCGAGCCTTTGTGGCCGCGGAACGTACGAGTCGGTGCAAACTCGCCGAGTTTGTAGCCGACATGGTTCTCTGTCATGTATACAGGAACGAACTGGCGTCCGTTGTGGACGTTGATGGTCAAACCGATCATCTCCGGGAAGATGGTGCTTCGGCGTGACCACGTCTTGATTGGTTTCGTATCACCGGTCTCTTTCGCTTTGAGCACTTTTTTCATCAGATGCTCGTCAATAAAAGGACCCTTTTTAATCGATCTTGCCATGTCTTACCCTCTTATTTTTTCTTACGTCGTGAAATGATCAGTTTATCGCTGGCTTTTTTACGACGTGTTTTAAAGCCTTTGGTCGGCATGCCCCAAGGAGTTACCGGATGACGTCCAGAGTTGGTCTTACCTTCACCACCACCGTGCGGGTGATCGATCGGGTTCATCGCCGAACCGCGTGTCTGCGGGCGAATACCCAGGTGGCGGCTTCGTCCGGCTTTACCGATGACGATGTTGGCGAACTCTTCGTTACCGACGGTGCCGACGGTCGCCATGCACTCGCCGAGAATCTTGCGCATTTCCGAACTGGGCATACGGACGATGACATATTTGCCTTCGCGTCCCATGATCTGCGCGTAACCGCCGGCGCTGCGTACCAGCTGTCCACCCTTGCCGGGTTTGAGTTCGAGGTTGTGCACCAGCGTACCGACCGGGATGTTTTTGAGTTTCATCGCGTTGCCGGGTTTGATATCCAGACCTGCTTCGGCCGACATGATCTTGTCGCCCACCTTCAGTCCGCTCGGCTGAATGATGTAGCGCTTCTCGCCGTCGGCATAGTTGACCAGGCAGATGCGGCAGTTTCTGTACGGATCGTACTCGACGGTCGCCACAGTCCCTTCGATACCAAACTTGTTGCGTTTGAAATCGATGATACGGTAGAGCTTTTTCGCTCCCGCTTCTTTGTGACGGGATGTGATACGTCCCTGATTGTTACGGCCCGCTTTGGCGGGAATCTTCTTGAGCAGCTTGCGAACCGTCGGTTTGCTTGTGATGTCGCTGCTGTCGACGCCTGTCATATAGCGTCGGCTGGGTGTATACGGTTTGTATGATTTGATTGCCATTGTCTATCCCCTTACGCGCTCAAGCTCTCGATGTTCGCGCCTTCAGGCAGCTTCACATAGAACTTTTTGAAATCCGGGCGTTTTCCCTCTTTGCCGCGGAAACGTTTCACTTTGCCGCTCTGGCGAAGAGAGTTGACCTTCTCCGGGTTGACACCGAAATACTCTTTGAAGATCGCTTTGAGCTGATTCTTCGTCACTTTCGGAGAGGTTTGGACCACGATGACGCCCTCTTCCTGAAGGCCCAGTGTCTTTTCTGTATAAAGTATCGATTTGATATCGGTAATATCTGCCATCTCAGCTCTCTTTCGTCAGATTTTCCCAAACCGCTTTCTCGATGACGACCGCGTGATACGCAGCCGCGAGATAGCCGTTGAGTTCATTCTCTTCGATCAAATAACAGTTCGGAAGATTTCTAAATGCCAGATAGGTCTTGTCGTCGATCAACGACTTGACCCACAGCGCATCACGCTCGCCAAGTTTCTTCATCATCGCCGCCGCATCCTTCGTTTTACCGCTGGATACTTCGAGGCTGTCGACGATGTAGAGTTTTCCGTTGGCCGCTTTTTCCGCCAGAGCGTGCATCAGCGCCAGTTTTTTCTGCTTCTTGTTCACCTTCTGGTCGTAGTTGCGGTTCGCTTTCGGACCGAAGGCGACGCCACCGCCGACAAAAAGAGGCGAGCGGATCGAACCGGCACGCGCGCCGCCACGACCTTTTTGCGCCCACGGCTTTTTACCGCCGCCGCTGACGGCTGAACGGTTTTTACTGTGTGCGGTATTGGAACGCAGAGCCGCCTGATAGGACTTGACATATAAATATAGGTTGTGCGGGCTCGCTTCGAGGAAGTTGGCTGGCACTTCCGCTTCGCCTGCACGCTCGAGATTTTCGTTCAAAACTGTTGCTGTACTCATTTAGAAATCCTTACACGACCCATAGCACCGTTCGCGCCCGGAACCGCACCCTTGACGACAAGGATCTTGTTTTCCGGATCGAACGATACGATCTCGTTTTTAACTGTCACTTTCTTGTTGCCGTACTGGCCGGGCATCTTCTGTCCGGGCTGGATACGGCCGGGCCACTCACAGTTACCGACAGAACCGGGAGCTCTGTGGAAACGTGAACCGTGGCTCGCAGGACCGCCCGCGAAGTTCCAACGCTTCATGACACCGGAAAATCCGCGTCCTTTGCTGTTGAAGGAGACCTTCACCTTTTTCGCTTCCGCCAGCGGCGTAAGATCGATGTCGCCGGTTTCGGTGTTGGCCACTTTCAGCGTCGCGAAGCGGTTGTACTCGGCACTGAGGCCATACTTTTTCTGCTGACCTTCGATCGCCTTGTTACGCTTCTTCCCGCTCGGGTAGGCTACGACGGCACGGCCGTCCTCGGTGATTTCACATACCTTGAGATCCTTCACTTTCAGAAGCGTGACAGGGATACTCGGTACACTGATTGTTCGGCTCATGCCGATTTTTTCTACGATGAATTCCATCCGTTACCCCTTGTTACCCATAGATCGCACTTCGACGTCAACTTCGGGTGCCAGATCGAGTTTCATCAGCGAATCGACGGTATCAGGTGTCGCAGAGACGATGTCGATCATACGTCCGTGCATTCTGATTTCGAATTGTTCGCGTGAATCTTTGTTTACGTGAGGTGATCTGAGCACTGTATAGCGTCGGATTTTTGTAGGCATAGGAATCGGGCCGCGAATTTCGGCACCCGTTCTCTTGACTGCTTCTACGATTGCAGCAACTGACCGGTCAAGCACACGATGATCGTACGCTTTGAGTTTGAGTCGAATTTTTTCCATAGGTTTTCCCTTAAAAGAACTTGTTGGTATCCGGATTTGCATCCACCAACGCTTTTTGGAGCCAAGATTATACATAAAAGTACTGCCAAAATCAACGTTTTAGCGCGATTTTCCGCTATAATCATGAAAACTTATTTCCTTTTTGGAAGGAAACAAATATCAATTTACGTCAGGACCGACGATGGATCAGCTCGAAGCACTCTACGAAACCATACCCAAGGCCGTCGGCTTCGTCGAACGCAAGATCGACATCCCATCCCATACCGTTAATCTCTACGGACCGCCGCTTTCGGGCAAGACATGGGCCGTCCTCGACTATGCCAACGCCATACCGAAAAAGAGGCGGCTCTACATCGACTTTTCCGATCTTCGGCTCGACAAAAGCGCGCTGGCCGATTCCCTTCAGGGCTTCATACAGGCCCGCAACATCGAAACATTGATTCTCGACAGTTACGACGGGTCGATCCCCATCCCCCACTGCCGTCAGGCCGTGGTGGTGACGCAGGCACCCTTCACCGAGAACCCGTTCATGCCTCTGCTGGAGCTTACGCCGCTCGATTTCGAAGAGTATCTGGCCTTCGAAAAGCGACTCGCCCCGCCCGAACACTCCTTTTCGCTCTATCTCAAGACCGGATCGCTTCCTCTCATGACCGGCGTGCACGAATCGCTGCTGACGCGCCGGCTGCACGAACTGGTACGGTCAATCTTTCCCGAAAGGGTCGATCAGGCGCTCCTGCGCCACATGGCCCGTCACCTTGGTAAACCGGTGACGCCCCATCAGCTCTATAGCGCGCTCAAGCGATCGCACAAAATCTCCAAGGACCGCCTCTATGCCGCCCTCAAGGCGTACGAAGCGCGCCGCATGATCGCCTGGGTCGAAAAGTTCGGACAGCCCAGGGCCGCCAAAAGGCTGCTTTTCTACGATTTCGCGATGCCCGCGTCGCTCTTTTTCGAAAAGTCGCTGATGGGACAACTCTACACCATCGCGGCATGGCGCTTCATCAGATCGGGAAGAGAGGTCTTCTATCACGACGCGCTCGATCTCTACGATCCTGCCGAAGACCTGGGCATTATACTCTCGCCTTTCGCCAATCCTGAAAGCAGCGCGGCCAAGATCGCCGGCCGCATCGAGGCGATCGAAGCGCTTGGCATCAAACGGCTGACAGTCTTGACCATCTCCAACACTTTTCGATTCCATTTCGACAAGATTTCCGTGCAGGCTGTTCCCTTTTACGAATGGATGATCGAGGATGCGCTACAATAACCGCATGAAAAACGCCACCCTTCCCGAAGAGCAAGCTTGTCGGTTCGACCCGAATCTCTGCGGTATCGATGAAGCGGGCCGAGGCCCGCTGGCCGGACCGCTCGTGATGGCCGGCGTCCTCCTTGCCCGGCCGATCGAAGGGTTGCAAGACTCCAAACGGTTGAGCGCCGCCAGGCGCGAAGCGCTCTACGATACCATCACGCATGAAGCGCGCTGGCATGTCGTCTCGTTTGACGCCTCCGAGATCGACGAAAAGGGGATCAGTGCCTGCCTCATTTCGGGGCTCAAAGCGATCATGGCATCCATTCAGGCCCCCATCTACCTCTTTGACGGCAATACGACCTTCGGCATTGACAACCTCACATGCAAGATCAAAGCCGATATAAGCGTACCTCAGGTGAGTGCGGCCAGCATCCTGGCGAAAGTGACGAGAGATCGAATCATGGAGAAGATGGAAGAGCGTTATCCCGGATATGGGTTCGCCAGGCACAAGGGGTACGGCACGAAAGCCCATATCGAGGCGATCGCGCGTCTGGGGTTGTCACCGATCCACCGGGAGAGTTTCAAAATCAAGTCGCTGCAGCAGCCTTCGCTCTTTTAGGCGTAGCTTGTAGTTGCTCTCAATCTTCAAACATCGAATCGTCTGTGTCGTTGATATCGAAGGTGGTTTCGACGGTTTCGTTGGTCTCCAGATCGCGAACGCTCACACGCCACTCTCCCTTGGCCCGTCCGGGCAGAAAACGATAGTCGTAGACCGACCCGTAGAGAGGCGGAATCCTGAAATGGCGAATGCGGTCATCGTCGGGTGAGTTGGGGGAGATCCAATGGAAGAGCACCTCTTTGCCGAACTGATTGTCGGATCTGTCGAGGTAGTAGGTGCAGTAGATCTTTTCGTTTTCGATCTCGCACTGCACCTTCGCCGCTGTCGCGGCCATGGCAATAAACAGTGATACAAAGAGAAGAAACCGTTTCATACCATCTATCATAGCGGATTTTCCAATGAATTTCCTTGAATCGTCGCCACGATCTCCCTGGCACCGCCGCGGTTTCGCGCCTCGATCAGATAGATCCCCTGCCACACGCCCAGCGCCAACCGTCCACTACTGATAGGGATCGTGAGCTGGCAGCCAAATAGCATCGATTTCAGATGGGCCGGCATATCTTCGGGCCCTTCGAGCGTGTGACGGAAACCTTCAAAACCGTCGGGAATGAGTCTGTCGATGAACGTTTCGGTATCGCGCCGCACATCCGGATCGGCATTTTCATTGATCGAGAGCGCTGCGCTGGTATGGCGCAGGAAAAGGTGCAGCAACCCCGCTTCGTACTGCGCGATCGAAGGCAACTGCGAGACGATCTCGTCGGTGACGAGATGGACACCCCTCTCTTTCGGCGCCAGCGTCAGGTACGTTTGCTCCATCTGCATCGTGTCGCTCTATCCGAATATGAACTTGATCACCTTTTTGATGACACAGCTCTCTTCGTTTTCGTCGCGCGTGGTTTCGACACGTCTCTCCATCACGGCCGAATCGTCGATATAACCGATGCGTTCCTTGGCTTTGGCGAGCGCTTCGCTTTCGCTGGCCGCCATCGTGAGCAGAACCGCCATCCGCCGCCCTTCATGGCTTTCGGGCTTCCCAAAGACCCGCACGAACGAATCGGTCACGAAGGCTTTGTCGTCCACGTGGACGATGGGGGTGACACTCTCGTGTCTGGCTTTGTAGGCCGCGCTCGCACCCGGCGTGAAGAAGGTGAAATCGAGCGGCAATCCCAACACTGCCCGCAGATGGAGCGCGAACTCGCTCTGGCTCTGGGTGATCAGCGTCACCATCCCGGTGTCGTGGGGGCGTGGGCTCACTTCGGAAAAGTAGACCTCCTCCCCTTTGACGAAGAGCTCGACTCCGAAAATCCCCCGTCCGCCCAGGCCGTCGGTCACCTTCTTGGCGATCGCCTGCGCCTTCTCGAGCGCTTCGGGGGTCATGAACGCCGG
>JAUUDL010000015.1 GCA_030826715.1 Hydrogenimonas sp. | reverse complement strand
TCAGTACGGAAAGCGGGTAATAGATCATCGGCTTGTCGTAGACGGGTAACAACTGTTTGCTGATCACCTGTGTGATGGGGTAGAGCCTCGTGCCGCTTCCGCCCGCGAGTATTATGCCTTTCATGCGCACCTTACAATGAAATGATCAAATATTTTCCCGATAGTTTACAGAACAATGACTTCGAATAAATTTAATTTGTTTTTTTTTCAATTTAAGAAGGTGAAAACTCCTCTTTGGGTATACTTCATTTTATAAACTTTAGCAGACAAAGAGAGCCTCATATGAACAACCGCATGACCCACCTCAAACAGCTCGAAGCCGAAAGCATCTATATCCTCAGAGAGGTCGCTGCGACCTTCGAGAAGCCGGTGATGATGTACTCCATCGGCAAGGACAGTTCGGTCATGCTGCATCTGGCGATGAAGGCGTTCTACCCGGCCAAGCCGCCCTTTCCGCTGCTGCATGTCGATACGCTCTGGAAGTTCAAGGAGATGATCGAATTTCGTGACAGGCGCGTCAAGGAGCTGGGGGTGGATCTGGTCGTCCACAGCAACCCCGAAGGGATCGAGATGGGTATCAACCCCTTCGTCCACGGCTCCAAAGTCCATACCGACATCATGAAGACCCAGGCACTCAAACAGGCACTCAACAAAGGCGGCTACGATGCCGTCATCGGTGGAGCCAGGCGCGATGAAGAGAAGAGCCGTGCCAAAGAGCGTATCTTCTCCTTCCGCGACAAGAACCACCGGTGGGATCCGAAAAACCAGCGCCCCGAACTTTGGAACCTCTTCAACACCAAAATCCACAAAGGTGAAAGTGTACGGGTCTTCCCCCTCTCCAACTGGACGGAGCTGGATATCTGGCAATACATCTATCTCGAAAAGATCCCCATCGTACCGCTCTACCTGGCCAAAGAGCGCCCTGTCGTGGAGTATGAGGGGGCCAAGATCATGGTCGACGACGACAGGGTACCCGAAGAGCTCAGAAAAAAAGCCAGAAATGAAGTGGTCCGTTTCCGCACGCTCGGTTGCTATCCTCTCACCGGCGCCATCGAATCGACCGCATCGACGCTGCCCGAGATCATCCAGGAGATGCTCCTTTCCAAAAGCAGCGAACGTGAAGGGCGACTGATCGACAAGGATCAGGAGGGCTCAATGGAGAAGAAGAAGATAGAAGGGTATTTCTAAACGCGGAGCGTTCAGGGAGCGGGCAGGGTTCAGCTTGCAGGTGGCAGTTGAAAAAAGGGTAAAAAAAATGAGATGCGAAAATCTGGATGTCTGGAAAAGGGCGGCGGCCTTGAGTGCGGACATCTATCTTCATTTGGCTGATTTGAAAGATTTCGGTTTCAAGGATCAGCTGACACGTTCGGGTCTCTCCGTGCCCAGCAACATCGCCGAAGGGATGGAAAGGGTGCCGAATCAGGAAAAGGTGCGGTTTCTCGATATCGCCCGTGCTTCACTTGCGGAAGCGAGAACACAGATATGCATAGGCATGAAAATCGGCTATGTCGCTAAAGAGAGAGGCAAAAAGTGGATCGAAGAGGCCGAGAGCATCGCCAAAATGATCAGCGGCCTCATGAGCACCATTCAATAGCTGACCGCTGCAACCTGCATGCTACCCGCTGCATGCTGACGGCTGATAACTGAAAGGAAAAGAATGCAAAACACCCAACAACAAAGTATTAGCGACAACATCGAAAAATACCTCAAAGAGCATGAAAACAAGCAGATGCTCCGCTTCATCACCTGTGGAAGCGTTGATGACGGAAAATCGACGCTGATCGGTCGACTGCTCTACGACAGCAAAATGATCTTTGAAGACCAGCTCGCCGCAGCGAAGAACGAGACGAAGAAATACGGGACGGTCGAGGGCGAAGAGATCGACTTCGCCCTTTTGATCGACGGCTTGCAGAGCGAACGCGAGCAGGGGATCACGATCGATGTGGCCTACCGCTTCTTTTCCACCGACAAGCGCAAATATATCATCGCCGACACGCCGGGCCACGAACAGTATACCCGCAACATGGTCACGGGGGCCAGCACGGCCGATCTGGCCGTCATTTTGATCGACGCGCGCAAGGGGGTGCTCACCCAGACGAGACGCCACGCCTTTCTGGTGGGGCTGCTGGGGATCCGCAACATTGTCGTCGCGATCAACAAGATGGACCTCGTCGATTACAGCGAGGCGCGTTTCGAACAGATCGTCAAAGACTACCGCCAGATGTACGAGCAGCTGCGCTTTTCGCTGCCCTATAAAAGCTTCCACCAGAAGATCGACTTTATCCCCCTCTCGGCCCTTCGGGGCGACAATGTCGTCGAACATTCCGAAAGGATGCCATGGTACGAGGGCGAAGCGCTGCTTCCCTATCTCGACACTGTCACGATCGAGCGAAGCGAATTCGACGCTTTCCGCTTTCCGGTGCAGTATGTCAATCGCCCAAACCTCGATTTCAGGGGATATGCCGGCACGATCGCTTCTGGCACTGTCTGTTGCGACGATCGTATTATCGTCTACCCCTCCAAAAAGAGCTCACGTATCAGGCAGATCGTCCCGCCTCTGAGCCCCGAAGCCAAAAACGAAGAGGAGACCAAGGAGGCGTTCGAATCGATGGCCGTCACGCTGACCCTTGCCGACGAGATCGATATCTCCAGAGGCGACATGATCGTCAAGGAGGGAGAAAAGGAGCCCTACTTCAGCGACAGCTTTGAAGCGATGCTGGTCTGGATGGACGAAGAGGCGATGAAGAACCGCGAATACACCCTCAAGCTCTACGCCAAAGAGAGCAACGCCTCCATCGCATCGGTCATGTTCAAGCGCGATGTCAACAACTGGGAGAAGATCGAAACCAAAACCCTCGAACTCAACGATATCGCCCGCGTCAAGATCGACCTGGCCGAAAAGGTGGCGTTCGATCTGTATGAAGAGAACAAGAAGACCGGCGCGTTCATTCTCATCGACAAGATCACGAACAATACCGTCGCCGCAGGTATGATCGCAGGTGTTTCGACACGGCAGAAAAAAGAGCGCGTTTATACCGAAGCGGAGAAGGCGCTCAACGCCTATGTGCGTGAATTCTATCCGGAATGGGGATGCAAGCCTTGTTGATATTCGTGTTGTTCTTGTTGTGTGTTGCGTGTTATGTGTTAAGAATGGGAATGATAGTGCTTGGCACACAGCACGTAACACGTAGCACGGCGCTTCCAGAGGAAGCGCATGTATAAAGAGACGAACCTGCGATCGATCGTCAAGGGGATCAGCTGGCGATTTGTGGCGACGGGTACGACGGTGACGATCGTCTATCTCTTTTTTGGCCAGCTCGAAATGGCGATCGCGGCAGGGCTGATGGAGACGGTGCTGAAGGTGGGGCTCTTCTGGGGGCACGAAAAGGTGTGGCAGAGGGTGCGCTTCGGCAAAAAAAGGATCGAGCCTTTCAACCTCTGGTTTACGGGGCTTCCGCTTAGCGGAAAGACGACGATTGCCGACAAAGTCTACGAAAAGCTCCGCACGCTCGACATCCCCCTCGAGCGCATCGATTCCAAAGATATCCGCGAGCTCATTCCCGACGTGGGCTACACCCGCGAAGAGCGCAACCGTCACATGAAACGCATCGGCCACCTGATCCAAACATTGCAGAAAAACTCCATCTCCACTGTCGCCTCTTTCGTCTCACCCTATCGTGAATCGAGAAAGGCGATCAGGACGATGGTCAAGAACAATATCGTCGTCTATCTCAAGGCGGATATCGAAAGCTGCAAGAAAAGAGATTATAAAGGCGTCTATGAAAAAGCCGTCTGCGGTGAGCTGAAGAACTTCACCGGCATCAGCGACGTCTACGAAGAACCTCAACATGCGGAAATTGTGATCGATACGGACCGTACTGATCCCGACGAGGCAGCGGAGATGATCTTTCAATATGTGAAGAGGAAGTATGTTAAATAGCGTGACGTGCTGCATGTTGTGTGTTATGAAAGCGGAGGAGTGTTAGTTTTGAAGTGCGAAAAATTGGATGTTTGGAAGAAGGCTGCGAGATTGGCAGCCAATGTATATAAGGGTTTTTCTTCTTGTGAAGATTATGGTTTTAAAGATCAGATCACCAGGGCGGCACTATCGATACCCAGCAACATTGCTGAAGGTATGGAAAAAGAGTCCGTGAAAGAACAGTTACGTTTTCTTGATATCGCGAAAGGTTCCACGGCCGAATTTGCCACACAGGCATATATTGCAATGGATATCAAATATATCGAAAAATCTATAGGCAAAGAATGGATTGAAACATCGAATCATCTGCTCGCCATGCTTTCCAACCTAAGAAAAAACCTTAAAAACTGTGTAAATCATGAAAAATCGTAACACTCAACACGTAACACAGAGCACGAACATAAAGTGGCACCCCCATCATGTTACAAAAGAGGGCCGGGCTATTCTGAAAAGGCAGCGGCCCTGCATCCTCTGGTTTACGGGATTGAGCGGCAGCGGGAAAAGCACGATCGCCAATGCGGTGGAGGAGATGCTTTTCGGCTTGGGGAAACATACCTATCTGCTGGATGGTGACAATATACGGCATGGGCTCAATAGCGATTTGGGTTTCGACGAGGCAGCACGGGTGGAAAACATACGTCGCATCGGTGAGGTGGCAAAACTCTTTGTTGACAGCGGCCTGATCGTGTTGACAGCATTCATTTCGCCCTTTCGCAAGGATAGAGAGCAAGTACGCCGTATGGTGGAAGAGGGCGAATTTATCGAGATATTTGTCGATACACCGCTAGAAATTTGCGAGCAGAGAGATCCCAAAGGGCTCTACAAAAAAGCCAGAGCCGGAGAGATTGGTAATTTCACCGGGATCGACTCTCCCTATGAAGCACCGGAAAAACCGGAAATAGATCTGAAAACAGAAGGGATGACTCCGTTGGAAGCGGCGCAGATCGTCGTCACCTATTTGCAATCGAAAGGATATTTGAATGCCGAATGAGAGTGATTGGAAAAAGATCGATATCGATGAAGTTGTCGATATCGCACTGGAAGCGGGCAAAGCCATTATGGAAATCTATAAAAAAGATTTCGATGTCGAATTCAAACAGGACGAATCACCGCTGACCGAAGCGGACCGTGTGGCCCAACGTATCATATCTGAGGGTTTGGGGAAACTGAAAAGTACCGGGAGCAATTTTCCTATACTTTCCGAAGAGGGAAAAGAGATTTCCTACGAAAAGAGAAAAAGCTGGCGGACTTATTGGTGCGTCGATCCTATTGACGGGACGAAGGAGTTCATCAAGAAAAATGGTGAATTCACCGTCAATAT
>JAUUDL010000057.1 GCA_030826715.1 Hydrogenimonas sp. | reverse complement strand
TTGAAGCCGTGGTACTCTTCGATGATCGGGTCAAACAGTGGGGCGAAGAGCTCATAGGACTCTTCGTCGCCCGCATAGACGCCGATGCTGCTGTCGGGATTGACGACGCCGGAGTTGATCGCCTGCTGTAGGGTGAAGCCGTAGTGGGTCTTTTTGTCCTTGAGCGCTTCGAAAACTTCGGGGGTGAGGTATTTACAAAGCAGGGAGCTGCAGTTCTCGGGGAATTTCGGGTAATCATTCGTGTTCATCGTTTTGTTCCTTTTTTGGTGGGTTTTGAAGGTGCGCTTTGAGAAGTCGCACCTCTTCTTCATCCATGTTCCATCGCTGCCGGCAGTAGTCCGTCCAGCCCATAGCATTGTCGTAGAGATGGAAGCTCTCTATGATCTCCAGGGCGCGTGCCACTTTCATGATGGCGTCGAGACCTTCCTCGACGACGCTTTCGCACTGATGGCGCAGCAGATCGCGTGCCGTCGTCTCCTCAATCTCTTTTTCCCTGTTCCGGAGGCGGTTCATCGGATGACCGTGCCTATCCCTTTGCTGGTGAAAACCTCCAGCAGCAGGGCGTGTTCGATGCGGCCGTCGATGATGTGGGCTTTGGGCACACCATGTTCGACGGCGCGCAGACAACCTTGGACTTTCGGGATCATCCCGCCTTCGATCGTTTTGTTTTCGATCAGTTGACGGATCTGCTCGGCCGTGAGGGTCTGCAGAAGATTCTTCTCTTTGTCCAGGACGCCGGGGGTGTCGGTCATGAAGATGATTTTCCTGGCCCCCAGTGTGGCCGCGATCGCCGCCGCGGCCGTATCGGCGTTGATGTTGTAGCCGGGATGGTTCTCCTCCTCCCCGATGCCGACTGGTGCGATGACAGGAATGAATTTTTCGGCGATCAGCTTTTTGACGACGGTATCGTCGATGGAGGAGATTTCGCCGACATAGCCATACTTTTCCCAGTTGACGGCGTGGGCGCGGATAAAGCCGGCATCCTTGCCGCTGATACCCAGCGCTTTGGCACCGTGGGCCGTCAGCAGTGTCGTGATCTCCTTGTTGATGCTGCCGCAAAGAACCATCTCCACCACCTCCATCGCCCTGGCATCCGTCACGCGCAGGCCGTCGATGAAGCGGCTCTCTTCGCCGATGGCATCGAGAAGTTCGCTGATGCGCTTGCCTCCTCCGTGGACGATGACCGGCTTGATGCCGAGCATGTACATCAAGACGATATCCCGGGCGAACTTCTGCTTGAGATCGGGGTTGATCTGCGCGCTGCCACCATATTTGATGACGAATACGGCATCGGTATATCGCTGGATGTAGGGAAGTGAATCGAGCAGCACCTTCACTTGTGCGAATTTCTTTTTCAATGGCGCTCCTTCACATAGAATGCAAAGGTCATTGTAATGCAAAAAAATGGATATTTCATGGAACGGACCATCGGTGGTCGCTATTGGTGCGGAATCTCCACGGTAAAAATCGCCCCCTCGGGACCGTTTTCGGCATAGATCGTGCCGCCCATCTTGCTTTCTATAATAAGGCGGGACATATAGAGGCCCAGTCCTGTCCCTTTCCGCTCTCTTTTGGTCGTGAAGTATGGATCGAAGATCTTTTCGAGGTATCCGTCGTCGATGCCGCCTCCGTTGTCCTCTACCCGCAGACGCGCCATAGGTGCGCCATTCTCTGGCTTGACTATTCTCGCTTCGATCGTGATGTGAGGCCTGGGTGTTTGGCGTTCGACGAGTACATCTTTGGCGTTGGCCAGCAGATTGAGGACCACCTGTGAAAATTCGCTCGGATACCCGAGTATCTGAATGGGGGTGTGGTATTTGCGGAAATCGACGGTGATGCGGTGATAGGTCAGGGCCGCCTGGATGATGTGAATGGCGTTTTGGATATAGAGATGGATGTCGAAGTGCTCCTGCGATCGGGCGGGTTCGAAAAAGTGGCGGAAGTCGTCGATCGTCTGCGACATATATTTGATCAGCATATTGCCCTGGTGGGTCTTCTCTTTGAGATCATCGGCATTCAGCTCGCCGAAAGTTGCCGCGGCGTCGATATTCATGAAGATGCCGCCCAGTTGCGCCAGCGGTTGGCGCCATTGATGGGCGATATGGCTGATCATCTCTCCCATCGTGGCCAGTTTCGACTGCTGCATCAACATGAACTCCTGCGCCATCCGCTTGCCGATCTCCTCGTCGATGCGCGTGCGAAGGTTCTCCTTGACCGTTTCGTGGCTCGTGACATCTTTGAAGATCAGTTTGATGTAACGGTTGTTTCCCGCTTCGGAGACGGTACCTGAAATTTCGAATACCATATCGCCGATATGCGCCTTGTGTCCCTCGACGGCCGAACTGTCGGCGAGGGATGTGCCAATCGCTTCCCAATCTTTGGCATCGAACATCTCTTTGAGTTCCCTGTCGATGAAACGGTCGCCGAAGATCTCCGTGGCCCGGCGGTTCATCCAGTGGACGATCTGGTGGCCGCCGCTTTCGAAAATTTCGACGATCGCCTCGGGAAGCAGGTCCATGATCTCCTGCGAATGGCGGATTTTGTTCTGAAGCATTCGGGTGTAGTTACCGCGAATCTGCCGAAGGATGTCGCGGTCGGTCAGCATCCCGATGCAACGCTTTTGTGAATCGACGATCACGATACGCCTGAAGCCCCCTTTGCGCATCCTGTCGATCGTCGACGTGACCGGCTCTTCGCGGCCGACCGTGGCGAGAGGGGAGGACATGTGCCTGGAGACCTTCTGCTGCAGATCGATATGTGAAAAGGCGAGTTCGATGATGTCTTTTTCAGTGACGATCCCCACCGCATAGGGGGCACGACCCACAAGGACCGATCCGATGCCGTGGCGCTGCATCAGGTTCAGTGCCTCTTCGGCGGAGGCCTCCTCGTCCACGGTCACGAGTCTCTGGCCGGGCATCATCACATCCGAAATTTTGAGATCGATCCTGTAGACATCCTCTTCGAGGTAGTCGAAAAGATCCTCCTGGATCACGACGCCGGCGAAACGCTGCCGGTTGTCGGTCAAAACGATGCGCCGTATTCTGTTTTCGGCCAGGAAATCGAAGGCGAAATCGATGGGTCGGTTTTCGTTGGCGGTGATCACCTTCGGTACGCAGATGTCGAAGGCGGGCCCATCGAGAGGCCGGTGGGATCCGAGCAGCCCGATGACGGCGCTTTCGGTGATGATGCCGGCCGGCATTCCCTTTTTGTCCAGCAGCACGACACATCCGCCGCGGTTTTGGTGCATCTGCTCGATCGCATCTTCCACCGTGGCCTCTTTGGGGATCGTGAAGTGGCGTGTTCGCGCGATCGACTTAAGCGATACCATCGCCGCCTCCTGTGAAGCGGTAGCCGATGCCGCTGACGTTTTTGATCAGTTCGGGGTAGCACTTTTTGCGAAGATTTCTGATCTGGCTTCTGATCGCGTCGGCGGTCATCACCGAATCCTGCCAGACGCCGTGCTCGAACTGTTCGTAGGGGATCGTTTCGCGGGGGTGGGAGAGGAAGAATTCGAGCAGTTCCACCTCCTTGCGCCGCAGAGGAACGTTCTTACCATCGACGATCAGCGTTTTGGTGGAGCCGTCATAGTGAATGCCGCGCCCCAGATCGACTCTTCCAAGGGTCGGATCGATCTTTTCGAGCTCTTCGACCGCCTTGTGGAGGGCGTCGATCAGTTCGTCGCTGGTCATGGGCTTGACGAGGTAGCGGGTGAGCCCGAGCTCCACCGCTTTGAGCAGGAATGGCTTGTCGGTATAGGCGGTGGTCATGATAAAACGCGTTTTGGCGTCTTTGCCGCGAATCGATTCGCAAAAATCGATCCCGCTGATACCGGGGAGGTTGATATCCAGAAGAATGATACCAGGCTTTTGTTCATGATAGATGATCTTCGCCTCTTCTGCACTCGAAGCTTTGAACAGATGGGGGGTCAATCGTGCGAGGAATTCACCGATCGTCGCCTGCAGCGCCGCATCGTCTTCGACATAGAGAATGGAGTGGCGACGGATCCGCCCGAAAAATTGTTCCTGTTTCATCTTCGTAATCATAACAAAAGAGCGAAGGGGACAAGATGTCAAATATGCAAATCAAACATTCATGATGTCTGCTGGGAGGAAACCATAGATGATGCCCGGCTATAGTCGTTGATATAATTTTGGAAGACAGGTCACTAAGTCTTTAGTAATATAAAATAAATAATTTAAGTTTAAATCTGATAAAATTACTAAAAATTAATGAGTAAACATTGAAAAATGTTGTTTTAAGTGGTTTGGTTTTTGGGTTTATGGTTTTGTTTACTGGATGTGCCAATAAAGTACATACCTACTCACCGAATACAGCTAATATTATGCATTTAAAAAGCATGGATATAAATAAAGTCACTGTGGGTACCTTTACAGATTCTGGAAGAAATGAAAGGAAGGTAATGTGCAGGCTTGCTACGCCAGTTGGTACGGCAAGTGGAAAAACATTTGCTTCCTATATTCAAGATGCCTTTATTCAAGAATTGCTTTTAGCCGATAAATATGACCCAAATTCTAAAATTGTTATAACGGCCAACCTGGATTATATTTTTGGGAGTACAATGCTCGGAAATGCCTATTGGGAATTTAAAGTTACTGTGAAATCTTCAAATGGTGAAAGTTGTAAAGTGGATTCAAAATATGATTATGAATCAAGTTATCTTGCAACATCAGCATGTTCAGAAATGCAACGTTCTTTTGTCCCAGCAGTCCAGAAGCTAATTAGTGATATTATAAACAATCCTAATTTTAAAAAACTTTTGTCAGCCTAAAAGGCTGACAGATAAAATTTTAAACACAAAAATTAGAGTCTTTAAAAAACTTAAATTTTTGTGTTTGTAAAAGCGACTTCTGCCCAACTTTGAGCAGTTCTCGAGATAAGAAGAGTTTTTTCGTTTTTGTACAAACAATGAGAGTAGCCATGCAATATCGGTGATGCTTTGATCTCATTGATCTCATTCAAACATATAGAACCTATTTAAGTTTAAAAGTAATTGGGCGCAATCTTAATACTGAAAAACCATTAAAAAACTACTTGTTTTCGGCTAGTCTTCTTCCTTCATGCATTTCTTCCAGGTTCAGTGCCATCTCCTGATTCAATTCCAGATGTTTTAGCAATTTTTGCAATTAGTATCAGATGTCTATATGCTTTGAGTGTTCAGTAGATCCTTTTATATTGAGGATAAGGCATGACTTTGGTATGTGTTTCCAAGCGAAACATTCACAGCACCCATTTGTCCCGTAATCTCGAAACAATCTTCATTTAAAGTTTATTTGTTAAACTACCCTAACATTGGTTTATAGACACACTACAAAGCTTGAACAAGCTTGAACAAAGGGGTTTTGATGACACATATGGCCGTAGAACATCCATATTTCGGTGCCTTTCTGCTGCTGCTGATCACCTTCGGTGCATTCAGCCTCACGCTTTTCGCGGCGCGGTTCGTGAGCCGCAAGCTGGCGCGCCTGGATACCGAAAAGCTCAAGCTCACCATCTACGAGTGCGGGCCGGAAGTGACGAAACAGCCCAACACGATTTCGGCGCAGTTCTATCTCTTCGCGCTGCTCTTCATCCTTTTCGATGTCGAGATCATCTTCATGTTTCCGTGGGCGATCGACTTCAAAATTCTCGGATGGTTCGGGTTTGCCGAAATGATTCTCTTTATATTGCTGCTTGCAATCGGATTTATCTACGCATGGAAGAAAGGAGCGCTTGAATGGCACAGCATCAAATAAACTATACACAAAGCGGCGGCCTGCCGGTCGCCCTCACCACGGTCGACAAGATTCTCAACTGGGGCCGGAGCAACTCCGTCTGGGCCCTGACCTACGGTCTGGCCTGCTGCGCGATCGAAATGATGGCGTCGGGCGCGAGCCGATACGACTTCGACCGTTTCGGTACGATCTTCCGCGCCTCTCCGCGTCAGGCCGACGTCATGATCGTGGCCGGGACGCTGACCAAGAAGCACGCCGAATTCATCCGAAGGCTCTACGACCAGATGACCGAACCCAAATGGGTCATCTCGATGGGAAGCTGCGCCAACACCGGAGGAATGTTCAACACCTACGCGACGGTCCAGGGATGTGACCGTGTCATTCCGGTCGATCTCTATCTCCCCGGCTGTGCGCCGCGCCCGGAAACGCTGCAGTATGCGGTGATGCTGCTTCAGCAGAAGATCCGCAAAGAGTCCGCGAACAAATCTCAAAAACCCAAAAGGCTGGTATGATGAGACCCTACACTCCCAAAGACAACGTCCAGGCCAAAGCCTACTACACCGACCGATTCTGGGTCGCGCCGAAAATTCCCGAAGAGGCGGTCCCCGAAGAGGGGCTCTATGCCGAAGATCTCGCGGCGGTGAAAGCGAAGTGCAAGGTGCTCAACGCCTACATCCAGCGAGGCCAGCTCGTCATCTACATCAACCCAGAAGACAATATCACCGCGCTCAAAACTCTCATAGAGGAGCGTTGGTACGAAATGCTCTCCGAGATGAGTGCCGTCGATTTCCTGGCCGAACGCGGCGGCTTCGAGATCTTCTATCAGATTCTCAATCTCAATACGGCCCGACGAATCCGGGTCAAATGTTTCGTCGACGAGCATCAGGCGATCGAGAGCGTCAATCCCCTCTACCGAAGCGCCGACTGGGCCGAACGCGAAATGTGGGATCTGTTGGGCGTGAAGGTCAACAACCACCCCTACCTCAAACGCCTTATCATGCCCGACGACTGGGAGGGCCACCCGCTTCGAAAGACCTATCCGCTCGAAGGCGACGAATTTGCCCAGTGGTACGAAGTGGACAAGATCTTCGGCAAAGAGGCACGCGACATCATCGGGCCCGAAAACAGGGATCCCGCCCGCGTCGACCGTTACGATACGGAACGTTTCGCCCGTCTGGGTCACGAAGTGCCCAAGGGCGCCCCGGCAGAAGAGCTCAAGAAGATCGAAGAGGAGGGTGTCGTCACGCCCGTACATTACCAGGAAGAAGAGGGTGTCTTTTTGGTAGAGAAATTCAACAAAGCGCCAAAAGTGCTTGACAAGAGAAAGTAAGGGAACGCGGATGCAACAGACCAACAAACTACGACCGTTTTTCGAAAACCTGGAGTTCGAGCGCGAAGACAACCATATGGTGATCAACTTCGGGCCCCCAGCACCCCTCGGCCCACGGACAGCTTCGTCTGATCCTCGAGCTCGACGGTGAGCAGGTGGTTCGCGCCGTGCCCGATATCGGGTATCTTCACCGTGGCATGGAGAAGATGGCGGAGAATATGATCTACAACGAGTTCCTCCCCACGACCGACCGGATGGACTATATCGCCGCCACATCCAACAACTACGGCTTCGGGTTTGCCGCGGTTGTCGATGAACTCGCCCCGCCAGGTCGAAAAAACCACTCGGGCCACTACTTCGTCCTTCTGACGACGATGGTCCAGTCGGCTTCGTTGAACTTGAGC
>JAUUDL010000125.1 GCA_030826715.1 Hydrogenimonas sp. | reverse complement strand
CAGGCGTTTCAGATCGCCGACAACCTGGTCGACGAGATCGATTACAAAGTGATGAAGATCTATGATACGCACGAATACCACCCCTTTACCTATGAAAACCTCAAAGCCTACTGGCTCAAAGCCCTCAAGGACAGAAAACGGCTCAAGGATTTCGCCGTTTTCGTCGCCATCAGCATCTTTCCGCTGGTGACGCTCTATATCGCGTTCGCTTTCGGCATTATCCACCCTCGCTATCAGCGCAACTGGGGCTACCTGACCATTCTGCTTGCCACCGCCCTCTACTACGGTGCCGTCTCGGCCGTGGCCAAAAGTTCCATCACAGCCACCGTCCTCTTTGTCACCCTTTTCATGGCAACGGGGATCGTCCTTTTTTACTACCGGGTCCAAAAGAGGTTCTGACCATGCGTGTCAAAGCGGTGATCGCCTATGATGGGTCACACTTTTTCGGTTTCCAGTCGCAAAAAACCACGCCGCACACGTTCGCCGGGCGCATCGAAACGGCGGCCAAAAGGCTTGGTATACACGGCCCCATCGTCGGAAGCGGCCGTACCGACCGCGGTGTGCACGCGACCGGCCAGGTTATTCATTTCGATCTTCCCAAGCATTGGCAAAACGATCTGAAAAAATTCAAAAATCGTCTTCAACCGACTTTTGCACCCCTTTATCCAGATCAAAACCGTCACGCCCGTTCACGACACCTTTCACGCACGCTACGACGCGAAACGCCGTATCTATCGCTATGTCATCAAAAGCATTCCGACCACGCCGTTCGAAAACGCCTATTGCGTCCACTTTGACAAGTGTGACTTCCAAAAACTCGAAAGCGCCCTCGGCCTCTTTGAAGGAACCCACGATTTCTCACTCTTCCACAAAAAAGGGAGCGATCCGGGATCGACGGTTCGCACGATCTATCGCAGCCAGCTCCACCGTTTCAAGAACTACACGATGCTCTACCTCGAAGCCAACGGCTTTTTGCGTGCACAGGTACGCATGATCGTCGGTGCGGCGATGCGGCATGCCAAAGGCGAGCTGACTCTGTCTCATATCGTCGAACAGCTTGAAGTCGAAAAGGTCCATACGACCTATCTCGTCCCTCCGCAGGGGCTTTATCTGGCCAGAATTATCTATTAGCCATTACAACAAATAACACGGGGTGGCTAGCAGGCTCGAGCCACTCGATGAGTGTTTCCATCTGTGTTCTCTTCATCGCGATACATCCGGCCGTGGGGGCCGTGCCGCGTGCGATATGCAAAAAGATGCACGATCCTTTCATTGGGACTCTTTCTTTGTTGTAGCCGACCGTCACGACCATATCGTAGAGTTCGTCGTCACGGCGCATCTTTTCGAAACTTTCGTAATCTTTTTTCACCATTGGCATTTCGACGATGCGGTTGTAGTATCGCGAGCGGCTGTCGTCCACGCAGATCGTCTCGGTCGTCGAACGGAAAAACGGCATCGAGGCATGAAGATCGTGATAGCCGTACACATCCTCCAAAGCGAAGATGCCCACCGGCGTCTTTCCGTCGCCTTCTCTCTCCTTGCCCAGGCCGTTGCGGCCGATGGAGACTTCCCATGCTTCGCCGACCTGCCGCCATCGGTCGCCTTCCCGTACATACCGAACGAGTTTCGCCCTGTGTCCGATAGCGTTATACACCTTCACCACCTGCATCGTATTTTTCGGCACAGCGGCCAACTCATCGCCCCCAAAAGCGAAAACTGTTAAAATACCCAAAATCAAGAGGGGCCCACGTGCAGGAAAGTTACGGTATCTATTCACTTCTTCCTCCGTTCATCGCGATCGTTTTGGCCATTATATCCAGAAATGTCATTCTCTCACTTCTGATCGGAGTGCTCAGTGGGTATTTCATCATGGAGCAGAGTGTGGTCGCAGCGGTCGTCGAAAGCCTGCGCGGCATCGGCGAGCTGCTACAGAAAGGGTGGGTACTCAAAACGTTGACATTCGCCATCTTCGTGGGATCGATCATCGAACTGATACAGCGAAGCGGCGGCGTGGAGGGGTTCATCGAATTTCTTCAAAAGAGAAAGAGGCTGGTGACGAGTAAAAAAGAGGCCGAACTGATGGCCTTTTTCATCGGCCTTGCGATCTTCATCGAATCGTCGATCACCTCGCTCATCGCGGGCACCGTCAGCCGCCCCCTGACCGACAAATTCGGCACGTCACGCGAAAAACTGGCCTATATCTGCGATTCGACGGCGGCACCGGTCTGCACGATGTTTCCCCTCAACGCCTGGGGTGCGCTGCTGCTGGGACTCATCGGCGCACAGGTCGAAGCGGGCGTCATCACCGGCGAGCCGATACAACTCCTGGGAAGCGCCCTGCTTTTTAACTTCTACGCCCTCTTTTCGATTCTGCTCGTCCTTTTCACGATCCTTGCTGGCATCGACTTTCCGGCCTACACCAGAGTCGATGCAGTGCCCGAAATGAAGACCGGCACTCGAAAAGGCGACATTTTCGCTCTGCTGGTGCCCATCGTCTCGCTTCTGGTGCTTGTCTTCGTCTTTCTGGTCATCACTGGTGGCGGAAACCCTCTGAAAGGGAGTGGTTCGACGGCGGTTTTCGCCGCAGTACTCGGCTCCATCCTCCTCTCTTCTCTCTACTACCTCGTCAGACAGAGCATGCCGCCACACGAGATCGTTCCTGCCATCCTCAGAGGGGCGAAGACGATGCTGCCCATCGCCGCCATTTTGATCTTCGCTTTCGCCATCGGCGACGTGACCGTCAAGATGGGGACTGGCACCTATATGGCCCACTACGCCCACCTCATCGGGCATCCCATGCTTCTTCCTTCCGGCATATTCCTGCTCTCGGCGCTCATCGCATTCTCCACTGGCACCAGCTGGGGGACCTTTTCGATCATGATGCCCATCGCCATCACGATCTGTGCCGGCGTCCCGGAACCGCAGAGCCAGGCACTGCTTCCACTCATCATCGCCGCCGTCATCTCCGGAGGGGTTTTCGGCGATCACGCCTCTCCTATCTCGGATACCACGATCATCGCAGCGATGGCAGCTGGGTGCGACCTGATCGCCCATGTCAAAACCCAGCTTCCCTGGGCGCTTCTGGCCGCTTCTTTATCGATGGTGGCGTTTCTTGTGGCCGCCTATATCAGACTTCGAGGTATCTGACAAACCACTCTCTGGCAAGTTCGGCAACCTGCTCGAGCGTTCCGGGCTCTTCGAACAGGTGGGTGGCACCCGGAACGATCTTCAGCGCTTTTTCGCATTTGAGCGCCGCGAACGCCGCTTCGTTGAGCTCGATCACCAGATCGTCGTTACCGCCGACGATCAGAAGCGTCGGCGCCGTGACGCGATCGAGCACATCGGCAGCGAGGTCCGGTCTGCCCCCGCGTGAGACGATCGCGGAAATATCAACGGGATTGGCCAACGATGTGGCCAAGACCGAAGCCTTCAATGCCGCGGCCGATCCGGTGCTCGCCCCGAAATATCCCAATTTCATGCCTGCCAGCGCCGTATGGTGCGTGGCCCACTCCGTCGCCAGAAGCAACCGTGAAGCCAACAGATCGATATCAAAGACGTTACGCCTGTCCAGCGCCTCCTCTTCCATCAAAAGATCGAAAAGCAGCGTCGCGATGCCCGCCTCGTGCAGTACACTCGCGACGTAGTTGTTGCGGCGGCTCAATCGGCTGCTGCCGCTGCCATGGGCGAATATCACCAGCGATCTCGCCCCTTCGGGAATCGCCAGCAATCCCGGAAGCACCACATTCTCTTCCGCGATGACCACATCGGCCTGCTGCGCCATGAATTGATCGACGGTCATGGTTTATCCTTCCATAAACGCGGCACTCATGTAACCGACCACCTGCGACGTATCACCGCTCGCATCGGCACTCGTGCGATAATCCAGAAGCATCGGCTCCAGACCGAGATTTCTGGCCGCGATCAGCATCGCTTCCACGCCGATCTTTCCGCACGCTTCGCACCCCTGGTGCAGTTCGGCCGGATCGAGTTTGCTCACGGCATCCAGACAGATGCTGTCAAGCCGTTTGGCCTTTTCGATGTCGTAATAGTGGCTGAGGTCGGTACTGATCACCACACCTGTCTCGGGATCTGAAAACAGCCATTCGATGACCGGAGCCAGATTGGCCGGACTCTCGTCGCCGTAGACCATTTCGACCACACGCGCATCCGGCAGATAGGTTTTGATAAAAGGCATCTGCACTTCGGT
>JAUUDL010000032.1 GCA_030826715.1 Hydrogenimonas sp. | reverse complement strand
CTCTTCGCATGGCTCAACCAGGGCCCTTTGACTCTGACGATCTTTCTACATACGGTTTTGATCGTGCCGATGTTCTTCATCTATTTTCAGGAGAAGAAACGGTTACAGGGAGGCAAAGAGGACTAACAGCGAATGGTGAAACAGCTTTGGCTGTTTTCAGGGGGAGAAAAACCCAAAAAGGAGACGAATATGAAGATTGGCAAATTTCTGAGTATGACGGCTGCGGCGGCAATGGTGGTCACGACGGCCTATGCCGGTACATCGAAGATGGACTTCGCGAAAGTCTATGAAAAAGAGTGTCAGGGATGTCACGGACCGATCCACCAGGGTGGTGTGGGTTCCGACCTTCGTCCCAAGGTACTGAAAAAGAAAAACACCGATATGATGGCAGAAACCATTCTAAATGGCCGACCTGGAACGGCTATGCCTTCATGGAAACATATGTTTAGCAAAGACGATGCCTACGGCATGATCGACTGGCTGATGAATTGGAAAAATACGATGGAGTTGAAGCTTTCTCTCGACGATATCAAAAAAAAGTTGGAAAAAACTTGCCGATCGTGATGCTCTTTTTAAAAAGTATCCCAATCCAACGGATGTGAAAGATGTCAAAGATATCGTCTTCGCTACGGAGCGTGACGCCTCTTTGGTCGACTTCATCGACGGGACGACGGGTAAGGTACTTTCACGCCACAAAGCGGGCTTTGCGGTTCACGTGACCGTGACCAACAAACGTATGCCCCGCTACGCCTACTCCATCAGCCGTTCAGGGCGTCTGACGATGTTCGATCTTAACGCTCCGGGCCAGCCGGCTATCGCCAGCGTCCAGGTGGGTCAGGAATCACGCGGTCTGGCGGTCTCCCCCGACGGCAAATATGTGATGGCGGGTAACTACAACCCGGGCGGCGCGGTCTTGTGTGACGCAAAAACACTCGAGCCGCTCAAAGTCTATCCGACGGCCAGTGTCATCGACCCTGACGGCAACATTCAGCCCAGCCGTGTCGCCTATATCGCCGATACGCCGTATGCTCCCTATTTCAGCTTCGCGCTCAAAGATGGCGGGCATGTCTATATCGTCGATTACAGCAAACCCGACTTCCCTATCGTTGGAGATATCCCGAATATCGGTAAAATCCTGCACGATGCGTTTGAAAACGAAGGGAAGCAGATGGGGCGCTTCGTCTATGTCGCCTCTCAGGGGAGTGACCTCATGGGTGTCGTTGACCTCAAAACGAAAAAACTGGCCGCAAAAATCTATACCGGCCCTGGCACCAAGCCGCACCCCGGACAGGGAAGCTCCTGGTACAACGAAAAGTATGGCCAGCTCAACGCCACCAACAGCATGAACGTCGGTAACGTCGTCATCTGGGATATGGACAACGAAGTGGTCGCCAACGTGCCGACAGCCGGCGGCGGACTCTTCGTGGGGACGAGCAAAGATACCCCCTATATCTGGTCAGACTGTGTACTCGGTGGACCTTCCAATTACAACAAAGTCTACCTGATCAATAAGCAGACGCTCAAAACCGACCGTATCATCGAAGTTGGCAAGAAAAAAGGCCGATTGATCGATGCGCATACCGGAAAAGTGCTGCAAAAATGGGATGCGACCCAGTATCAAACTGTCAAAGGCAAAGAGGTTGCGTCGAAGCTTTCAGAAGAGAAGCTGATGACTTATACGGCTAAACATGGACGTAAAGTCAAGCATCCGGTACAACCGAGACTGCTTCACGCAGAACCGGCCAACCACGGCAAATGGACATTCATCTCCGAATGGACAACGGGACGTATCGGTATCTACGACTCCAAAACCGGTAAGTTCATCAAATATATCTACAACATGACGACCCCGACATTCACCTATTCGGTCGAGCACCGACAGGAAGTTCCGGGCGCATAAAATCTCTTCGTTTCGTTTCCCCTTTCGGGGGGAAACTTTTTGAATTCTCTTGAAAGAAAGTTGATGAAAGCTCCAAAATTTATATTGATCATACTCCTTTCTCCGCTACTTCTCTTTGCAGTCTATATGTCGAACAAATCGTGTAGCGAGTGTCATCCTGATATGTATGACGAATACAAAGCTTCATATCACTCAAAAAGCTATTTCAACGATGAACTGCACAGAAAAGTGGCGGATTTGGCGAGTCGCAAGAAGTATGACTGTGGGGCATGTCATATGCCGGCTGCCAAAAACCTCAAAGCTATGGAAGAGGGGCATACCCGGCCAAATCCAATACACAAAAGACAAAAAGAGGGGGTCTCATGCTTCTTTTGTCATGAGATCGCTTTTGTCAAAAAGGCCCATAAACACAATAAGATCGTGTTGGCAAAACAGGCTGAGGGATACAAACCGACACTTTTCGGTTCACTGGAAAATCCGGAGAGCAGTGATAAACATGGTATGGTGAAGAGCCCCATCTATCGTAAATATGCCTGTGTCGGATGCCATTCGCATAAAGTCAACGATCACAACGTCACGATCTTTCGAGCGATGAAAGAGGGCGAAGGAAGTGAATCGTGCATCAAGTGCCATATGCCAATGGAGCCGGGTGCACCTGAAAAGATGAACAAACGAGCCCGTCGTGAGCACCATTCTCATCGTTTTGTCGGTATTCATGACGCATCGATGCGCGAGAAGAGTGTAGGTATCGATGTGATGGTAAAGCCAAACAGCGATGCGCTTCATATCGTGCTGACAAACAAGATGGGCCATCCATTGATAATCCAGGCGGCACGCATGAAATATCTGAAAATAGATCTGGTGCGTGATGGCCGTGTTATATGGAGGAATTTCAAAAAGTCACCATACGAAGATAAAAAAGGGACCTTTGTGACCGAATTTGTCAGTAAGGACGGGAAACCTGTCGTCATTCCATCTTTTGCCTATGGATATGGTTTTGTCAACAATCTCGACACAAAAGAGCGAAAAACGATTGTCTATAAAGTTCCAGCTATGAAAAAAGGTGATAAAATCGTCGTCTCTTTCATGCTTTATCTGATCAAGCCGAGTTGCTGGTCGACGCTGAAGCTAGAGGAGAAGCATTTGATGGAGCCTATAGTGATGAAAAAAAAGATATACAGGGTAGAATGAATGAATCTTAAAAAAGAGTGGCTGATCCTGGCAATGGCAGTTCTGACGGTGCGGGCCCTTTGGGCTTCGGACCCGTCGGAGGGAGCAAAAGGCGAGAAACTTTTCAAAGCGTACTGCTGGGGGTGCCACCACCAGACCGCCGAAGCATTCGGCCCGTCGTTTCAAACCATCGCGAACAAGCGAAACCGAGGTCAAATCATTGCGCAGATTGCCGATCCTGCCAATACCTACAAAGCGCTCGGCTATAGCCGCAACTCGATGCCGGCATTCGCTGATCTGAATGCAACGCAACTCGAAGCGCTGGCTGATTACATTATGCAATTCAAGGATAAAAAATGAGAAATGTTGTCTATTTGATCGTCGCATCGCTGCTGCTCATAGCCTCGGCGGCGACGGCGGGAGAGAAGATATTCGTCGTCGAGAGGGAAAATTCGGCGCTGGCAGTCATCAAACACAATCTGCTGTGGGATGAAATCAAGGATATGCACAACTGCAACCATGCTGTTGTGAAGTTCCGCGACAACGACGGCTATGTCATCACCCGTGACGGCTACGTCATCAAGATCGATCCGATCCACGACAAAAAGGTCAAGGAGTACAAAACCTCCCGAAGCGCCATCGGCTTCATCGTCGGAGACAACTATGTCGCGGTGGCCAACTACGACAATAAAACGGTCGAAATCCTCGACCGCGATCTCAACCCGCTCCAGACGATCAAAACGGGCAGCCGGAACGTTGGTATCAAGGAGTATGGCGATAAACTGGTCTTTGCCTGCATGGACAGTGACGAAATCTGGGTGATGCGTGACGAAAACGTCGGCAAGGAAAAGCCCCATTTCGTCCTCGAAAAGAGGGTCACCAATATCGGGAAAGTGCCGTTCGACGCGATGATCGACAAGAATCTCTATGTCGTCGGTCTCTTCAATTCACCCGATATCGGCGTCTTGAATCTCGATACGATGGCGTATCACAAGGTGCCGCTGAAGCTTAGTAAAAAAGAGCGGATTCTCAAAGTCCCGCATTTTGGGTTCTGGAGTATCAGCGGCGACTATTTCTTCATTCCCGCGGTAGGCAATCGAAAAGTGTTTGTTTTCGATCATTCATTCAACTCGGTCACTGCCATCGATGTCAAAGGAAACCCAGTTTTCACGGCACTCAGCCCGGACAAAAAGTGGCTCGCGGTGACATTCAGCGGCAAAGATTTCCCCTATGTGCAGATCGTCGATACAAAGACGCTCAAAATCGTTCGCAGCTTCAAATTTCCCGGATGGATCTTGCACCTTCGCTGGTCCAATAATACGCCGCACCTCTATTTCAGCGTCAACACCAAAGACGAAGTGCTCGCCTACAATGTCTCCGATCCCGATCCGAAGAAGTGGTGGAAACATTTCATGTGGCCGGTGCCGAAACCTTCAGGCATCTTCCTTTTCGAGGCACCCGACGAGCCGGCACCGAAGTTGAAGAAAGCGAGCCACTAAGTGTTTCGCCTCTCCAATCTCATCACCTCCGTGACCGAGGGGAAAAAAGAGCGTGTGCTGGGTGGAAACATCGCGATATGGAACTTCACCAATCGCTGCAACCTCGCCTGTCGCCATTGCTACAGCTATGCCGACCCCAACTCCGAGGATTTCCTCTCGACCGAATTCATCATGAATTCGATTCCTGAGCTGAAAAAGGCGGGCATAAAATTCGTCATCTTCAGCGGAGGAGAGCCTCTGATTCGCCGAGATATCTTTGATATCGCCGAAAAGATGCGTGAAGAGGGTATCGTCACCTATCTTTCGACCAACGGTCTGTATGTGAGTGAAAAGAATGTCGACCGCATCATCGATACATTCAACTACATCGGTATCAGTATCGACGGTATCGAAGAGGTGCACGACGAATTCCGCGGTCTTCAGGGGGCGTACCGCAAGAGCCTTGACGCGATCGCCCTGATCCAGAAACATGGCGGCAACGCAGGCATTCGCTTTACGATCACCAACGAAACGAAGGAGAGCTTCTACGCCATTTTCGAACTCGCCGAAGAGATCGGAGTGGACAAGATCTACATTTCGCATCTGGTCTACAGCGGCCGGGGGTTGGAGAACCTCAAGATCGACATCTCCAAAGAGGAGCGCCGCCGATATGTCGAATTCATTATCGACAAGGCGTTTCAGTATATTGAAGAGGGGCGGGATATCGACATCGTGACCGGCAATATGGAGATGGACGCGATCCTCTTTTTGCAGAAGTTTTCCGAAAAGTATCCCCACCTCAAGGATGAGATGGTGCGACGCCTCAAGGGCTGGGGCGGCAACAGTGCGGGTAGGAAACTGGTCAATATCGACTGGATGGGCAATGTCAAGCCCGATCCTTTCTTTCCGTTCACCCTTGGAAACATGACCGAAAAGCCTTTCAGCCAGATCTGGCTCGACGAAAACAACGAAATGCTGACGAAACTGCGGGAGCACCCCAGGAAGCTCGGCGGTTACTGTAGTGACTGTGGTGTGAAGGAAATCTGTAACGGCGGTTCCAGAAGCCGTGCCTGGGCAATCCATGGGGATCTGTGGGCGGAGGATCCGTCGTGTTATCTCACTGAGCGTGAGAGAACAGTGAACAGTGAACAGTGAATGGTGGTTGTGGGCCGCGCATTTGCGCGGACAATATAAAAAATAAAAAAGAGCGTAGCGAATTTCCTCAACTTTTCACTATTCACTTTTAACTTTTCACCAATAAAAAATCCGAAGGATAAAAATGGGTAAAGTCTATCTCACCGGTGCCGGTCCGGGCGATATCGATCTACTGACGGTCAAAGCGCTGCGTGTGGTGCGCGAGGCGGATGTCATCATCTACGACCGTCTGGCCAATCCGGAGATTTTGAAAGAGGCCAAACCGGGATGAATTCGTCTATGTCGGCAAGGCCGACGGGCGCCATACACTCCCGCAGGATCAGATCAACGAAGTGATCTATCAAAACGCGCTCGAGCACAACACCGTGGTACGCTTGAAGGGCGGCGACCCTCTGGTCTTCGGCCGTGGCGGGGAAGAGGCGAAGTACCTCAAAGATAGGGGAATCGCGTATGAATTCATCCCGGGCGTCACCTCGGCCATTTCAGTTCCCGCCTATGCCGGCATTCCCGTCACGCACCGAAACGTCTCGTCCGCTTTCATCGACTCCCAGTCGACCTGT
>JAUUDL010000058.1 GCA_030826715.1 Hydrogenimonas sp. | reverse complement strand
GAGACGAGCACGTACATCGGGGTACGCATCCGCTTGATGATCAGATAGAGCGAATTGTTCTGCAACGCGCTACCTCTTCGATTTGAGGACGTCACCGGTAAAGAGGATCACCGAGACGATATTGGCCAAAAGCGCACCGCCCGAGAAGGAGATGATCGCGGTGACCGTCTCGACGTTGAGACCGGTAACATATTCGCCGAGCGCCCAGATCGATGCGGCGCCGATGAGCTGGATGTCGGCCACGAGGCTGGTGGCCAGCAGCACCGCGCCAAGCTGCGTCTTGTCGCCGAGTTTGTAGATCGTGGCGATCAGGTTGATGATGATCGCGGCGAAGAGTTCGTAGCGGTTGTGCTGCTCCAGCACCGTCGGATCACCATAGAAAAAGCCGAAGTTGAGCGTCAAGGCCAAAATGATAAAAAAGCCCGATATGACTTTTTCGAGATTCATAGGATTCCTTTGTTTGGAGAGAAGATTCTTTTCGTATTCTATTTGTAATGGGGTTAAACACAACTAAAACCGCCATGAGATATAATCGTCGTCAAAAAATCAAGGATTGATATGCGAATCGTCAGCGGAATGCGCCCGACCGGAAAACTGCATCTGGGACACTATCTGGGTGTTCTCAAAAACTGGGTCGCTCTGCAGGAGAGCCACGACTGCCACTTCTTCGTCGCCGACTGGCACGCCCTCTCGACCAGCTACGAAGACAAGCTCAACCTCAAAGAGTTGGGGCGCGACCTGGTCAAGGAGTGGATCGCCGCGGGGATCGACCCGGCCAAATCGACCCTCTTTGTGCAAAGCGCCATCAAAGAACATGCCGAACTTTATGTCCTTTTGAATATGATCACACCGCTGGGATGGCTCGAACGCAACCCCACCTACAAAGACCAGCTCTCCCAGATGGAACACAAGGATATCCATACCGCGGGCTTTCTGACCTATCCGGTCCTGCAGGCGGCCGACATCCTGCTCTATGGGGCCGACATGGTGCCCATCGGCGAGGACCAGAAGCCGCACCTTGAGATCACGCGTGAAATCGTCCGGCGTTTCCACCACCTCTTTGCGTGCGAAGTCTTCAAAGAGCCCAAGGAGATGCTGACCGAAACGTCGCGTCTACCGGGCCTGGATGGCCGGAAGATGAGCAAGAGCTACAACAACGCCATCTACCTCTCCGATACGCCCGAAGAGGTGTGGGAGAAGCTGCGCCGCGCCAAAACCGATCCGCAGAGGGTTCGCCGCAACGATCCGGGCGACCCCGATGTCTGCCTGGTGTTCGACTACCACAAAGCGCTCACCGAAGATGCCGTCGTGCAGAAGATCGACGCCGACTGCCGCGCCGGCACCATCGGATGTGTCGACTGCAAGAAGATCTGCGCCCAGAGTATCGAAAAGGTGCTCGAACCGATCCGCGAACGGCGTGCCAAACTCGACGATGCCACGATCGACGAAGTGATACAAAAGGGCAACGAAGCCGCACACGCGGAAGCGGCCAGGACTATGGAGCGGGCCAACGACGCGGTGTTCGAAATCTCGTGCCATCCCTAAAGGATCGATCATGCAACGTTATCTCGGGAAACGCAAACTATTGCGCATCTACATCAGCAACGAAGACACCTTCGAGGGCAAACCGCTCTGGGAAGCGCTCCTTTCCACTGCCCAGAAAACGGGCATCGCGGGCGCGACGGTGCTCAAAGCGGCCGCCGGCATCGGCGCCCATTCGGAGCTACACGCGTTCAATATCTGGGTTTTGAAGCAGAAACTCCCCCTCATCGTCGAAATGATCGACACCAAAGAGAAGATCGACACATTTCTCAAAGCGGTCGACGGCATGATCGGCGAGGGGCTCGTGACGATGAGCGATGTGGAGGTGCTCGACTACCGCCATCCCAAATTCGAAAAAGGCGAATGAAGATGCAGCCTGCACTGCTTTTGGCCATCGGTACCGGCGGTTTTATCGGTGCGATTCTCCGTTTTCTGATCAGTGGATGGGTACAGAAACTCTCGCCCGCGCTTTTCCCTGTGGGGACATTGAGTGTCAATGTCCTCGGCAGTTTCATCATCGGTTTCGCGGCCCTCTACTTCGAAGCGGTGATCGCCCCCCACCAAAAGGCCCTGGTCATCACCGGCATGCTCGGCGCACTGACGACCTTTTCGACCTTTTCACTCGAAACGGTGACGATGCTGCAGGGCGGACTTTGGGGACGCGCCGCGGCCAACGTGACGCTGAATGCCGTTTTATGTATTCTCGCCACTATCGCGGGCATGATGCTCTTTAAGCGATTATATGGATAATGACATTGCCAAATCATGGCAATGCCTACCTAGATTGACAAGGAGTTTATCATGTTTACCATCGACATAGAAAAAAGATGCGGTTGCGTCAAAAGAGACAGCGATCTGGTCCTTCCCCAACAGTTCGAGCAGAAAGAGGAAGCGGAGATGGCGGCACTCAGGCTCGCCAACCACATGAACGCCAACTACTGTAAAAAACACCGCTTCTACGTGACCGAAGAGGGTGAAAAACTCACGATCCGCGTCGAATTGTCCTGCCCCCAGGAGGTATGACGGCAACGGTCAGGGAAAATCAATCCGTTTTTGTGTAGAATCTCCATTAACTCATATAACAGAACTGACATGACAAAATTATGTCATGTCATCTCGAAATCTTCGATTTCGAAGCTTTAGAGGGGTGCAGGGGACGGACAGTCCCCGCCAAAGCATGGGCTTTGCTCATGCTTTGCATGACATAAAATAAAACGCACAAGGAAACATTCATGAAGATCCTCAAAGATCCCGCACTCTCCGGCAATCCGATACGAACGGCGATCGCCTATACCTGGGCCGCACTCAGCGGAAGCTGGAAAAACACGTCGATCGTGGCCGCCATTTTGCTGCTGCTGATACTGCTGGAGTTCATCCCCCTGATCGGATGGATCGCGTCGATCTTCCAGAGTATCGTCGTGTATGCCCTGGCCTACTATGTCGCCGACCGGGCCAAAGGTGCGCCCGCGCTCGAAAACTTCAAGCGGGCGATGGCGCAGAGCGACGCCAAAGAGATGCTATTTGGCTTTCTTTCGCCGGCGGCGGGCTACTACACCGGTTTCATCGTCTTCTCCCTGATACTGGCACTCGTCTCCGCCCTCATCTTCTGGCTCACCGGAGGAACCGAAGCCTTCACACTGATTGAGGAGCACGCCAACATGGCCAACGCGACCCCCGAGCAGACCTATCAGTTCTATATACAGGTTCTCGGCCTCAGCAGCCCGACGCTCGTATTTATCCTGATTACCTCACTCTTTTTCAGTTACCTCTGGCCACTCGTGTATGGGTACGCCCTCTGCCAGCGTACGTTCGGCGATGCGTTCAACGCCGTCTTCATGTTCTTCTCTCCCACCTTCTGGAAAGCGGCCTTCAGCGTCGACTATTTCGTCACCGTCTCACTCTGGATGCTCGTAGTCCTCGGGATGGGTATCCTGATGGGATTCGCACTCGCCACCTTCATCCTGATACCTGTCGCGGTGCTGCTGATTTTATGGCTCACCTACTTCACCGCCATCGTTTCGATCGAGACGTATGATATGCAGGAGAATATCTAAGGGCACGATTTTGGAGATGCCCTTAAGGGATTTTTGAGTAAAATAGGGCATTTTACGGTGTCTCCGCCAACCATATTTCGGAGCACCCCCTATTACCCAACCGAAGGATATCCATGCTCGATCTCAAGCAGCTTGAAAGAGAGTTCGACGCCACTGCCGCGGCGCTGAAACGTCGCGGTGTCGACGAAAAGATACTCGAAAAGCTCAAAGCCCTCTTTGAAGAGAAGAAAGAGGTGCAAAAACGCCTCGAAGCCGCCCAGGCCCAGCAGAACGCCAAAAGCCGGCTTTTCGGGGAGTACAAGCGCGAAGGCAAGGATCTGGGCGCCCTGCAGAAAGAGGTCGCCGAGAATAAAGAGCGCATCGCCGCGATGCAGGAGGAGCTGCGTCTGCTGGAAGCGAAACTTTTCGAAATCGCCGCCACCGTGCCCAACATCCCCGACCCCGACGTCCCCGACGGTGCCGACGAAGAGGTGATCATTCTCGAAGAGGATGAAGGCGGCGAGACGCCCGGGAGCGAGTCTGCGCCTCAGACACACCAAAAAGAGCGAAAAAAGGTGGTG
>JAUUDL010000016.1 GCA_030826715.1 Hydrogenimonas sp. | reverse complement strand
CAGAATCGTATTGGTGATCATCTTCGAGTTCACCAGATCGTGTGGCATCAAGTCGTCGAGGCTTCCGCTCATCGTACTCATCTTGTCGCGAATGGCTTTTTGCATTTTGATGAGACCCGTCTGCAGTTCGTTGCCGAGCAGTTCCCCGATCGCACGGATACGGCGGTTACCCAGGTGGTCACGGTCATCGATGTGCCCCTGACCATTCTTGACCCGAATGAGGTATTGGACCGTTTTGATGATATCTTCATCGGTCATGACGGTGACATATTCGGGAACTTCCACACCCAGTTTGTGGTTCATCTTCATTCGACCAACACGCGTGAGGTCGTATCGCTCAGGATCGAAAAAGAGCTGTTTGACGAACGCTTTGGCCGCATCTTTCGTGACCGGCTCTCCTGGGCGCATGACTTTGTAGATACGGATAGCCGAAAGATCGTTTTCGTCTTCGATTCCTTCGGTCTGTTTCAGAAGTTTCAGACTCTCCTGATCGGCATTGAAGGCGTTGATGACGGATCGGTCCACGCCGGGGGCTAGATCGTCCGCGATGACGAACGACTCGATCCCGCCATCTATGATCTTTTTCAGTTTCATTTCATCGAGCTGCGTCAGCGTATCAAAGAGAACTTCGCCGCTCTCCTGATCGATGATCGGCTCGGCCAGATGCCGTTCGATCAGCGTATCGACCGGATATTCGACCCATTTGAGGCCATCTTCGACCAGTTTTTTGGCACGTTTGGCCGAAAGTCGCTTACCGGCCGCGATGATCAGATTGCCCTCTTCGTCCTTGACGTCGTACTCGACGCGTCCGGCGAAATTTTCGGGTTTGAACGGCATGAGGAATTTGTTGTTCTTGACGCGGATCTCCATCAGAGGATAGAAGAGTTTGAGAATATCCTGCTTGTTGTAGCCCAACGCTCTGAAGAGAATAGTGACGGGAATCTTTCTTCTCTTGTTGATGCGTACATAGAGAATGTCTTTGGCGTCATATTCGAAATAGAGCCATGACCCTCTGTCAGGGATGATCTGGGCGGTGTAGAGAAGTTTGTTTCCTCCTGTGGCGGCTTCTTCTTCGTTGAAGATGACACCGGGGCTTCGGGGCAGCTGGTTGACGACGACACGTTCCACGCCATTGATGATGAATGAAGTTCGATCGGTCATCAGCGGGATATCACGGACGAAGATCGCCTGTTCTTTGATATCCTTGACACCGGTTTTCTCACCTGTCTTGTCATTGCGTTCCCACAATGTCAGTCTCACTTTCATTTTCAATGAGACGGCATAGGTCAGGCCGCGTTCCATGCACTCGCGCACCGTATATTTCGGCTTGCTGATCTCACTGCCGGCATATTCGAGTGTCAACCGGTTCTGTGGGTCATGGATGGGGAAGATAGATCGGAAAACATGTTCAATTCCACTGTCGGAACGATCTTTTTCATTGATCATCAAAAAGTTTTCATAACTGCTTTGCTGAAGCTGCAAAAGGTTCGGAACATCGATTTCCTGGGGGGTTTTTGCAAAATCAACGCGTAAGCGGTTTCCTGATTTAAGATTGTTAAGCATGGGCTAAGACCTCATTCAGTAGTGTGTTGCGTCGGGAAGTATCAAGATCTGATACGGTAAGCGGCAATTAGAGCCTATCAGTGTAGTACAAAACGGATTAGGGGAAGGTTGTCCTTCCCCTTTAAATATTTGTTTTAATATGTTATTTAATTTCGACGGTAGCGCCGGCTTCTTCGAACTGCTTCTTGAGCTCTTCAGCCTCTTCTTTGCTGACACCCTCTTTGATAGTGGTAGGAGCGTTGTCGACAGCCTCTTTGGCCTCTTTGAGCCCAAGGCCTGTTGCGGCACGAACGACTTTGATGACGTTGATTTTCTTCGCACCCGGATCTTTCAGGATAACGTCGAATTCTGTCTGCTCTTCAGCGGCGCCACCAGCTTCGCCGCCAGCTGCGCCTGCTACGACCATTGGTGTTGCAGAGACGCCGAAGCGCTCTTCAAATTCTTTGACCAGTTCGTTCAGTTCAAGAACGGTCAAGCCTTCGATATATTCAAACAATTCTTCTTTTGTGCATGCCATCTGTATCTCCTCTTAGCATAGTTGTTAATCATAGTGAACGACGGATTGACCGTCATAATCTTCTCACTGCTTTTACGCAGCCTCTTCTTCTTTTTTCTTGGCCAGATTGTCGAGACCTGCGACCATGTTTCGCAACGGTGCCGTCCAGACAGAAAGCAGCATTCCAAGCAGCTCTTCGCGACCTGCGAGTTTGCTGTACTCTTCGATCTTCGCCACATCGACGGCCTGCTTGTCGATCGCTCCGCCCTTGATGACAAATTTATTGTTCGCTTTGGCGAAATTCGCAACCGCTTTGGCCGTGGCGATAGGATCTTCCCCCCAGACAGCCATATTGGTCTCTTCAAGCTTGAGCCCTTCGATTCCGGCGTTCGAGAATGCGATTTCAGCCAGCGTGTTTTTAACGACACGTGTGCCGAGTCCCGCTTCGTAACCGATTTTACGGAATGCTTCGATTTCGGGAACTGTCATCCCTTTGAAATCGCAGATAACGACAGCATTGGCTTGAGAGAAGGCATCGGAAAGTTTCGCTACCAGCTCTTCTTTTTCTTTACGGGTCATTTTTCCTCCTTTCCGACTGAGACTTCAAGAAGGGCGGCTCCTGGCCGTTTAAGCATCAGCCCCTAACTATCTCCAGTCTAAGATGAAACCTTGACAGGCGTTTGGTTTATTTGATCTCCATTAACTCGTTCGTATCGAGCTTGATTGAAGGACTCATGGTCAGCGACAGTGCCGCATTTTGGATGTATCGTCCTTTGGCCGCAGCCGGTTTTTGGCGGTTGATCGCACGAACGAACTCCCTGAGGTTGTCGGCCAGTTTGTCGGCATCGAAGCTCGCTTTACCGATACCGGCGTGGATGTTTCCTTTTTTGTCTACGCGGAAGTTGACCTGTCCGCCTTTGGCGTTCTTGACTGCTTGCGCAACATCCATCGTAACAGTTCCGGTTTTGGGGTTTGGCATCAAGCCTTTCGGTCCAAGAATACGGCCGATCTTACCGACAAGGCCCATCATATCGGGTGTCGCGATGACGATATCGAAATCGATGTTTCCATTTTGAATCTGCTCGACGAGATCTTCTGCACCAACGATATCCGCACCGGCCTCTTTCGCTTCATCAGCTTTTGCCCCTTTGGCAAATACCGCAACACGGACATTTTTACCTGTACCGTGAGGAAGGACGACAGCACCACGTACCATCTGGTCAGCATGGCGTGGATCGACATTGAGTCTGAGTGCCAGTTCGACCGTTTCGTCAAATTTTGCTGATTTGAGGTCTTTGACCAGTTTGGTCGCCTCTTCTACAGAGTATGTTTTGTTTGTATCGATTTTTTCGAGTAGCTGCTGTACTCGTTTTGAAAGTTTTTTTGCCATTGTTTTCTCCGCAAAGTTTTTGCTACCGCCTGTTTTCGATCTGGCGGTAAAGATCAATTAGTCGATTACTTCGACGCCCATGCTTCGGCAGCTTCCCTCGATGATACGAGCGGCAGCTTCGTTGTCGTGGGCATTGAGATCGTCCATTTTCGTTTCGACGATCTTCATGATCTGCTCTTTTGTGATTTTTCCAACCTTGTTTTTCAGGGGATTGTCACTACCTTTTTGCAGTCCGATCTCTTTTTTGATCAGGTCGGTTACCGGCGGTTTTTTGGTGATGAAGGTAAAGCTTCTGTCCGAATAGACCGTAATAATGACGGGAATGTTGTAACCCATCATGTCTTTGGTCTTTTCGTTGAACGCTTTACAGAACTCCATAATGTTGACACCACGCTGACCGAGCGCGGGACCTACTGGCGGAGACGGATTCGCCTTCCCAGCAGGAATTTGCAATTTGAATTCGCTGACGACTTTCTTTGCCATTGCCTATCCTTCTTTATGAGATTAAATAATTTTTTCGACTTGCGAATAGAGAATCTCCACCGGCGTGCTTCGACCGAAGATCGAGACGTTCAGCTTCAATTTTCCATGCTCAAGATCGTACTCTTCCACCATACCCGTAAAGTTGGCGAAAGGTCCTTCGACAATACGCACCATCTCGCCGGGCTCAAAAGAGATTTTCGGTTTTGGTGCAGCTCTGTTTTCGACTTTATCCAATATATTTTTGATATCTTTTTCGTTCAGCGGTGTCGGCTTTTTCGACTCACCGATAAAACGTGACACCTTCGGAAGCGATTGGATCTTGTGCCAAAGATCGGTGTCGAGATCCATCTTCGCGAAGACGTATCCCGGATAGAGCGATCGCTCCGTAATTTTCTTCTTGCCGTTTTTGACTTCGATCACATCCTCGGTCGGGACGACAATCTCTTCGATCTTGTCCTGAAGTCCGAGCTGTTCGGCCATCGTTTCGATCGCACGTTTGACACTCTGCTCGCTGCCCGCGTGGGTCTGTATTGCATACCATTTAGCTGCCATAGTACATCCTTACTTATATGAGCGCGGAGAGCGATGCCGACATGATCAGATCGATCAATGCCAGGAAGAGAGATACGACCGTCACGACGAGAAAGACCGCAAAAAAAGCCTGTCGAACCTGCATTTTGGTCGGAAAAATGACTTTGGATAGTTCTATTTTTGCATGGTTGACATAATCGATCAATTTTTCCATGGTTTGTTTTTCCTTAACGTGGCAGGGCAGGAGGGACTCGAACCCCCAACACTCGGTTTTGGAGACCGATGCTCTACCATTGGAGCTACTGCCCTTTAAAAAAAGCCGGGTCCCTTGCGGGATCAGCTTTTGAGTTTCACTTCTTTGTGAATGGTGTGTTTGTTGCAGCGTGGGCAATACTTTCTCGTCTCGAATTTCTCGGTATGAGTTTTTGTATTTTTGCTTGTCGTGTAGTTGATTTCACCACACTCGCTGCACTTGAGTCCTATATTGATTCTCATAGTGGTTTATCCTTAAAAGAGGCGGTCGTGACAACCGCCTCTGGTTTCGTCGTACGTTACTTGATGATTTTGGAAACGACACCGGCGCCGACAGTACGTCCACCTTCGCGGATCGCGAAGCGTGTTCCCTCTTCCATCGCGATCGGTGCGATGAGTTCGGCAGTGATTTTGACGTTGTCGCCAGGCATGACCATTTCTGTACCTTCCGGCAGCGTGATCGCACCGGTGACGTCTGTCGTACGAACGTAGAACTGCGGGCGATATCCGTTGAAGAACGGTGTATGGCGTCCACCTTCCTCTTTGGTCAGAACGTAGATTTCAGCTTCGAACTGCGTATGAGGTGTGATCGAACCGGGCTTACAAAGAACCATACCACGCTCGACTTCGTCTTTTTTCGTACCACGGAGCAGAACACCGCAGTTGTCGCCGGCTTCGCCGCATTCCATCTCTTTGCGGAACATTTCAACGCCTGTGACTTTCGTGCTTTGCGTGTCACGGATACCGACGATTTCGATATCGTCGCCAACGCATACTTTACCGCGCTCGATACGTCCGGTCACAACGGTACCACGACCTGAAATAGAGAAGACGTCTTCGATCGGCATCAGGAAATCTTTATCCGTTTCACGCTCAGGTGTCGGGATATACTCATCAACGGCATCCATCAGCTCGAGGATCTTTTCGCTCCACTCGCCGAGTGTTCCTGTTTTCGCCTCTTCGAGTGCTTTGTGTGAAGAACCTGCAACGACCGGTGTGTCATCACCCGGGAAATCGTATTCGTCGAGAAGTTCGCGAACCTCCATTTCGACCAGCTCGAGGAGCTCTTCGTCGTCGACCATGTCCGCTTTGTTCATGAATACGACGATATAGGGTACACCGACCTGGCGAGAGAGAAGGATGTGCTCACGAGTCTGAGGCATCGGGCCATCCGCAGCAGAAACGACGAGAATCGCGCCGTCCATCTGAGCGGCACCTGTAATCATGTTTTTGACGTAGTCGGCGTGGCCGGGGCAGTCGACGTGCGCATAGTGGCGCTTGTCGGTTTCATACTCGACGTGAGATGTTGCAATAGTAATACCGCGCTCACGCTCTTCCGGCGCATTGTCGATCTGATCGTAGTCCATCAACTCAGCTTCGCCTTTGGTAGCGAGAACCGCAGTGATCGCTGCAGTCAGTGTAGTTTTACCGTGGTCGACGTGACCGATGGTTCCGATGTTAACGTGCGGCTTGGTTCGTTCGAATTTTTCCTTAGCCATAGTGTCCTCCGTATAAGAATTAAAATAGGGTACCTCTGCAAACAGGCTCGAAAGTGTGTTTACAGAGGCACCCTGCCTCATTTTGCGTGCGTATTATACCAAAATTATTGCCAAATTGCGTTTATCGTTCCGATACACTCTTTCCATACCCATAATATGGGGCTTTAATAGAAAAAATGCCGTGGAGCCCAGAAGCGGGATTGAACCGCCGACCTCTTCCTTACCAAGGAAGTGCTCTACCACTGAGCTATCTGGGCATATCGGATCTGTTGTAACCAGGAGTGAATATCAGGGTGAAACCAATTGAAGAATCAAAATATTTCAGCTCCCAGAATCGATGGAGCGGGAAACGGGACTCGAACCCGCGACCCTCAGCTTGGAAGGCTGATGCTCTAGCCAACTGAGCTACTCCCGCATCGTTTCAAGACAAATCATGGTGGTGGGAGGAGGATTCGAACCTCCGAAGGCGAAAGCCAGCAGATTTACAGTCTGCCCTCGTTGGCCACTTGAGTATCTCACCCACTTTTTACT
>JAUUDL010000150.1 GCA_030826715.1 Hydrogenimonas sp. | reverse complement strand
GTGTTGTGGCACGATATCGAGATGGGTAAAAAGGTGGTGATGGACAACGCCGTTATCTGTAATGATACAAAGATCGGCGACGCCGTAACCGCAAAAGCGGGCCTGATTCTGGCCGAAGGGTGCTATGTGGGCAAACTGGCGACTTTCGAGCAGGATGTCACCGTCTGGCCCGGCAAGGAGATCGAACCGGCCGCGATCGTCAACAACAACGTCGTTTGGGGTACACGCTACAAAAACGCCCTCTTCGAAAATGGCAGCATCAATGGAAAGAGCAATATCGAAATCAGTTGCGACATGGCGTGCAAGATCGGAGAAGCGTTCGGATCGCAGCTTCCTGTCGGCGCAAAAGTAATCGTGGGACGCGACTACGACAAGAGCCCGCGTATGATCAAGCGTGCCTTTGTCGGCGGATTGCTGGCAACCGGTGTCGACGTGATCGACCTGCGTGCCGTGCCGCCGGCGGTGCTGCGCTTTAATATCGCAAATAGTCCCGATGTGATGGGAGGAGCCTATTTCAGAAAGAGTCTCAGCGATCCGGCGAGCATCGAGATCACGCTCTATACCGAAGAGGGGCTTCGGCTCAGCACCAACAGCGCCAAATCGGTCGAGAAGAGCTTTTTCAAAGAGGATTTCAGACGCGTGGACTATACGCAGATCGGGAAGATTCACGACAGCGATTTCTATCGTAACGACGAGTGCCATAATTATAAAAACGCGATCGAGAGCGCCATCGACCATCATATCGTCAAAGAGGGTGGGTTCAGAGTGGCTGTCGATCTGATGTACGGAATAACCAAAGATGTGCTTCCCTATGTCATGACCGACCTTCAGATCGACAATATCATGCTCAATGCCTATGCCGATCCGCGTAAACTGAACAACATCCAGCATCACAAAAACAAATCGAAGCAGGATCTTTCCACGATCGTGAAGAGTTTGCAGCTTTCGATGGGTGTGATGATCTATCCACACGGGCAGCGGTTGACGCTGGTGACCGACAAAGGCGAGATACTCGATAAAGTCGATGCGTTGATGGCGGTGTTGGAGTTGATGAATCTCGAGGCCGCATCACAGGAGAAAAAGATGCGTGTCTTCCTGCCCACATGGGCACCCGATCTGATGGACGACAAGTTCGAGCATCTTCTGATCAAGCGTGGACGATACGCCAACTTCAAAGTCTCCACCTTCGAAAAGTTTGATCTGATCGCGACGATCGACGGCAATTACGCCTTCACCGAGTTCTCTTATCACCGGGATGCGATGTATGCGACACTGAAAATCATGGAATTGCTTTCACGGCACGGGAAAAAACTCTCCGAGATCGCCAAGGGATTGGTGCAATATTTCTACCATACATGCCGCATTCCGTGCCCGCAGGCGATGAAGGGAACGATGATGCGTAAATTCCTCGAATATGCCAAAGACAAAAAGAGTTCGACGATCGACGGCGTAAAAATTTGGGAGAACAAGACCGATTGGGTGCTGATGATTCCCGACCAATACGGCGACTATCTCAATCTCTATATCCAGGCATCCGATGAAAAAAGTGGTGAAAAGCTGCATGAAAAATACAGCAAACTGATCAACAGTTGGATGCAGTCACGCTGATGACGGAAATTTCGTTTTTTTGGCATATGCATCAACCCGATTACCGCGACGCGACAGGGTCGATGCGCATGCCGTGGGTCTTTCTTCATGCGATCAAGGACTACTACGATATGCCGTGGATGGTCTCACGCCACCCCGGCATCAAATCGAGCTTCAACATCACGCCTCCACTGATTTCGCAGCTGAAACTCTATGAAAAAGAGGGGTTTGCCTGCGACCATTTCCTGTCGCTGTGGATGAAAGATCCCGATGCGCTGGGCAGCCAGGAGCGTGCATGGGTGCACAAGATCTGCACGACGACACAGTTCGAGACGATGGTCAAGCCGATTCCCCGCTATGCAGAGCTCTATCACAAAGAGCACCTTGGCAGCGATGAGCTGATCGAAATGGAGGTGCTTTTCATGCTGGCGTGGTGTGGCCACTATTTGCGCCAAAACGAGCCGATCGTTTCAGAGCTGCTGGAACGGGGCGCCGGTTTCGGTCAGGAGGATAAGCAAAAGCTGATGTCGGCACTTCTCGACTTCATTCCGACGATCCTTCCCTGCTATGCATCATTGCGCCAAATCGGCACTATTTCACTCTCGACGACGCCACTGAACCATCCGATTCTGCCACTGCTTCTGGATATGAACAATGCCAAAATATCCAATCCGAACACGGTGATCCCCGACAATCCTTTGCCGCTTGTCGAGGATGCCCATGCACAGGTCGAGCTGGCCGAAGCGCTCTACATGGAGACCTTCGGGCAAAAGCCGACCGGATTCTGGCCGGCGGAGGGGGCCGTGGACGAGGCGAGCGTCGCCATCTACAAAGAGCATGGGCTTCGATGGATCGCGACCGACGAGGCGATCCTTTTCAAATCGCTCGGAAGCGACGAGAGAGGGGCCCTCTACAAACGTCATGAGATGAACGGTGTGCATATCGCCTTCAGAGACCACGCGCTTAGCGACCTGATCGGTTTCACCTATCGTTTCAAAGAGCCATCCGAAGCGGTAGACGACTTCATGGCTCACCTCGAATCGATCGACAAAAACTACGAGAATGCCGCGGTGTCGGTCATACTTGACGGGGAGAACGCGTGGGAGTTTTATCCCAACAACGCCTTCGATTTTTTCGAGACACTCTACGCCCGACTGGCGCAGACACCGTGGTGCCAAACCGTCACGATGGACGAAACGGCCCAAAAACCCATGATTTCTCTGCCCAGGCTCCATCCGGGTTCATGGATCTACGGAACGTTTGACACATGGGTCGGGCATCCGCAGAAAAATGCGGCATGGGAGCGGATCTTTCAGACACGGAGAGACTACATGCGGCATGAACCGACACTGGACGAGACAGTCAAAAATCGCATTCTCGACCACTTTCTCGCCGCAGAGTGTTCGGACTGGTTCTGGTGGTACGGCGATGACCACTACACCGAATATATCGAGGAGTTCGACGAACTTTTCAGACACCATCTGATCGAAATCTACCGCCTGATGAAGGTGGCGCCGCCGGCGAACCTCTTCGTCCCGATCGCGGGGAAGAAAGAGCTGCGCGCCCTCATCAGCGAGCCGAAATTCCCGATCACGCCGACCATCAACGGGCGCGCCGACTCCTTTTTCGAATGGCTCGGCAGCGGTATGATCGACGAAAGCCGTCTCTTTTCTACGATGGACCGGGTGCGTGGGCCGATCGAAAAAATCTATTGGGGAGAGGATGCCTCGCATATCTATCTTCGGTTGGACGGCGACCTCACCGAGCTCAAAAAAGATGGGACACTCACCATTTTCGTCGATGAGATGGACGATTCGATTCCGATCGACATGACCCAGCTTCCGATAGAGGGCGACATCGCCGCGGCGGCGGAGGATATCGTCGAGATCGCGATCGCCAAGAGAATTTTCGGTACTTTGAAAAAGATACATCTTCGCATCGAGGCGGCGATCGAGGGGACGATCGTTCAAACATTGCCGGGTGTTTCGGAACTTCAGATCGACCTGACCGAAGATTTTTCAGAAAACTGGTTTGTTTAAAGGATAAAGAATGAAACCACAGAAAACGGCCCTGCTTTTTGGGGTACATATGCATCAACCGGTCGACAATCTCGACGAAGCCGTCACGCGCGCCGTAGAGAGCTGCTACCATCCCTTTTTCAAGACGATGCGCGACTACCCGGCATTCAAAATGGGCGTCCACTGCAGTGGGTGGCTGCTCGAAAAGATCCGGAGCGATTTTCCCGAAACGTTCGAACATATGCGTGATCTCAGCGAAAAAGGGGCGATCGAGTGGCTGACGGCCGGTTTTTACGAACCGGTGCTCAGCGCGATACCTTCTTGTGACCGGCGCGCCCAGATTGGCAAACTCTCTACTGCTATCCAAGAGCATTTCGGACAGCGCCCGCAGGGACTCTGGCTGACCGAGCGGGTATGGGAGTCTGGCATCATCCCCGACATGACGGCAGAAGATGTGCGTTACGCTTTGGTGGACGATTATCATTTTATCGCGGCGGGTTTCGAAAAGGAGCAGCTGGGAGGATACTACTTCAGCGAAGAGGGCGGTGAAAAGATCGCCCTTTTCCCGATATCCCAGTCGTTGCGTTACACCCTTCCGTTCAAACCGGTCGAGACGGCGCTCGAGGCGATCAAGGCGTGCCGAAAAGTGCCGGGTGATGCGGCGATCATCTTCGACGATGCCGAAAAATTCGGTATGTGGCCCGGCACCCACGAGTGGGTCTATGACAATGAATGGCTCCGATCGTTCGTCGAGGCGGTGCTTTCGGACGAAGAGATCGAACCGATACACTATTGTGACTATCTTGCCAACAACCGTGCCAAAGGGATCGCCTACCTTCCCAACGTCTCCTACTACGAAATGGGGGAGTGGAGCCTCAAAGCCGACGATGCGATCAAACTCGAATCGATGAAGAACGAGATGGGATTCGAGCGCTTCGAAAACGAGGGAAAGAAGTTTCTCAAAGGCGGGATCTGGAAGAACTTCTTCGTCAAATACGATGAGTCCAACCGGCTTCACAAACGGATGATCGAGTGTTCCAAAGCGGCGATAAAGAGACCTGAGTACGAAGACGCACTTTTTAGGCTCCAGACCAACGACGTCTTCTGGCATGGGGTTTTCGGCGGCCTCTACCTGCCCAATCTCCGCGACAACGCCTACCGATACCTGATCATGTGCGAAAATATGCGCTACAAAAGAGCGGGTGCGCTGGAGACGGGCGACATCGACATGAACGGATACGATGAAGCCAAGTATGTCGGCAAAAAGACGATCGTCCGTTTCGACAGCCGCTACGGCGGTCAGATGGTGGAGTTCGACGACAGAGCGTCGCTTTTCAATTTCCAGAATGTACTGACCAGGCGAAAAGAGGCTTATCATCAAAAGATCCTCGAGCAGGCGGAGGCGGCCGAATCGCACACAGAACCCGAAGAGGGGATCAGCACGATCCATACCGCGGCCCATACCGTCAGCGAAGAGCTCAAAAGGGCGCTGGTCTACGACTGGTACGTCAAAAACTCCTTCGTCGATCACATCAGCGACCACTCCCTCGATCTCGAATCGTTCCGTCGCTGCAGTTTCAGGGAGTTTTCCGATTTCGCCAATCAGCCTTTCGAGATGGTGAGCGGGAAAAAAGGGATCACTTTCGTTCGAAACGGGGGTATCTACGACGACACCGCCTACCCGTCACGTCTGCAAAAGCAGTACACGATGCTCGAGAACGGTATGAAATTTGTGATCGAACTCAAAAGCGAAAGCAGGCACATTTACGATTACGGCCTGGAGTTCAATTTCCACTTCGCCGATATCGCCAATCTCAAACTCAACGGCGAACCTTTCAAAGAGCAACAGCTCTGCGAGCTCAGGCGTTTTACGCTCGAAGATGACTATACCGGCAAAAAAATCCTTTTCGAACTCGATCATTACTTCACTTTGTTTGCCGTGGCGCTGCAGACCGTTTCGCAAAGCGAAGAGGGCTTCGAGCTCACGACACAGGGTATCAGCCTGATGGTCGTGGTCCCCTTCTCCCGATCGATGCGTTTGGCAGGCGCTTTGAGGGTGGACGATGTCTGACATCCGCTACGACCTGCTTCACGACGACTACGCCCTCATCGCGCCGGAGAGGTTGAGGCGACCTGATTGCTTCAGGGGCGGCTCCGACGATTCGGCTATGGAAGCGTTTGAAGTCGAGAGTCAGAGGAGTTGCCCCTTCTGCGAAGGCAAAGAGTATCTGACCCCGCACGAAATTTTCGCGATCCGTGACAACGAACCGGACAAGCCGGGATGGAAGACGCGTGTGGTCCCCAACCTCTACAAAGCGGTCCAGATCGAAACACCGTGGAAAACCGAAGAGGTTGGCGTCTATGAGAAGTGGAACGGGTTTGGGGCACATGAAGTGATCATCGATACGCCCAGACACCTGGTGCGAATGGATGCATGGAAGCAGGAGGAGTATTTCAACTGGCTCTTTACTCTCCGTGAGCGCCTCAACGACCTGAAAAACGATCTTCGGCTCGTCTACATGTCGCTTTTCAAGAACCATGGACACTATGCCGGGGCCACACAGCCCCATCCGCACACCCAGCTGATCGCCTTGGCCGTGCTTCCGCACCGGCAGGTACAGCTGCTGCAGCATGCCCATCGCTTCTACAAAACCCACGCCCATTCACTTTTCGAGAGCGTTTTGAATATGGAACTGCAATATGAAAAGCGGATCGTGGCCCAAAACGAGGCGTTCGTCGCACTGTGCCCCTACGCCTCGACATTTCCTTTCGAAGTGATGATCGTGTGCAAGCAGTCACGCGCATCGCTGCACGATCTGGGTGACGATGCGCTCGATGACCTCGGAGAGATGATGAAGCGTGCGATCGACGCGCTCTACGACCAGTTGGGAGAATTCGACTTCAACATTCTGTTCAATACGCCCGCGATGCAGAAAAATGCACAAACGGAAGATTTTTTCGACGATACCGGTGCGATGTGGCGCGTCGCCGTGCGAATCGTCCCGCGTCTTTATCGCTTGGCGGGATTTGAACTCTCCAGCGGTGTCAAGATCAATCCCGTCGATCCCGACGAAGCGGCGAGGTTGCTTCGAAACAGTATCGAGGAGCTTTCATGAAAGAGACGAAACTTCTGTTCGCTGCGGCGGAGATATTTCCGTTCGCCAAAAGCGGAGGGCTGGCCGATATGGCCTCCGCGCTGCCCAGGGCTCTACACGAAAAGATAGAGACGACCGCGATCATGCCGTTGTATCGGTTTATCGACAAGGATCGATTCGGTATCGTCCCCACAGGCGAGCGTTTCTCACTCGATCTGGGTGGCGTGGAGTACGATGTCGAACTCTTCCATGCCAAACACGATGGGCTGGAAGTTCTCTTCGTCTACAATCCGACCCTGTGCGACCGCGACGAGATCTACGGTCCCGCGGGTGAAGGATACGGCGACAACGATATCCGGTTCGCCATCTTCTCACACGCCATCGTCGAAACCGTGCGGCG
>JAUUDL010000137.1 GCA_030826715.1 Hydrogenimonas sp. | reverse complement strand
CGATCGCGCTTTTGGTCACCGAATATCTGATCAAACGTTTCGGCGCCAAAGCGGTCTTTCTGGGCGGGGTGGCCCTCTTTACCGTGGCCTCTTTTTTCTGCGGCGTCTCCGATTCGCTCGAAGCGATCATCATTTTCCGCGTCATTCAAGGGGTGGGTGAGCTTGGGAACGATGACATCCACCACCGTCGTATCCAAAATCGCCATGAAGGCTCCGGCCATAACGATGATGGAGAAGATGGCCCGTTCACCCGGAGTAATATCCCAGGGTTTTTTGCCACCCTGGAGCGTTGTATCTTCGGCTGCTAATGCCATGGATAGGTTCCTTTCTTCGAGTCATTAGAGGTCATTACTGTGGCTTGCGCCACGTCATTAATGGTCATTTGAGGGCGTTACCTCATGATTCTTCCCTGTACTTTTTATGAATTGGTTTAACTGAAATCCAGTCAAATTGATTAACTCCATGCACTCATCGTATAAACTTTTTTCGATAATTTTACGTTTATTGAGAAGATAAAGCCAATGTTTGGACTCCCATAAGGATCCTCGAGCGTTGTAATAGAATTTGATCTTATCTTTATAATGATATCTTCCGTATCCTTCCGCCACATTGGCTCCGATAGAATCGATAGATCTTAAAAATTGTGAGCCCATGTCATATCTAAGATGTGAAGGCATCTTTGAATATATCTGCCATGCCTTTTCACTCAAAACAAGAGCATTCTTATAAACTTTCAAAGATCCCAAACGACTCATAACGCCAATCCCCTTAATGACTAAAATGACCTCTAATGACCTTTTCTTTCAATCGCGACGGTTGCACCCATTCCCGCACGCAGGCCTTCGGACTTTTTAAGTTTGATCCGGACGTTGAAACGTTGATCGAGTTTGGTGAAGTCCCCACTGGCGATGTCCCGGGGCACCAGGCTGAAGGTCGATGCGGAGGTGGGGGCGATGGACTCGACTTCCCCTTCAAACTTTTTGCCTTCGAGGGCATCGACGGTGATTTCGACGCGGTTGCCGGGCTCGACCCCTTTCATCTTCTTTTCTGAAAGCAGCACTTCGCAATAGAGGGCCCTGGGGTCGGTGATCGCATAGACGGGGGAGCCTTTTTTGACCACTTTGGGCGCGTCGAAGAACTTTTTGGCGACGATGCCGTCAAAGGGGGCGTAGAGCCTGGTATCGGCGATTTTGTGATTTAGATCTTCGATCGCACTGTGCAGCGCGTTGCGCTCCTCTTGCATGGACGAAATGGTTTTGGTCAGCTCCGCGATCTCTTTTTCGTTGACTCTGGAGAGCCTCAGGCCGTTTTGCGCTTTTTTAAGGTTCTCTTTCTGCGCATTGAGCGCCATCTGCATCGCTTCGATATTTTTCGAAAGCGCATCGTATTCCGCTTTGACGGTTTCATACTTTTCACTTTCGATCAACCGTTTGGCCAGAAGATCGGCGAACCGTGCCTTATCCTTTTGGAGTTTGGCCAGGCGCACTTTGGCCGATGCGATTTTTAAAGCCGTCGAGTCGATACTTTGATGCATGGCGTTCACATCGTTGCCCGCGATATCGCTTTGAAGCTTCAACACCTTTTCGAGCCGTTTTTTCCGCAGTGACGCCGCTTCGATTTTCTCTTCCAACGCTTTGAGACGGTGCGCTGTCTGGGCTTTGGCGGTGAGGAAATCCACCGGGTCGATTTGCGCGAGAAGTTCCCCCTTCGTGACCGGCTCGTTGGACGATTTGGCCATCGAGGCCACCTTTCCGCCAACCTTGAACGCGAGCGTCGCCAATCTGTCGCTTCTGATGAAAGCGGCATCGCTGACGGCGTTGGCGGTACGGAAGTGGATATATCGGTAACCGACAATCAACAGTGTGACGACGATCACGATCAGTAAGAGTGAACCGAATTTTTTCGACATGACGATCCTTGGAAGCTTGACTATAGTGAATTATATTCACAAAAGTATTAATTCATTCTTACTTAAGCAAAAATGGCTTATCATTGTCTCCATGAGCCATAATAAAAATATGAAACATAAAATTCGCCAAAAGGTCCTGGAAACCAAAAGAGAACTGATTCTCGATGCCGTTTCCGACTACTTCGAAAAGGCTGGCTTTACGGAGCCAAAGATGCAGGATATCGCCAAAGCCGTCGGCATTTCGGTCGGGGCGCTCTACAAATATTTTCCTTCCAAAGAGGCGCTCTTTTTCGCCTATGTCTCCCATCAGATCGTCAAATTCCATCGGCAGATCACCGAAGCGTGCAAAGATATCGACGATCCCCGCCAGTGTCTGGTGCTTTTCATTCAGCATAAATTCGCCACTTTCGCCTCCAAACGTAAAGCGCTGGAAGACCCGGTGATCGGCGACCCTCTCTTTTTTGTGAAAATGAACGTGAAAAAGGAGAACCCCGCCTCTCCAATCTACGAATTCCTGGCCGAACAGTTTGAAAAACTGGCGCTCAACACGCCGCTTAAAACGTCCAACTATATGAAGACAGCCTACCTCTTCAATGCGGCGACAATGGGATACATCGAATACTGGCTGAATTTCGGCGGCGAACTCGAAGAGAAGGCCGAAGAGGTCTTCGAACGCTTCCTGACTGGTATCCAGGAGAGCGCAAGGATAAGCAGATGAAAAAAGCCGGCCGCAAAAAGATATCGCTCGTACTGGGCAGCGGCGGTGCACGGGGCTACTCCCATATCGGCGTCATCGAAGAGCTGGAGCGGCGCGGATACGAGATTGTCTGTATCAGCGGCGCGTCGATGGGGGCGCTGATCGGCGGGCTGCACGCCGCCGGGAAACTGCAGGCGTATAAGGAGTGGGTCCTGGGCCTGGATGCCCTGGATGTGATGGCGCTGCTTGATTTCAGCTGGGACAGGCGGGGCATGGTGCGCGGTGACAAGGTGCTGCACAAACTCAAAGAGATACTCGGCGATATCCGGATCGAGGATCTGCCGATCGCCTATACGGCCGTCGCGACCGATCTGAGGCGAAACAGGGAGGTGTGGTTTCAAAAAGGGGATCTGCTCGAAGCGATTCGCGCCTCGATTTCGATTCCTTCGTTTTTCACGCCGGTCGAAATGGACGGGATGCTGCTTGTCGACGGCGGGGCGCTCAACCCATTGCCGGTGGCGCCCACGATGGCTACGTACAGCGATATGACGATCGCCGTGAGCCTCTTTGGAGACGAGCCTGCGCCAAAGATCGATATGCCAGAAGAGGTTCGCCTCAAGGAGTCGAAGCTCGACGAGATCGCATCCGAAATTATCGCCAGAGCCAGGCAGTGGTTCGAAACGCAGACGAATGAAGAGAAAGAAAGTGAACCTTATCATCTTTTCGATATCATCGATATGACGATCGAATCGATGCAAAAGACCCTCGTGGGCTACCGGCTCGGGGGATATCCGCCCGATCTGACGATCGAGATTCCCCAGGATGTGTGTGGAGCGCTCGATTTCCACAAAGCCTACGAAGTGATCGAGACCGGAAGAGTGCTTGCTGAAAAAAGCTTGGAACAAAAATAAAACAGAAAGGATAGAAGATGGATGCAGAAAAAATCAAAACAGAGATGATACAAAAGATCGAGGCGCTCAAAGAGAGTGGGCAGGAGAGTGCGGAAAAGATCCGAGAAACGATCGAGAGTACCATGAAAGAGGCTCTCGAGAAATCGGAAGCGAGTGTTGAAGAGATCAAAAAGACGGCGCAGCAGATTCTGCTGGGGTTGAAGGTCAAGGGGTATGTCAAGGAGATAGAGATCGAAGAGACGCTCAACGGCATCATCGGCGCTATCGAAAAAACGGCACAGGAGAGGCTTTCGGCGATCGACTACGAGATGCTCAAACTCAAGCTGAAAGCCGAAGAGGAGCGTATGCGACTCGCCGATCAACTCGAAAACGCCGCCGAAGGCTTCAAAGAGGCTGCCAAAGAGATGGAAGAGAAAGCCGAAACTACGATCAAACGCAGGGCGCTCGAACTCGAACAGAAAGCGCTGGATTTGAAAACGAAAGCGAAGGAGGAGTCCGAATCACTCAGCGAAAAGGCGTCCGAATTTGCCGAAAAGATCATCCGTATCGCGAAAGGCGCCTACGAAGGGGCGGTAGAAGGGGCCAAAAAAGCGCTCGAAGAGAAAAGGTAAAAAGGATCGATTCGATGCCCAAATGGGATTACAGAAAAGATATCGATTATGACGCGATCGACGTCGAACGAATCAAAGAGAACGATTTTCTCTTTACGATGCTCACAATCGCTTCGTTTATCGAGATCACATCCGAAACCTATGCGATGAATCTGGCCGAATATTACCGTGACAATCCCGAAGCGGTGGCGTGGCTGACGACGACATGGGAGAAAGAGGAGGTGCAGCACGGCAAGGCGTTGCGGGCTTTCGTGGAGCATGTATGGCCCGAGTTCCCATGGGAGAGAGCGTACGAGCGCTTTTTGCAGCTCTATCTGCCGATGTGCAACCTCGAAGCGCTCCAGCCATCCCAGGCGCTCGAGATGGTCGCGAGAATGATCGTAGAAACCGGGACCTCCACCCTCTACCGGGCGCTGGAGAGTTACGCCACCGATCTTGGCGAACCGCAGCTGGCGAAACTGTGCCACTTCATCTACAGAGACGAAGTGAACCATTACAGCTATTTCGACCGCTACTACAAGATCTACAACGAGAAGGAGCATCGCGGGAGAAAGGCGGTCCTGAGCGTGATCGTCCAGCGCCTCAAGGAGGCCGACGGCGAGGATATCAAAATGGGTTTCCAGGCCATCTACGAAACACGCCATGATAGAAAATTCGATCCCGAAGCGTTCGAGGCGTTTCATAAACAGGTGGGCGATATGGCCAAAAAGTATTACCCGTACAGTATGGCGATCAAGATGATGCTTCATCCGCTGAGGATGCACAAAGCGGTCGAGGCGACGGTCACCCCGGTCGTGCGGGGCGCGCTGAAGGTGCTGGGCGTCTAGAAAAAGGAGGCGGTGTGAAGATATTGAAAAAGTATTGGCTCGGGGCGGTGGTACTGCTCCTTTTCGTCATCGCCGGTGCGATGATCTATGCCAAACTCCATCCTAAGGAGTTGCCGTCCAATCTGCTGGAGGGCACGGGCCGCATCGACGGTGACCTGATCAACCTGAACACCAAATATCCTGGGCGCATCGCCGAAATGTTCGTCGACGACGGCGTGCCCGTCACCAAAGGCATGGTGGTGGCCAGACTCACGAGCCGGGAGTATGAAAAACAGGAAGAGAGCCTCGGTAAACAGATAGCTGCCAAAAAAAGAGAGCTTCAGGCCAAAAAGATAGAGCTTGGCATCAACGAAACGAAGATTCCGCAGTTGCTTGAAAAAGCGAAAGCGGCGCTGAAGAGTCGCCAGAGTCAATTGCTGGAACTCGGACGGGCCATCGCCTCACAGCGATCGCTGGTCGAACAGGACAGGCGCGACCTGGAGAGGACGAAAAAGCTTTATGCGCAAATGTTGATTCAAAAACGCAAACTCGAAGAGATGGAACTCAAATACGACGTCGACCGCCATACCTTGGCCGGACTGCTCGACAAGAAGCGTCAGCTCGAAGAGGCCGTTGCCATCGCCAAAAGCGACCTCTCCGATGCGATCGCCGCCCAGAAGTCGCTCGATGCGATGCGCGAGGGGATCGCGGCGCTTAAAGATGGGATCGAGGCATTGGAAGCGTCCAGAGCCCAGGTACAGGCGATGATTGCGGAGCTGACGCTCAAAAGTCCGCTCACGGGCTTTACCGTCGAAAAGATCGCCCATACCGGAGAGGTGATCGGCGCGGGGATGCCCGTCGCCACACTCATCGCCCCCGAATCGCTCTACCTGAAAATCTTCGTCGACACGCTCAAAAACGGCAAGATGAAGCTGCACGACAAAGCGGTCATATTCCTCGACGCCTGGCCCAATAGGCCCATCGAAGCTGAGGTGGTACGCATTGCCCAAAAGGCTGAATTCACGCCCAAAGAGGTGAGTGTGCGCAGTGACAGGATACAGCGGGTCTTCGCCGTCTATCTGAAGCCGCTGAAACCCGACCCGCTGCTCAAACTCGGTCTCCCGGCGATCGGCGTGGTTTCACTCGACGGCAAGGGGCTTCCGAAATCGATGAATGACATACCGGTTTTGTGATTGGAGGTTAGTGATTGGTGATCGGATTATTGGATAAGGAAAAGTAATGCATCAAAGCCAATACCCAAATACCCAAACACCGATCACCGATCACCAAATCGATCGCAACGTCGTCCTGCTCGGTTGGGTCAGTTTCTTTACTGTTATGGCTGTACTCGGCGATCATCACATCTTTGGGTGCCGACCTAAGCCCTTTGCCCAGCCGCTCGAGGGCTTTGAGCGCGGCCACGCTTTTATAGCTGTGTGTGAAGGCGATCAACGGCTTGCTGATCGCAGAAAGCGCGTACCCACCGACCACCAGCGGCTTGACGATGCCGTAACGGTCG
>JAUUDL010000109.1 GCA_030826715.1 Hydrogenimonas sp. | reverse complement strand
TCGGCCGTCTCAACCCCTTCGGCGACGGTGGTCATGCCCAGCCGGCGGGCCAGTTCGATCGTACTCTCGACGATGGCGCAATCCTTTTCGTCGTCGGGCACGCCGTCGATGAAGGTCTTGTCGATCTTGATCGTGTCGATCGGCAGATGTTTCAGGTAGCTCAAAGAGGAGTGCCCGGTTCCGTAGTCGTCCAGCGCCACGTGGACACCGAGGGCGTGCAATTCTCTGAGCTGGATCTTGGCCGTGTCGATATCCTTCATCACCGCGCTCTCGGTCACTTCCAGCTCGATGCGTCCGGCACGGATGTGGTGTTCGCCGATACTCTCCTGAATCTGGTCGATCAGCTGCTGGGTCGCGAAGTGGTGGGCCGAAATGTTGATCGCGATGACGATATGCTCGAACCCTGCCGATTCGAACTCGTCGAGGAAGATGTCGACCTCTTTGAGGATCCATTCGGTCATCGGGATGATCAGCCCGCTCTCTTCGGCGATCGGGATGAACTGCCACGGCCCGACCATACCCCTGGCCGGATGGCGCCACCGAATCAGCGCTTCGAATTTTCGGATCGTATCGGTATCGGTATCGACTTTGGGCTGCAGATGCAGTTCGAGCTCGTCCGTGGCGATCGCGCGTTCGAGCTCCTGGCGGAGCCGTACCTTCTCCGCCGCCTCTTTCTGCATGTTCTCTTCAAAAAGCGTGCACCGGTTTTTCCCCTTCTCTTTGGCCCGGTACATCGCGATGTCGGCCGCTTTGAGGAGCGTTTCGGCATCCTCGCCGTCGCCCGGATAGAGTGCGATGCCGATGCTCGATCCCACCTGCCGCGTGTGGCGACCGATCTTGAAAGGCTTTTGGACAGCATCGACGAGGCGGCAGGAGAGTTCGAGCGCGGCTTCGGGGGTCTGGATATCGGGCGCCAGAACGCCGAACTCGTCACCGCCGAAACGCGCGGGTATGTCGGTGTCGCGAAGTACCTCCTCCATCCGCCTGGCGAATGCCTGCAGTACCCTGTCGCCGGCGGAGTGGCCGAGGGTGTCGTTGATCTCTTTGAAATCGTCGAGGTCGATGAAAAAGAGCGCGAAGGGCCGCGGTGACCTTTTGTTGACTCTCAGGATTTCGTTGAGGCTCTCGATAAAGCTCGCGCGGTTGGGCAGGTCGGTGAGAAGATCGGTAAACGCGAGATGGCGGATCTGCTTCTGTTTTTCGATCAGATCGCTGATGTCACGGGTCATCGCGACATAGTTGGTCACCGCCCTGGTCGCCGGATCTTTGATCGCGAAGATCGTTTGCCAGGCGCTGAAACTGGTGCCGTCCCTGCGGCGGTCGATGATCTCGCCCGACCATCGCCCCTCTTTTTCTATCTTTTCCCACATCTGCCGGGAGAAATCTTCGTCCATCACCCCCGACTTGATCATCTCCTCCGGCCTTTTGCCGAGCGCCTCCTTCATCGTGTAGCCCGTCAAATCTTCGAAGGCGGGGTTGGCGGCGATGATCCGCTTCTTCGCATCGGTGACCAGTATGGCGTCGATGCTGTATTCGATCACCCGTGACATCACCGCCATTTTCGTGACCGATTCAACCTGGCGTTCCACGAGATCGTCGATGCAGACGAAAAATCGCTTCTTGTTGGGCGTTGTGTCGGCGGGCGAGGTGGAGGAGAGGTGTGCGAGTTGCAGATATTTATGAATGAAATGGCGGTAATAGAAGAGAAAAAGGGTAATGAAGGCCAGGGCGATGATGCCATAGATCGCGAGAAACTCTCTTTGCAGTTCGGCTCTTTTTCGCGCTATCGGCGCCGAAAGGTCGTAGTGGACGATCAGAAAGCCGTTCTCGACGATCTGTTTGTTGGGATTGTACAGGTAGGCGAGGGGAATGGAAGCGTCGACCCGGTATTGGCTGTCGGGGTGGATGTGGATCTCTCTGCCATCGGCCATCTCCCGGCGGTAATGGGCCGCGAGCGTGGGGCCGAACGCGGATTCGAGCGTTTTGCCGATGACGTAGCGACGGCCGGCATAGTGAACCACCCCTTTGGGGCAGAGGATGAGCGCCCGGTCGACATACTTGCGTGTCGACGCGCGCACCACTTCCCGCTGGATACGCAGGGGATCCTTTTGGAGCGAATACTCTTCGATCAGGCTTTTGAGCAGAAAGATATCCTCTTTGGCGTTGTCGAAAACCTGGGTCAAGAGTGTCTTCTCCTCCTCTTCGAGGATATAGTGATAGATGGTCGTGAGCGCGATGGAGAGGATGACCAAACCGGCTACGGGAAAGAAGAAGATGGAGTGGAAAAAACGTTTCATCGCCGCCCCTTTCGCATCTCTTTTTTATCGCCGCAGGCGTTTGTGAGCCAGCGTGCGTCGATCAGGCTCTCTGCATCGGGAGCGTGCGCGATGCGCCCCTGGTCTTTTAAAATCGTAGCGACGGTGGAGACGATTTGCGAAAAGCGTGCCGCCTGCTCGTCTATATAGGCCAGGTTTTCGCCGCAGTCCAGGAGCTTGACCTCCTTGAGTGCGTTTTTCGCGGCCGCTGGGGCTATATGCAGATAATCGGCCACGATACCGATGGCATCCGGATCGCTTTTGAGCGCCTCGACACCTCTGAACCACGCCTGCACCACGCCATCGGTCGTGTGTGGCGCCTCTTCGAGGATCCGCTGCCTCGTCACGAGCAGGTCGATGATCTCGCCGGGAATATCGCCGCTGTCGAAGAGTGGGTGCATCCCCGATGCAACGAGGCGGTGTTTGGTTGGCTCGAAGGTGGCGACGGCATCGAAACGGTGCTTTTCCCACCCCTCGATCTGCTCGTCGTATTTCATCAGCACCGGCCGGATATCGCGGCGGCTCATGCCGTGAAGCTGCAAGGCGCGGTCGAGCAGATAGGCCTGGACGCTTTTGGGCTCGAAGGCGACGCGCCGGTTTCTGAGATCCTCGACACGTTTGATGTCCGGTGCCGCCAGAAGGGCGTCCGCACCATTGGAGGCATCCAGAAACGAGACGATCATAAGATCGGGAAGGGCCGGGTGGAGTATGATCACTTCATCGAGCGTCAGGGCGGCCATTTCGATGTTGCCCAGTTTCATCGCCTCGATGATGTCGTAGTTGGAGGGAAAATCGATGATTCTGAGATTTTTGGGCAGCCATCCCTTCGCCTCCGCGACATAGAGCGGGGCGTAGCCGATCCACTCCACCAGCGCCAGCCTGAGTGTCGGTTCGGGTTTGGGCGTGCAGCCAACGAATAGGAAAAAAGTCAAAAAGAGCGAGAATAGGTATTTCAAGGCAATTTCTTTATCGTTAAATCCAATTATGGATATTGTATCTAAAATATAAGCATATATTTATTATTGATGTTTATCAATAGGGGGCGCTCAATGTTTGACCATTTTACAGAGGAAAAAGCCCTCCATCGTATCGGTCGGCAGGATGCGCACCGCATCGGCGACACGTACGTCGTACCTTTTTTTGCACAGATGCATGTCGAACCGATCCATCTACCCATAGCCAACCAAACGAGAGGCCTGACGGCATGGCGCAAAAAAAGGTACGACGTACGTGTCGCCGATGCGGTGCGCATCCTGCCGACCGATACGATG
>JAUUDL010000139.1 GCA_030826715.1 Hydrogenimonas sp. | reverse complement strand
TTTCGGGGTGGCCTATCCGGCGGGGACCCTTTGGGCGATCTTTTCGAAGCGTCCGATCTTTGGCGGTGAAGGAATGCTGAAAGAGAATGGTCAGAATATTCAGCATATCTTCAAAGAGGGGAGGTACGATATAATCTATGCCTTCGATCACGCTTCGGTGCGTTTCAAAGACAAGATCAACCATATACTTATCAAAATCACGGAGAGATAGATGCAAAACAAATATGTCGGAGCCCATACATCCGCCGCGGGCGGCGTCTTCAACGCCCCCCTCAACGCCGCGAAGATCGGCGCCAAAGCCTTCGCGCTCTTTACGAAAAACCAGCGCCAGTGGAAAGCCAAACCGCTCGATGAAGAGACGATAGAGAAGTTCAAGGAAAATCTGAAAACTGCGGGCATCGAGCCCAGGCACGTGCTGCCGCATGACAGCTACCTGATCAATCTGGGGCATCCGGAGGAGGAGAAGCGGCACAAGAGCCTGGAGGCCTTCATCGATGAGGTGAAGCGGTGCGAACAGCTGGGGCTGGACAAGCTCAACTTCCATCCCGGAAGCCATTTGAAAAAATTGAGTGAAGAGGCGTGCCTCGACAGGATCGCCGAGGCGATGAATATCACGCTGAACGAAACCGAAGGGGTGACGCTGGTCATCGAAAATACCGCGGGCCAGGGAAGCAATCTTGGCTACCGGTTCGAACATCTGGCCTATCTGATCGACAAGAGCGAAGACAAAAGCCGTGTGGGTGTCTGTCTGGATACCTGCCACACCTTCACGGCCGGTTACGACCTGCGCACGAAAGAGGCGTATGATGAGACGATGAAGGAATTTGACGAGATCGTCGGGTTCGAATACCTCAAAGGTATGCATATCAACGACTCCAAGCCGCCGCTTGGAAGCCGCGTGGACAGGCACCATTCACTGGGAGAGGGAGAGATCGGTTGGGATGCGTTCCGTTTCATTATGAACGACCCGCGCATGAACGATATCCCCCTGATTCTGGAGACGATCGACGAGTCGATCTGGGCACAGGAGATCAGCGCCCTTTACGATCTGATCGGGAAGTGAATCCGCCTACTGGCGGATTCTCGAGAGGTTGGCGTCGATAAACGCGCCGCCGGATGCGATGAAACTATCCATCTCCGTCTGCATTTCGATCGTCGCGTCGAGATTATAGTCGGGAATGAAGAGCGAGCGGTGGTTGCCGTGCTGGAAGAAGGTGTAGATATCGTTGTCGTCGGTATAGACGCGTTTGACGGTTTCACCCGGATCAAAAAGTGATGTAATATCGGTTGCACCCATCAATTTAACGATCGATACACCGCCGGCCAGTGGCGCTGTCGGCACCGTATTGGGAATGACGTCGTCATTTCTCACCATATGGATCAAAAACTTCTGCTTTTCTTCCGCCTTGACGGCATAGTTGAGAGGATCGGCGTCGTCGAGTGCCGTCTGCATGGCCACGATGAATGTGTTGAAATCATCCGTACCAGGTTCCAGGCCCGCCTCTTTCAGCCCATTGATGACCGTACTTCCAAATGTTTGGGAATTGATCATGATATCGGTAATTCCTCCGCCTGGCATTGACAGGAGTACGCTGTTGAAAGATTGACCCGCTTCGTCCTGGTAGGAGAAATAGCCAAACGGCGCGATCGTACCCAGGGAATGGCCGACATAGGCGACTTTCGATGTATCGAAATGAACATCGTCGCTTGAAACCGCCGAAGCGCTCAGGCTGTTGTAGAGGGCGACATAGTCGCTCGTACTTTGGCGTATATTATCGCGAACCGTCAGCAGGCTCGTGAGATTCATGTAGTGGATACCGGATGTATCGGGCTTGCCGTCGGGCGTTTTGGCGAGAATCGTTTCATTGGCATCCTGGGTCAGAAAATCGAGGTTGAAGGTCCGTTCGTGATCCTTGTCGTACAGGGTATTATTCGTATCCGAAATGCCATGCAGCGGCAGATCGATGCCGACGACCGCATAGCAGATTTTGGCGAACGCTTCGGAGATCGCAAGCACGTCCAGACGGTTTCTGGTGATGCCGTGCTGGAAGATGGCCACGGGCCAGCCGTTGGTGGGCATGGCGCCACAGCCTGAAGTGCTGCTTGGTACGGCAGCCAAAACGGGGATCGTGAGGCGTCCCGTCTCTTCGGGCATATCACTACCAGGGGTGAAGGTGAACGATCGCGTCAATGGTGTCAGGGGATCGCTTTGCGTCGGAATGCCCAGGTAATAGGGAATGTTCGCCAAAACACCGGCATAGACTTCGGCGTTTCCTGCCATCGTGGCGTTGATTTCGGCCACTTTGGCCGCATCGCCGAGCCTTGCATAGTACCCCAGTAGAAAATCTTTGGACGTGTGGTTAGTATCCTGCAGTTGCAAAACGGCGCCGCTTTCATTGTTTTGGACGATCGCTTCGGCGACTTTTCCGATGCTCTGGGTCGTGAAACTCCATATCGAAACGACCTCATCTCTTGATACATTGGCATCTCTGCCGGCGACGACGAGCATCTGTTGCGTCAGCTGCTGCACACCCGCGAGGCTTTGCAGCAGCTCTTTGTTGGTATCGGGGTTGGAGTCGAGCACGACAGCCGGATTTCCCTGCGTATCGAACAGTGCCGTATTCTCGAGCAGCAAAGAGGTGATATAGTCGGATTTGATCGGGCGCCCATCCTTGCTGAGGATTCCGTTGGTCAGCAGGGCCATATAGTGGGTATGGCTCTCAAGCGGCTTGAGCGGCAGGAAGAGGATCTTTCCGTGCGTGTAGGTCGCGGCGTAATCCACGCCGAGTTGCAACTCTTTGACGATCGCACCGACGATCGGAATGGGGGAGGTCGCATTGACTTCGGTGGCGTAGACTTGGTAGAGGTGGACGTGACCCGGGATCGTTGCTTCATCGATATCGCCGCTTACGCTCACGCTGATCGGTTCGGTCGTCGAGAAGCCGTCGAGGGTGTCGAGCGCTTTGGTGACGACGGCATCGGGGGCACTCGGATCGTAGGGGATATTCAGCGTGCCGTCCGGGACTTCTCCAAGTGCCGGTTGGGGCGCGAAAAGAATGTCGTTGGGGTAGGGAATGTCCCCACCTTTGGTGTCCATGACGACATAGCCGCCGGCCGCTTCCTGTGCCGAGAAGTTGTCGGCGCTCTCCCCGCATCCTGTCATCAGCAGGGCCACTGTGGCACCCAGTGCCATCATCCAAGTTTTTCTCATAATGCTCTCCAGATGTGAACGATTTTGAAACATTCTATAATCTTAACTTTAAGCCATACATTAATTTAATCAAATTTTATCCAAGCTTTGCTAACATTGCTACAAAACCACGCAAGGAACGAGAATGCAAAAGAGTACCCTGTGGATACGCATGGCCGTATTGAGCGCGCTTGGCGCCACCGTCGCGATGGCCAGCGGTTACAAACTTCCCGAACAGTCGACGCGCTCCATGGCACTCAGCGCGGCGTACGTCGCCGGTGCCGACGCGGCCGATGCAGATCGGAAGAGCACACGT
>JAUUDL010000114.1 GCA_030826715.1 Hydrogenimonas sp. | reverse complement strand
AGACGGCCTCCACGCTGGCAGGCGCTTCGTCTTCGAAGAGGAACACGACACGAAAGTTGTCTTCGAGCATTTCCGCTTCTGCGATGCCGGCAAGCGTCAACATCACCTGGACATTTTTAGCGATCGATTTTGGCAAGAGCGAGCAGCTGTTCGATGTTACGGATGAGTTGATTGTCAATGCATTGAACGCGTTCGTGCCTTTTATCGAAGAGGCCAAAGGCGATGCACATAAAAATGTCCAGGTGATGTTGACGCTTGCCGGCATCGCCGAATCGGAAATGCTCGAAGATAACTTCCGTGTTGTGTTCCTCTTCGAAGACGAAGCGCCTGTCAGCGTGGAGGCCGTCTACTTGAAACTCTACGCCCTTTCACTCGGCAAAGCGGAGCTTCGAAGCGTCAACCTGAGCGGGGCTTTCGGCATTCTGCACAATGTGGCCTGGTTCGGCAACGAACCGTTTGAGCTCGATTGGCTTCGCGACAACGAAATCGATCTCAAGCTCAACGGTGCCTATCCGGAGATTGAGAGCGTCGACAAATTCCCGCGCTATCTGCAGCATATCATTCCCGCCGACAATACGCGCATCCTCGACAGTGCGAAAGTCCGCATGGGCGCGCAGCTGCATCCGGGTACGACGGTGATGCCTGGTGCGAGTTACGTCAACTTCAATGCCGGTACGACCGGTGCGGTTATGGTGGAGGGGCGTATTTCGAGCTCCGCGATCGTGGGGCCGGGCAGCGATGTCGGTGGCGGCGCTTCGATTCTTGGCGTACTCAGCGGCACCAACGGCAATCCTGTCACGATCGGCGAGAACGTCCTGCTTGGCGCCAACAGTGTCACTGGTATTCCGCTCGGTGATGGCTGCATCGTGGATGCGGGCATCGCTATACTGGAGGGGACCAAAGTCGCGATCAGCCGTGCGGAACTCGAGAAGATCAAAGAGGTCAATCCCTTCTGGGACGTCAAAGTGGAAGATGAAAATATTCTCAAGGGGGTCGATCTTGCCGGCAAAAACGGCATCCATTTCCGCCAAAACAGTATGACGGGCCAGATCGTCGCACTTCGAAGCCGACGTGAAGTGAAGCTCAACGCCGAGCTTCACTAATCGAACTGATAGGTCGGACGGCTATCGGCAGAGCCGTCTGGCGACGAACCATGTGAGAATGGCAGTGGTTGAATGCGAAAGTTCGTGCTGGTCGAACGGAATATAAGCCAGTTTCAATTTACTGAGCACGATAATGCCTGCAAAGAGGGCCGTCAGCCATGCCATCAAACCGTAAAGCCACCCCAACTTACTCCAGGCCCACAGGCCGATGGCGACGGGTACCAGCGCAAAGGCGACCCTCAATAGCATGACGACGATGCGGCATCGGTGGTTCAACTGCGGAAGCAGTTCGATCGTCGGTCTCTCGTTCGTTTGATTGTTCATAACCGATACTTTATCCAAAAGGAGAGAAAAATGGCAAACGATGTCATCATATGGCACAATCCCCGCTGTTCCAAGTCACGTGAAGCGCTCAAGATTTTGGAGGAGAAGGGGATCGAGCCGAAAATCTATCGATATCTCGACGAACATCCCACGAAAGAGGAGATCAAAGAGGTTTTGAAGCTGCTCGGCGTCGGTCCGCGTGACATCATGCGCACCAAAGAGGCGGTCTATAAAGAGCTGGGACTCAAAGATGTCGACGACGATGAAAAGCTGATCGAAGCGATGGTCGAGCACCCGCGCCTCATCGAGCGCCCCATCGTGATCAAAGGGAACAAAGCGGTGCTCGGAAGACCGCCCGAAAAAGTGATCGAACTCATTAAATGAATTTGACGTTATGCAGAATGCGGAACGTCATCTCGAAATCTACGATTTCGAAGCTTTAGGGGGTGCAGGGGACGGTCAGTCCCTGCCAAGGTATGAGCTTTGCTCATACCTTGTGTAAATCAGTATGAAGGATTGAAGAAGTTATGTTACAGACAAAAGATTTGACGAAACGTTTCGGCGGACGTGTACTTTTCGAAAACGTGAATATCAAGCTCGACGCCGGCAAGAGGTATGGTCTCATCGGCGCCAACGGAGCAGGGAAGAGTACCTTTTTGAAGATCGTATCGGGCCAGGAAGAGCCGACCAGTGGTGAGATTATGATTGGTAGCGGTCTGAAAGTGGGTGTATTGGGGCAGAACCAGTACGCCTTCGAAAATTTTACGATCGCCGATGCGGTGCTCTATGGCAACAAACGCCTCTACGACGCGATCAAAGAGAAAGAGAAGCTCTACATGGAGGGGAACTTCGAAGACGACAAGGTCAACGAACGTCTCGGAGAGCTGGAGATGGTTTGCGTGGAAGAGGACCCCATGTACGAGTACGACGTGCGGATCAAGAAGATTCTCGAAGAGCTTGGTTTTCCGGAATCGCAGCATCAGGATTTGATGAGTTCGCTACCGAGTGCCGACAAGTTCAAAGTACTGCTGGCGCAAGTGCTCTTCCCCAAGCCTGACATTCTCTTTCTCGATGAGCCGACCAACAACCTCGACATCCACGGCATCGCCTGGCTCGAGGAGCAGCTCAAACGCCACGAAGGGACGATGATCGTCATTTCTCACGACCGTCACTTCCTCAACAGTGTCGTCACGCATATCCTCGATCTCGACTTCAAAACGATCCGCGAATTTACCGGCAATTACGACGACTGGTACATCGCGAGCAATCTGTTGCAAAAGCAGCGGGAGATCGATCGTGCCAAGAAACTCAAAGAGAAAGAGCAACTCGAGAGCTTCATCAGACGTTTCAGTGCCAACGCTTCCAAAGCCAAACAGGCCACAAGCCGGCAGAAGCAGCTCGAAAAACTCGATTTGAGTGCCCTGCAGACTTCGACCAGAAGGGACCCGAGCATTGTCTTTAAAAAGAGACGAGAACTTGGCAAAGAGGCGCTTGAGCTTCAAAACGTGAGCAAGCGGTTCGGTGATCATGTCGTTTTTGAAAACCTCGATCTCAAATTCGATCCGGGTGACAAGGTGGCGCTTATCGGTCCCAACGGCGCGGGTAAGACGACGTTGTGCAAAATGATCATGAACGACGACCTCAAACCCGACGGCGGAGAGATACGCTGGGGGGCGACGGTGGAGCCGAGCTATTTTCCGCAGGATACGACCGATCGCATCGAAGGAAGCGAAACGCTCTACGAATGGCTCAGGAGTTTCGACCGCGATGCCGATATCGCCGAAATCCGCAACTGTCTGGGGCGCATGCTTTTCAGTGGTGAGGAGCAGGAGAAGAGCATCGAAAAGATCAGCGGGGGCGAAAAGCACCGTATGATGCTCAGCAAGATGATGCTCGAACAAGGCAACTTTCTGGTGCTCGACGAACCGACCAACCACCTCGATCTCGAGGCGATCATCGCCCTGGGCGAAGCGCTCTACAATTTCGATGGCAACGTCATCTGCGTCACCCACGACCGTGAGCTGATCGACGCCTTCGCCAACCGAATCATCGAGATTAAACCCGGAGGAGATATCGTCGATTTCAAAGGAAATTACGAAGAGTACGCCGACTATATCGGAGAGAAGGCCGCCGTCTAATGGCAAGGGGAACGAAGCTCGATCTCGGATTTGATGCATTGCAAGAGGGATGGAGTGTGGATTCAGTATGCCCCGGCTGTGGTGAAAACCGAAGCGAATGCCGGTGTGAAACCGAGGTGGAAACCGAACCTCCCTCCAAACACCGGCTGGTATTCAAGCGCGAAAAACGACGCGGCAAGCCGGTGACACTCGTCGGAGAATTCCATCTGGAAAAAAAGAGTGCGGCCGATCTTCTCAAGCGGATCAAAAAGAGTCTTGGAAGCGGTGGAGCGATGAAGAAGGGGTGGATGGAGATTCAGGGCGACAAAACCGACGCCCTGAAAGCAATTCTTACGAAAGAGGGATTCGCTTTCAAGCGCTAACCCCGATGTCGGCTGTCGAACTCTTCAGCCGATATCTCTTCGAAAATCGGCAATCCGGTCGCATTGTCGCGAACATGGCTCACACAATCGTTTTCATCGATGGTGCTTTTGATTTTGACATACGGATGGATGTTGTGACCATCAAACCAGTTGGCTGCGAAGTCCCAGTAATCGGCTGATTCGGCCGGTACCGCCTGTGAATGTGCCGATAACGGCACGCTTCGTCGATAGTCGCTGTTGGCGACGATTGCTACACTACCCAAGGCGAAGAGAAGGGCTATACCTATGAATTTTCTAGAGGATGCAAACATTGTCATCTCCTTTTTTGGAATAGTGTATGATAAAACAGCTCTGTGAACCCGATGTATGCCGATGTAAACGATTTGATAATCAATGGAAATTGGATATACTGGCTCCAAAAAAGTAGAAATGATGCCGACAACTATGGAAGAGAGAGTGCTCCTGCTGGCACTGTGGAAAAAAGAGGACGATGAGAGTTTGCGGGATGTTCTGGCGATGCTGGAAAGCAGCCAACTCTTTTCGATGAAAGAGGGAAAACGGCTGGTGAAAATTCTTAAAAACGAGGGCTATATAGAAGAGGGGGCCTTGACGCTGAAGGGCATTACGGCAGCCAAAGCTGCCGAACAGGAATTCAAACTACCATAGATCGACACCAATCTATGCCGGTTTCTCCGACTCTTTCTCCTCTTGCTCTTTGCGTTCGATCTCTTTGAGTGCGAGGGCACGCATCCATTCGGAAAAGTTGACACCCTGCGATCGGCAAAACTCGCCGATTTTCTTCATCTCGTCCATCGTCACTTTGACTTCGAGTTCGATCATTTTTTCTGCCATTACAGTCTCCTTTGTTTCACGAGCGACAGGACCATCGCAAGGGAATATCCGTCATTTTCATAGCCTTCTTCCAGGCACGCTTCACATTTGTCGCCTAGAGGCACATCAACACGGTTGACCAGCTCTTCGAGTGTCTGTATATCGTGCTCTTTGATCAGTTTTACGATATCCTCGACGCTTTTGTCGTTACAGTAGCATATGAGGCGCTTTTTGTCGATCACGGTTTCACCCACTCTTTGAAATGGTGTTTGAATTTCTCAACCTTCGGTGCGACGACGGCACGGCAATAGCCCTGTTCGGGATGGTTTTTGAAATAATCCTGATGATATGCCTCCGCCGGCCAGAATTTCGTCAGTGGGACGATTTCGGTCACGATAGGTGATGAAAACGCTTTTTGTGCTTTTCGCTTGCTCTCTTCGGCGATTCTCTTCTGCTCTTCGTCATGATAGAAGATGGCTGAGCGATACTGCGTCCCGGTATCCGCGCCTTGTCTGTTGAGCGTTGTCGGATCGTGGATCTTCCAGAAAATATCGAGAAGCTCTTCGTAGCTTATGATGGTGGGATCGTAGGTGATCTGAACCACTTCGGCGTGCCCAGTGGTTCCGCTGCATACAGCCTCGTAGGTGGGATGGTCGACATGACCACCGGCATAGCCGCTCACGACCTTTTCGATCCCTTTGACATTCTCATACACCGCTTCAAGACACCAAAAACAGCCGCCTCCAAGTGTCGCTTGTTTCAACTCTTTTCCCATGAGTGTGACTCCTATGATCAGTATGGCCGCTGCCAACAGTAATTTTTTCTGCATTCTCTATTCTATGATAGAAACTTTAAAAATGGCAAGGATGAAAAAGGTAGTGACGGAGGTAAAGAGGGAGCCTGAAAACTCCCTCTTGTGATCAGTGGTGTGATTTGAGAATGAGTTTCGTCATTCTGATATTGATGACGATAAAGCGGATCAACTGCCACAAAACACATGTACGCATGAACTTTACAAAACTGCCGGGAATGACAGTTGCTGCATGCGGTGAATAGGGTTCGATGTGCCGAATATGTTTGCTTGACATGATAATTCTCCTTTTTTATTTTATTCGGGAATGATTTTCCAGAGAGGTTTGAGTTTTGCTTTCCAGATAAATGCATAGTGCAGGAATAGTTTGATCCAGTGTCCTGCAAGACCGATTTCTCCCGTTGTACAGGAAAGATCACGTCCGGTTCCGGGATATTTTTCGTAATCCGGAACGACGGGATAGACAGTCATCGATACAGCCATGCCGTCAAAGAATCCGCTTCCTGCCGATGCGACACACGCGGCACCCATTTCCGACATACATGCGGTATGCGTTGGCTCTTGGGCTTTTCCTGTAATCATATCACGAATGGATTCGGCGACTGCTTTTCCCATCATCGCGGATGGCATACCGGTTCTTGGGGGAGTAGGGTTGATCGGTGTACCGTTCGGGTTTTTCATCGGTTTAGAGATGAGATGCGGCGGTGCGAAGGCAATACCTACGGCGAACATATTTTTGTAATCGGGGTTTTGCAACGTTTTCGGCCAGTCACTCGCCTTCCACTCTTCATAGGGCTTAGGGGTATAGTCTGCATCGACTTTCATAAAGCCATTCGGTGCAAAGACTTTGTCGGTAATATCGCCTCCCTCTTTATCGTAAGCTTTCAATCCGACACCGCCAAACGGGGGAATAAGCATGGAGAAATCGAACTCCTGAGTATCGGTCTCGCCGTCGAGTGTTTCGAAATGGATTTTACCCGGTTCGATTTTTGTGACATGTGTTCCGAGAATCCATTCGATATCTTTTTCCGCATAGAGAGATTCGGCAAAAACCTTCGACGATGCGATATATCCACCGCGGTGAACGTGCATGCCGCCCATACCGAAATCGCCGAGGAACGATTCATTGGTCAGCCAGATCAGTTCGGCTTTGTCACGAACGCCGGCTTTGTTGAGTTCGTATTCGATATTGAAAATATATTCGAAAGCCGCTCCCTGGCAGGTACACATACCGTGCCCGGTACCGACGACGATCGTCTGTTTTTCGCCAGCTTTCATTTTCGCGATACTTTTTTGCAACTCTTCGTTGGCATGTATGGCATGATCGGCAGTACATACCGATACAGTATAGCCATTATCCGGACCAAGGCCCTCCGTGGCACCGAAATTCAATTTCGGACCTGTCGCATTGATCAAATAGTCGTAGGTAAGGTTTTCCGTTTCACCGGCTTTTCCCTGACCGGTATATTCGATAGTGACAAAAGGTTTCTCTTCGTCCTTGCTTCCTTCGGGATTGATCGAAAGCGCTTTTGCCTGACGATAGTCGATTCCGGCTTTTCCATAGACAGGGGCCAATTCGAAGGTTACATCTTCTTTCTTCATCTTGCCGACACCCACCCATATATTGGAAGGTATCCAGTTCCATTTGCTATTTGGCGTGACGACCACTACTTCATGTTGGCTGCCAAGCCAATCTTTTAGGAAAGTGGCTGCCGTATGACCGGACACACCGCCTCCTAAAACGACTACTCTTGCCATGGTATCTCCTTCTGTGATTTGCATGTCAATTGATTATAATTCCGTTTTATTAAATGATTACTTAAAGAGCCCTATTTTACTCAATATCTTTGTATAAAATTGGAAGTTACGATAAAAGATTTATATTGTTGAAGTATAAAATAAATAAGACCAATATAATTTATATTGATGTTATTACGAGAGGCAATGATTTTAATTAAATGTTGTATGAGGAATAGTTTTGAATGACGCTGTTATTTGATTGAAAGAGGAATTGGTTGCGGGAGGAGGATTTGAACCTCCGACCTTCGGGTTATGAGAGCATCGTAAAGTCCAATTTTTAGGGCATTAAATTACATTTGTCACCACGAACCACACCATATGATACCCTATTTCCATATTTCTTACTTTTGTTTGAGCTTATAAGT
>JAUUDL010000066.1 GCA_030826715.1 Hydrogenimonas sp. | reverse complement strand
GCTGAAGTGTTCGATGAAGCGAAATAGCGGGTCGCCCTCTTCGCGGTTGTCGAAAAGCAGGTCTTCGCACACCTTCCTGTCCTCTTCGCTGATCTTGTTCATCGGAATGATGTGTTTGACGTTGATGATGACACTGGTGAGCCCAGCTTCGAGGCAGTGGTGCAAGAAGACGGAGTTGAGGTAGGGGCGTGCATCCTTGTCGAGACCGAACGAGATGTTGCTGAGCCCCAGAATCGTCCCCACTTCGGGGTGGCGCTGCCTCAGTTCCCTGATCGCCTCGATCGTCTGGACCGCAGCGTCACGGTACTCTTCGTCACCCGATCCGACCGTGAAGGTCAGCACGTCGAAGACCAGATATTCAGGCCTGATGCCGTGCTTTTTCGTCGCCAGCTCGTAGATGCGCTCAGCCACCTCCAGCTTGCGTTCGACCGTCTTGGCCATCCCCGTCTCGTCGATCGTCAGGCAGACCAGCGCGGCGCCGTGGCGTTTGGCGAGCGAACAGACGGCGTCGAACTTCTCGATGCCATCTTCGAGGTTGACCGAGTTGAGGATCGGTTTGCCGCCGATCAGCTTGAGCGCGGTTTCGAGCCCTTTGACCTGTGTGGAGTCGGGCATCAGCGGCAACGGAATCTTCTGGGCGTAGAGGCTCATCACCTCGTGCATATCCTTGGTCTCGTCACGGCCGGCGAAGCCGACCGAGACATCGAGCACATGCGCGCCGGCGCGAACCTGCTGCTGCCCCACCGTGAGCGTGCCTTCGTAATCCTCGGCCAGCAGAAGCTCGCGAAACGCCTTCGATCCGGTGGCGTTGGAGCGCTCGCCGACCAGCAGCGGTGCGGGCTCCTGCATCAGGGGGACGGCATTGAAGAGCGAAGCCAGCGAGGCGGGGTGAGAGCCCGTGGCGGGTTTGGGCACGATGCCCTGTACCGCATCGCTGAGCGCCTTGATGTGCTGGGGCGTCGTCCCGCAGCAGCCGCCCAGGAAGGTGACGCCGTCGTATTTGACGAAACTCTTCTGCAGCGCGCTGAACTCTTCGGGCCCCATCGGGTAGTAGGTGTAGCCCCCGCGGTTTTGCGGAAGTCCGGCATTGGCGTGGACCGAGATCGGTTTGTGCCAAAGCTCCGAGAGCGTACGAAGATGTTTCTCGACCTGTTCAGGGCCCGTGCCGCAGTTGAAACCGAGCGACAGGATGTCGAAAGGCTCCATGATCGCCGCGATCGTCGCGGCATCGGTGCCAATGAGCATCGTACCGCTCAGTTCGATCGTCACCGAAACCATCACCGGAATCTGCGTCGCGCGCTCGTTCGCCGCATCCTGGCAGGCGTGCAGCGCCGCCTTGATCTGCAGCGGATCCTGGCAGGTTTCGAGCAAAAAGATGTCGACGCCGCCGTCGATCATTCCTTTGGCCATCTCTTTGTAACCGGCATACATTTCGTCATATTCGATATGCCCGAGAGAGGGCAGTTTCGTCCCCGGGCCGATCGATCCGAGCACGAATCGCGGCTTTTCGGGCGTGGCGTACTCATCACACACCGATTTCACCAGCTCGCACCCTTTTTTGCTCAGTTCGTAGGCTCTCTCGGCGATACCGTACTCGTCGAGCACCCACCCCATCGAGCCGAAGGTGTTGCTCTTGATCAGATCGGCTCCCGCCATCGCGTAGCGCTCGTGAATGCGGTGGATCAGATCGGGCGCGGTGGCGTTGAGCAGTTCGTTGCATCCCTCTTTGCCTTCCCACGCCTCATTCGGAATCTCCATCGACTGGATCTGTGTCCCCATCGCCCCGTCTATAACGAGGATCCGCTCTCTCATCAACGCTTTTATATCTCTGTCGCTCCCCAATAGATCGCCTTTTGAAAAAATTGTTCTATTTTATCCAATGGTCTCTAAATAAAGGGCAGGGTAAGCTATTAAGCAGCTCTCTTAAGCGTAGCGGATCAGAAGATTTTCGATGATATCGGGATAGCAGAAGAGATACCCCTGGCCGTAATCGACCTGCATTCTTTTGAGTATCGTTTCGATGCGGTTGTTTTCTATATATTCGGCGATGATGCCAAGATCGAGTCTTTTCCCCATCATGGCGATCATCTCGACCACTTTGCGGTAGCGTTCGGAGTCGGCGATGTCACGAACGAGCATGCCGTCGATCTTGATATATTCGATCAAACCCTCTTCCGCGAGGTCGACGACCGTCTTGAGCGACGTGAAACCGGTGCCGAAATCGTCGGCCGCGAAGGTGACGACACATCGCTGTTTGATTTTTTGAATCATCTCGATCGTCTCGAGCAGCGACTGCTCGGTGATTTCGACCACCACTTTTACCTCGGGCGCGAAATGTTCGACCGTCTCTTTCAGTTTTTTGCGGTATGGCAGCTGCATGAAGGATTGGGCGGCGGCGTTGATGAAAAGCGTATCGGTAAGTTCGGAAATTTTGGTCTTCTCTATTTTGACGATATCGAGCATCTGCATATCCATTTCCGTCGCCATTCCCAACTCGTAGATCGTGTCGATGAAGATTCCCGCGGCGATCAGCTTCTCTTCCGCTTCGATACGCGCAAGCGCCTCCACGGCCGCCAATCGTCCGCCCGAAAGTTCGAAAATCGGTTGATAAACGGCACGGATCCGCCTCTCTTTGAGACTCTTTTTCACGAAAAGCAGGTCGCTGAACCGTTTGTTGCTGATGGCGAGGATCCGCCTCTTCTCACCCAGGTCAAAGACGAGTTTGACACGCTCCTTTTGCCGTTTCGCCTCCGATGTCAGATAGTCGAGAATACGCCTGATATCCATTTCGGACAGATCACGGTAGGCCTCGATCTTCAGTCCGGCGATGACACACTCGATCTCCACGCTTCGGCCCCCGATCGTGACATTGCCGTTGATGCGTGACGCCAGCGACTCTATCATCGATTTCAGTTTCGCTTCATCGTAATCAAGATGAAGAAGATAGATATCCCCTACGACACCTTTGACGAAGAGTGCGTTTTTGGGCTCCGCTTTTGTCAGCGCCTGCGCCTCTTTTTTCACAAATTCGATCACCGCATCGCCGATCTCATGGCCATAGAGGTCGTTGATTCGCTTGAGACCGAGAATGTCGATTGTCGTAAAGATCGGAAGAGCGTC
>JAUUDL010000037.1 GCA_030826715.1 Hydrogenimonas sp. | reverse complement strand
GGCGGAGGGCGATCGTGGCTGCTGGAGTACAAATTCGCCTCGTCCCCCTACCATTCGGCCTATCATACGATCGATTCGCAATCGAATGTTATCGATCTCGTCTGGCGACACCGGCTTGGAAAGAACAAACTCGATCTATTCATCAGTGAAAATCTGGCCCCTTTCTACAACAGCCCCGATTTTACGATCGGTGCAAGTTTAAGATTTTAGAGGTGTTTGGATAGAATAGTTTAAAGGGGACACTATGCACTATCCTGAATACGAAAACGGCAGCCTCGCCCGCTATTACGAGACTCGTGAGAGCCGCTGGATGATGTGCCCGGGGGAGACGGCTATCGTCGCGGCGTCGATTCACGACGGCCACGACCTCTCTTCAGCGGTGGCCAGGCGATTGAAACTCGACGAGCCCACACGGCTTCGCGAAGAGGACCCATGCACCTACCGCATGACATCGGTGGCCGACAACCGGATCGCGGTTTCGGTCTCCAGGTTCGTGGTGGATATGAACCGGCCGCGCGAAAAAGCGGTCTATCGGGTGCCGGAGGATGCATGGGGGCTCGATCTGTGGAGCGAACCGCCCACGGAGGAGATGGTCGAACACTCCCTGACCCTCTATGACGCCTTCTACGAAGAGCTCGAAGCCTATCTGCGTCAAATCGAAGCGCGGCACGGATTTTTCGTCGTGCTCGATCTGCACAGCTACAACCACCGCCGAAAAGGGCCGGACGCGCCGCCGGAGGATCCAAAAATGAATCCGGACATCAATATCGGTACGGCCACGCTGCTCGACCGCAGACCCTGGGAGGGGCTGATCGGAAACTTCATCAGGGATCTTCGACGTTTCGACTATTTCGGTAAACACCTCGATGTGCGGGAAAACGCCAAATTCTGCGGGGGGTACATGGCCGAATGGATTCACCGAAACTTCAGGGATTCCGCCTGCGTGCTTTCGGTGGAGTTCAAAAAGATCTTCATGGACGAGTGGAGCGGACAGATCGATCTGCTCAAAGCCGAGAAGCTCCATGCAATGCTCAAATCAGCCATGCCGGGCCTTGAAGCGTCGTTGGTGAAGATGGGGGCGAAGCTGTGACACAAATTTCGCAAGAGTTTATCGACGAAGTAGTCGCCGCGATCCGGGCCAACGAACCGGTACGAAAGCGGCTGCCGGAGGGCGGGATGCTCCATATCGACCGGCAACTCCCTTTTTTGTGCCTCTATCGAAGGCCGAAAGGGCGAAAGGATGTCGGAACCGATCGGCTCGTCGTGAGTGAAGCCTCCTATATCGTATCGGAAGGTGAAGATATTACAGGGCTTGTCGAAGCGGTCGCTTGCGCGATGGCGGAAGTCTTCGGGGAATTTCTGATTTTGGAAATGTGGGCGATGCCAAAAGAGATGCTCGGCGAAGAAGAGAGGAGGCATCCCTCTTTTCGTCTCTGTACCCAAAAGCCCGAACCGATCCTTTCGACGATCGAGACACTCGAAAGCTCTTTGCAGAAGGTCAGAGTCCACCGTCTCGCGGCGAAGGTGGAGGTGGCAGAGTGTGATAGTATCGTGCCTCCTTCGCTTCCGCCCGTGATGAAGCATGAAACGATGGCGAGATGCCACACCCATCTGATCGGCCTGGCGGTCCATCCGCTCTATCAGGACGATACGGGCGGCACGCTCCATCCCTACGAACTGAAAACGCTGCGGAAAGAGATCTCGCAAGCGCTGAAGAGAGCCTTTTTCCGTTTCGCCTCGGATATGACCACCTTCTGCCCGACCCACTATGCGATGATGGGCCGGCGTCTTGTCACCAAAGCGGTCTTCGAAGCCGACGAAGCGCTGGCGGAGGTGGAGGAGGCTTTCGACTTTCTTTTGCAGGTAACGCCGATCAACAGTGAAGAGGCGTGGCAGTGGTTCAGCGCGCAGGGGTTTCACGGAACCCCCCGTTTCCACTACCGGCCAAGGCCATTCGATGTGGCCGATATGAAACGAAAGCTCTTCGATATCCGGCTCGAAAAGATCGAAGATCCGACCCTTTACGAACTCTTTTCGCAAAAGATGGTGGAGATCGACCGGAAGCTGACGATGCTTCATGACCGCGATACGCCCCATTTTCTCTACGAAAGCATCCCGACCTACGGCAAAGTCGAGCCCGACCTGCTGGAGATGGCCCAAAAGATGCTCACTTTGCTGCCCCATCCGCACAAGGATCTCGAAGCGGATGCCAGGGAAGAGGCCGTCGATGCCGAAACCTTCGCCCGCGCTGCCGAGAAGGAGATCGACTACTACAAACAATTCTATCCCCAAATGGATTCGAAGGTGGAGATCCGCAACGACATCGTCGCCGGGGCGATGGTCTCCGGCGGCAATTTTCTGATCTCCAGTTCGGCCCATTTCCCCAAACGCAGGATCGAAGCGCTTTTGCATCATGAGATCGGCACCCATATCCTCACCTATACCAACGGCCTCGCGCAGCCATTCAAACAGCTTCACACCGGTTTGTGCGGCTACGACGAGATGCAGGAGGGGATCGCCGTGCTCTCCGAATACCTCAGCGGCGGCATCAGCCACGCGCGCCTGAGAATCCTGGCCGCGCGCGTGATCGCCGTGGACGCGCTTTGCCAAGGAAAAAGCTTCGAAGAGACATTCCGTCTTTTGAACGAGCGGTACGATTTCGGCGAAAAGAGCGCCTTTACCGTGACAACGCGTGTATTCAGAGGTGGCGGATTGACCAAAGATGCGGTCTATCTTCGCGGATTGGCGGGTATCTTCGACTATCTTCATGGCGGCGGAGCGCTCGAGCCGCTCTTTGTGGGCAAGATCGCCGCAGAGCACATTCCGCTGATCGAAGAGTTGCAACAGAGGGAGATTTTGAAAAAACCGCCGCTGTGGCCGAGGTGGCTCGAACTCCCGGAGGCGCAGGATCGCCTGCAAGAGATACGGGAGAAAAAACTCACCCTGCTCGACCTGATCGAAAAAGGATATATATGAAACTCGCATTTGTCACCAATGACGCCTTGCACGAGACGCTGCCGAGCTCGACGATCGAGCTGGCTCTGAGAGCGACGGAAATGGGCCACGAAGTGTGGCTCACGGGCGTAGCCGATTTCGTCTTTGGAGAAGACGATCATGTCTATGCCCATGCCAGAAGCGTAGAAAAGAGAGATTACGAAGACCAGCGAGCCTACTATGCAACGATCTGCAGCGACGAAGCCCGCCGGGAACGCATCACGGTGGACGATCTGGACATTCTGATGCTCCGCAACGATCCGGCCCAGGATATCCAGAGTTCATGGGCACAGCATGCCGTGGTCGTTTTCGGGCGAAGCGCGATGCGGCGGGGCGTAATCGTGCTCAACGATCCCGACGGCCTCTCCAAAGCGATCAACAAACTCTATTTCCAGCACTTCCCCAAAGAGGTGCGTGCCGAAAAGATCATCGCGCGCCATTTCGAAGAGATCGAACGTTTCTACGAAGCGCACGAAAGAAAGATTATCCTCAAACCGCTGATGGGGTCGGCAGGGCGGAATGTCTTTTTTGCCCAGCCCGAAGATTCGGCCAACCTGCACCAGATGGCAAGCGCCGTATTCAGAGACGGATACGCCATCGCCGAAGCCTTTCTGCCCGAAGCGGTTCACGGGGATGTGCGGATGTTTCTGATGAACGGCGAGCCTCTGCAATCCAATAGCCGCTATTGTGCCTTCCGGCGGATACCGGCCAAGGGAGATATACGCTCCAACATCCACGCCGGCGGCCATGCGGAGCCGGTGGAGGTGACCGATACGATGCTGCGCATCGCTGAGATCGTCAAACCGAAGCTGGTGCAGGACGGGATGTTCCTGGTGGGCCTGGATATCGTCGGCGACAAACTGCTCGAAGCCAATGTCTTCAGCCCCGGCGGCCTCCACCACGCCAGGATTTTCAAAGATGTCGATTTCCCCCGCGTCGTGATCGAGGCCCTGGAGAAAAAGGTGCTCTACGCGCGTTACTATCACCGCAATTTCGACAATGTGGAGATGAACACCCTATGACACTGGCCGATCTGGACGACAAGCAGAAAGCGATTATCAAAGAGATGGGAGATCTCGGCGATCTCAAGCGGCGATTGATGGAGCTTGGTGTGCTCTGCGGGGAGCCGGTCCAGCTGGTGCGCAGATCCCCTTTTGGGGACCCGCTGGAGATCAAAGTGGCCGACACCTATCTGGCCATCCGAAAAGAGGATGCCGAAAAGATCGAAGTGGAGCCCATTTCGCAATGGCGAAGGCGAAACAGAAGGAGGGGTGCATGATCTCTTTAGCCTTCGTCGGCAACCCGAATACCGGAAAGACGGCGCTGATCAACGCCATTGCCGGAAGCGACCTCGAAGTGGGCAACTGGCCGGGTGTGACGGTCGAAAAGAAAGAGGCCCATTTCGTCTATGAAGGGGAGAAGATTTCCCTCGTCGATCTGCCCGGTGCCTATACGTTCAGCCCCTACAGCATCGAAGAGAAGATCACCAGGAATACGCTGGCCTTCGGAAAGATCGACGGCATCATCGATGTGATCGATACGACCAACCTTTCGAGAAACCTCTACCTGACGCTGGAGCTGATCGATATGCAAAAGCCGATGGTCCTGGCCCTCAATATGTTCGACGATTTCACCAAACGCGGATATCGTCTCGACATTCAAAAACTCGAGGCGATACTGGGTGCCGACGCGATCCCCACCGTCGCTTCCAAAGGTTTGGGGGCGAAAAAGTTGATCGCTTCCGCGGTCAATGCCGTCAAAGCGAGAAAGATTCCGCATATCCAGCCCTATCAGGAGCATATCGAAAAAGAGATCGCCTTTTTGCAAAAAAAATTGGCCAGATATCCCAATCTTCCCTATCCGCCCCGCCTCTTTTCGATCAAATTGATCGAAGGGGACGAGTTTGCGATAGAGCTGGCCAGGAAGGCGGAGGCCGAGGATGTGATCGAGTTTGCGAAAGAGGCGAGAGGGCGGCTGGAGAGGCATATGAAACTGCCGATCAAAACGATCATCACGCGGGCGCGCTATGAAGTGATCGACCATATGCTCGATGAGGTTCTCACCAAACCGGTCGTGGACAAAGTGGTACTGAGCGAACGGATCGACAATATCGTCTTGAACAGATTCGCGGCCATTCCCATCTTTCTTGTCACGATGTTTTTGATGTTCAAATTCACATTCGATGCCAGTGCGCCGCTCGTGGAGTGGATGGGTGACTTTTTCGACAGCTATGTCGGCAAGTATCTGACTTTGGGGATGGATGGAGTCGCGCCGCCGTGGGCGATCTCTTTGCTAAGAGACGGTCTCGTTTCGGGTGTGGGGCTGGTCCTCTCTTTCCTGCCGCTTCTTTTTATTCTCTACTTTTTCATGGCGATTCTTGAAGAGAGCGGCTATATGGCGAGAGTCAGTTTCCTGCTCGACCGGCTCGCATCGAAGCTTGGTATAAAGGGAAACGCTTTCATCTCCCTTATCGTAGGTTTCGGATGCAATGTTCCCGCTGTTTACTCTACTCGCACACTCACCTCCTACAGAGAGCGCATCATCACGATGCTGATGATTCCCCTGATGAGCTGCAGTGCAAGGCTTCCGATCTATGCGCTCTTTACGGCCCTCTTCTTCACATCCCACCAGGCACTCGTGATCATGTCACTCTATGCGCTGGGGGTCGGGGTGGCACTTTTGATCGCCTACATCGCCGACAAAATCCTTCCAAAAAGTGAGCAGAAGCCCTTTTTGATGGAACTTCCAACCTACCATATGCCGACGATGCGGGCCGTATGGGCGTTGATGAAACCGAAACTCGAAGATTTCATCGTACGTGCGGGGACGCTCATCGTCGCCGCTTCGATCGTTTTGTGGGCCATCGTCAATCTTCCGGCGGGATCGAGACCCGAAAATTCCTATCTGGCGACAGCCGCCAGGAGTGTGACGCCCATATTCAAACCCGCCGGTTTCGGAGACCATTGGGAGCCGGTGGCGGCGCTCATCCCCGGAACGCTCGCCAAAGAGGTGGTCATCGGCTCTTTGGGGACCATCTACGGTGTCGAAACGGCATCAAGCAAGAGTGGATCAGCAAAACCCGATTTTATGTCGGATACGATCGACATGCTTCGTTGCCTGAAAAATGCACTGATCAATTCCGTGCTCGCCCTTGGCCACATTCGCATCGAAACCCTTCAAACCGAACGTGAACCCACCCCGTTGCAGGTGAAACTGAAAGAGCAGTTTCCCTCTCCGTTGAATGCCTATGCCTATATGGTTTTCATACTTCTGTATATTCCCTGTGTTTCGACGATGGCGGCGATCAAGCAGGAGTTCGGATGGCGGTGGCTGCTTTTCGAAGTAGCGTTCCTGCCGCTGCTCGCCTACGGTTTCAGTGTCGCGATCTATCAGGCCGGACTCTTTTTTGCCAGCTGATTGAAAAAGATTACAGAAGAATCAGCGTGTTGGGGTAGCGGTTTTGTTTCCGTGGTGAGTGGGCGGGACATGCCGTCTCCATCTCCTTCGCGACGCTTTCGACCGCTTCGACGAGTGCCTCCTCCAATTTTCCGGCATGTATGCCCTCTATGAGCCGATCGACGATCTTTCGCCATTGATCGTCGGCGATGGGTACCTTGGCGTTGGTGAGGATTTCGACATACCGCTCTTCGAAAGAGACGAAGAGCAACACGGCTCCCGGCGCTTTGGCGTCGTTCATGCCCCGGGCGATAAACTGCTGTCTGGCCAACGTGCGGGCTCTTTCTCGGCGGATCTTTTTGGGCACGAGCAGGGTAGAGATGTTGGGTATCCTAAAAAGCAGTGCGAAAAAGATAAAGAGCAGCCATTCGCCGAGAAAGAGTGTCTGGGCCATAGGGTGCGAAAGAAAGGGCCAGATAGCCAGCGGCGCCAGCATGGCCGCCATGGCGGCATAAAAGAGAAGGACGTAATGGTAGTCGTCGCTGCGTTCGGCCAGTGTCGCCACCAGTTCGCAGTCGCTCTTCTTCTCCGCTTCATCGACGATCTGTTCGATCCTCTCCAGTGTCTCTTGTTTCAATCTTTTCATCCTCTTCCTTTACCAGCTGCCCGACGCGCCGCCGCCACCGAAGCTTCCGCCGCCGCCGCTGAATCCGCCGCCGCTCGATCCGCCAAACGATCCACCGCCGGAACTGCCGCCAAAAAAACCACCTTTGGAGGTAGGTATCAAAAAAGCGGCTGCAAAAACGAGTAGGGCGCTCAAGGCTGCGAGTGAAAAGAGTGGCACCATCATCCAAACGATCACACCGGCAACGCCGGCGAGCATCAAGCTTGGAACCAATTTTTTATAGGTGGGAAGGGCGATGATGAAAGGCAACGCCCAAAATGTAAACATGCCTGCAGCCCAAAAGAGCAAACTACCCACTTTTTGAATGCTTTTTGACTCTTTTGAAAGGGTAGAGCTTTCGGAGACGGGCGAAAGTTTTGCCATCACGGCATCCACGCCCGCCATGATGCCGCCGGCGTAGTCGCCTTTTTTGAATCGCGGCACGATCACGTCGCGAATGATGCGGTCGGCTTCGTAGTCGGTGATGACCCCTTCGAGACCATAGCCCACCTCCAGGCGCACTTTGCGCTCTTTTGGGGCCACGATAAGCAAGATACCGTTATCTTTTCCCTTCTGTCCGATGCCCCAGTGGCGTCCGAGCTGATAACCGTAATCGGCGATGTCGTACCCCTGCAGCGTCGGCAGCGTCACCACGACGAACTGGATGGTGGTGTTGTGCTCGAGTGCGGCGAGTTTGTGCTCGAGCCGCTCTTTGTCGTGCGCGGGAAGCAGATGGGCCTCGTCGACGACCCTTCCGGTCAGTGCCGGAAAGGTGGGTGCCGCAAGCGCCCAAAGCGCCGCGAGCAGAACAAGAAAGCCGAGAAGTTTTCGCATCTTAGAACTGGACGTCCGGTCTTTTCATCTCATCGGCGGTGATGGAGAAGGTGGGTTTGGGCCGAAGCTCGGGATCGGTGATGCGAAGGAAGAGCGATGCGGGGAAGCGTCGCAGGAGTGTATTGAAGTGCCGTACCGCCTCGATGTAGTCACGCCTTGCGACGGCGATGCGGTTTTCGGTCCCCTCCAATTGTGACTGCAGCGCCAGGAAATTCTTGTCCGCTTTGAGCTCGGGGTAGCGCTCGACCACCATCATCAGCCGTGAAAGGGCACTCGAGAGCTCTCCCTGGTTCTGTTCGAACCGTTTGAAGGCCTGAGGATCTTTGAGCAGGTCGGCCGAAAGCTGCATCTGCCCCACTTTGGCGCGCGCCTTCGTCACATCGGTGAGCACCTCTTTCTCATGTTTGGCGTATCCCTGAACCGTCTTGACGAGATTGGGGATGAGGTCGGCACGGCGTTTGTACTGGTTGAGCACCTGCGACCATGCGGCATTGACCCGTTCGTCGAGCGTGACCGCCTGGTTGTGGAAATACATGGCCATCAATCCCAGTATGATCAGAACCGCGCTGAAAACTATGAGCTTTTTGCTTAATTTCATCTACATGTCCTTGAATAAAATTTGGTTATAGTACCAAAAAGAGTATGAATTTTTAACAAAGAGAGGGTAGAATAAGCAAAAAATGAAAAGGAATCTATATGCCGCATCACAAACACCACGAAAAACTCGAAAAACTCAAAGAGGCGATCAGAAGTTCTGACAAACTGACCGAAGAGCAGAAGAGCAACGCCCTGGCGCATATCGAAGAGTGGTACGAAGAGGACAAGGCGTTCGGTGCACTGATCGAATCCCTGATCGAAAAATTCGCCGAACTCGAACCGATCTTTGCCGAACTCGGGCTTATCTGACCTGGCTTATCCAACCATAAACAGTAAGTACACGTTTTGCCAACGAACCGGGCACAATCAATGGAGAAATAGATGAAACACCAATATCTCAAATCACAACCCGACGAGAAGGGCTTTTTCGGCGAATACGGCGGCGCTTTTCTTCCGCCGCAGCTGGTGGAAGAGTTTGAACGGATTACCGAAGCTTATATGAAACTTCGCAAATCCCACGAATTTCTGGCCGAGCTTCGGCGTATCCGCAAACACTACCAGGGGCGCCCGACGCCGGTCTATCACGCCAAGCGCCTCAGCGACGCCATCGGCGGCGCACAGATCTACTTCAAGCGTGAAGATCTCAACCATACGGGCGCGCACAAGCTCAACCACTGCATGGCCGAAGCGCTTCTGGCCAAGAGCATGGGCAAAAAGAAGCTGATCGCCGAGACGGGTGCCGGCCAGCACGGGGTGGCACTGGCGACGGCGGCGGCCTATTTCGGGCTCGAGTGTGAGATACATATGGGCGAGGTGGATATCGAAAAAGAGCATCCCAATGTCGTGCGTATGAAGATTCTGGGTGCGAAGGTGGTGCCGGCCACGCATGGCCTGAAAACCCTCAAAGAGGCGGTCGATTCGGCATTCGAAGCCTACCTTTCACAGCTGGATACCGCGATGTACGCGATCGGGTCGGTGGTGGGTCCGCATCCGTTTCCGCTGATGGTCCGCGATTTTCAGAGCGTCGTGGGCATCGAAGCCAAAGAGCAGTATATGGAGATGACCGATGGCGAACTGCCCGATCATGTCGTGGCGTGCGTCGGCGGCGGTTCGAACGCGATGGGGATCTTCAGCGGCTTCATCGACGATCCGGTGGAACTCTACGCCGTCGAACCGCTGGGCAGGGGGACGCGGCTGGGTGACCATGCCGCCACGCTCGAGTATGGCAAAGAGGGAGTTTTGCACGGTTTCAAATCGATTCTGCTTCAAACCGAAGAGGGTGAGCCCGCCCCGGTCCATTCGATCGCCAGCGGGCTGGACTACCCGGGTGTGGGCCCCGAACACGCCTATCTGCACGATATCGGACGGGTCCATGTCGAAGGCGCGACCGACGAGGAGACGGTGGACGCCTTTTTCGCGATCAGTCAGCAGGAGGGGATCATCCCCGCACTCGAAAGTTCCCACGCGATCGCCTATGCGATGAAACTGGCTCGCGAGGTGCCGCACGATGCGATTTTGGTCAATCTTTCGGGCCGCGGTGACAAAGATATCGATTATGTGGTGGATACGTTTGGCGTGAGGGAGTGGTCGCCGGAAGCGTAATCGCTTCCGACTCGTTTACGATTTCGGAATGAATTTGCCGCACCCTTTTTCGGGTGTGCGGCCGAATCTCTTTATTTCTCCGGCTTCGCCCTTTTGGGCGATTTCGTTACGTTGAGATATAGCAGCTTGTTCCAAGGAGTGTCGAGATGGGTGACAAAGTGATGATTCTGAGCGGTGCCGGTCTGAGTGCCGAAAGCGGCATACGCACCTTCCGCGACAGTGACGGGCTCTGGGAAGAGTACGACGTGATGCAGGTCTGCTCCACGCAGGGGTGGGAAGCCGATCGTGAACTGGTAACGCAGTTCTACAACGCCCGCCGCATCGATCTGGCCGACAAAAAGCCCAATGCCGCCCATATCGCCATGGCCGAACTCGAACGTGAGTTTCCCGGACAGATCATCAACTTGACGCAAAATGTCGACGATCTTTTGGAGAGGGCTGGATGCAAAGAGGTGATCCATCTGCACGGCACACTTACGGACCTGCGCTGCGAATCGTGTGGGCACGTGTGGGATATCGGCTACCGTGCGCAACGCGCGGACGAGCGCTGCCCCGCGTGCGGGAGCGATTCGGTGCGTCACAATGTCGTGATGTTCGGCGAGCCCGCTCCTAACTACCGATTTATCCAGCCCTCGATCGATGAAAGCGGGCTTTTTGTCGCGATCGGCACCAGCGGACAAGTGATCGACATCGTCTCGATCTCTACAGAATTTGCCCATTCGGTGCTGATCAACCCGAAGCGCGAGATGTATGTGACGATGTTTGGTTCGCATGAACGCTATATCGATGAATATTTCGAAACCTATATACCCAAAAAAGCGACCGAAGCATCAGAAGAGATGAAAAATATCATAAAGGATTATCTGAAACATGGAGAATGAAAAGATCGACTGCTACAACGCCGGCATGAACGCCTATGCGCAGAAGCGTTATGAAGAGGCGTACGAATGGTTTATGAAAGACGATGGGAACCCTATGTGCCAGTATGCGCTCGGCGTGCTCCATGCCAACGGGCAGGGTGTGAAAAGAGACTTCAAAGAAGCGGCGAAATGGTATGAGCGGGCCGCGGATGGCGGCATCGTCCCCGCACAGGCGGCGTTCGGTTTTGCCTGCGCCAACGCGCTGGGCATCCCCGAAGATTTCGACAAGGCGGCGAAATACCTGAAGATGGCGAGCGAGGCGGGCGATCTGGCGGCCCGCATCACACTCGGCGAGATCTATGCCAGAGGCGAAGGTGGCGGCAGCCGGGCCGAAGCCGCGGATCTGATCAAATCGGCGATCGATGCAGGTGCCGGGGAAGAGGCGCACGACATCTGGAGCCGCTACGAACTCTGGAAAGCGTAAGGCGGCTTAGTCGAACCAGTCGGCGATTTTCGCTATCCACCCTTTCGATTCGCGCCGTTTCGATACCCTTTCGTCGACGAATTCAGGATCGGGTTTCATCAGTTTTTCATTGAACGGTATCGATTTTTTCCGGGTTTTCGGTCGCTTTTTCCATCCGCCGGGCCGGTGTATTTTGGCCGGTGCGTGGGGCATACACATCCTGACCTCCTTTTGGAATAGCATTAGTATATGATATCGCAGATATGTGTAAAGAGTGTGGAGATTTAGTCCATTCTCAAGGCCTCTGTGTTACCATTGAGAACCTGAAGGAGGCCGTGATGTTTCGATATTTATTATTTGTAATAATTATGATGGCTTCGGCTTATGCAAACAGCTGTATCACGTGCCACAAGGGGATCGAGGAAATTCGCGATCCCCATACGAAGATGGCGCAGGCGATCGCGAAAAAAGCCGAAAAAGCGGGAGCAGCGGGCAACAGCTGTATCGTCTGTCACGGCGGCAATCCCGAAGCCGACACGAAAGAGGCGGCGCATCGCGGTACGCTCGCCTATTTCATGACCCACGAAGGGCCGAAGGAGTTCTATCCCGATCCGGGCAGTCCGTGGATCAACGCCAACACCTGCGGCATGTGCCACAAAGAGCAGGTCGAAGCGCAGATGAACTCGCTGATGATGACCGAGCAGGGAAAGATTCACGGCACACTCTACAGTTTCGGCGGCATGGAAGGGTATAAGCACAACCAGGGCAATTACGATACGAAAAATCCCGAAGATCCCCATGCCCGCCTGGGCACGGCCAAATACAAGAGATATATGCAAAAACTGGCCAAGCTCAACCCGCAGGTCTATCCGGACAAGATGGTTGAAATACCCAAGGCTCCGACTCCCGAAGAGGTCGAAAAGAATCCGAAACTGGCCGCCTATACCTATCTGAGACAAGAGTGCCTTCGCTGCCACACGGGGTCGAAGGGACGGCAGAAACGGGGCGATTTCAGAGGCATCGGCTGTTCGAGCTGCCACATTCCCTACAGCAACGACGGCTTCTACGAAGGCAACGACCCGACGATTCCCAAAGATGAACCCGGCCATATGCTCGTCCACCAGATCCAGAGCTCGCGAAACGCCAAAGTATCGGTCCACGGAGTGACCTACACCGGTGTTCCGGTCGAAACCTGCTCCACCTGCCACAACCGCGGCAAGCGCATCGGCGTCAGCTACGAAGGGTTGATGGAGACCAATTACAAACCGACCTACGACGAACATGGCAACACCCAGCCAAAGCTTCACACCAAGCACTACCTGCATCTGAAATCGGATGTCCATATGCGAAAAGGGATGCTCTGCCAGGACTGTCACACCACACGCGACCTTCACGGCGACGGATTCCTTTCTGGAGCCACGCTGGGGCCGGTGGAGATCGAATGCCAGGATTGTCACGGCACGACCAAAAAGTACCCGTGGGAGCTGCCGCTGGGATATGGCGACGAATTCGATACCAAACCGATGCAGGGTGCGCCGCGCGGGGTGACGAAAAATCTGGCCGACTATCTGAAAAAAGGGACCACCTTCAAACCGCGTGACGGTTACCTGCTGACGGCGCGGGGCAATCCGTACAAAAATGTCGTCAAAGATGGTGACGAGGTGATGGTCCATCTGGCAAGCGGAAAGGATATTCGCCTCAAACCGCTCAAAAAGCTCAAAGAAGAGGGGAAAATCAGCCCAAAAGGGTTGGTGGCGATGGATAAAATCTCCACGCACACCGAGCGTCTGGAGTGCTACACATGCCACGATACCTGGGCGCCGCAGTGTTACGGCTGCCACGTCAAGATCGATTACAGCCAGAACCACAAGGAGGTCGACTGGCTCGCTGCAGCCCACGACCACGATCTGCACGGCGCCACGGCGACGATGCGCGGCACGCTCAAAGAGCATCTGATTCCCGGAAAGGTAAGCGAGACGAGAAGCTACCTGCGGTGGGAAAATCCGCCGCTGGTACAAAACGGCGAGGGACGGGTCTCGCCCGCGATGCCGGGATGCCAGGTGGTCGTGAGCGTCATAGGCAAGAGTGGCAAGGCGATTTTGCAAAACCATGTCTTTATGATGCCAGACTACAAGCATCCCGAAAAGAAGAGGAAACTCCCCGGCATCGTGATGGCGTCGGTCCATTCGCATACGATCCAGAAAGAGGCGAGGGCGTGTGAAAGTTGCCACGCCAACCCCGCGGCGATGGGATACGGCATCGAAGGCGGCAAACTGTGGGGCGATATGGGAAAAGATTTCACCGTCGACCTCAAGACGGCCGACGGCAGGATAATTCCGAGCCGTTATACGGTTCAAAAACCGAAGATCGAAAATTTCAATGTTGACTGGAGCCGATTCGTCGACGAGAACGGTACATGGCTGCAGACGGTGGACAACCACTGGAACCTGGCGGGGCCGCTGAGCAACGAGCAGCGCGCCAGGCTCGATCGGCGGGGCGTTTGCCTCAGCTGCCACAAAACGATCCCTGAAGGCGACCTGGCCGTTTCACTGATGCACCATGTCGCCGAAACGGCCGGTGTGAAGATCGACAACACAATGCACAAAAATATTTTGAACAAGACGATGCGGATAGGCGCGTGGGTGCAGATACTTGCCGTTGCACTCGGCGGATTGTTCGTACTATTTTTTATATGGAGGATTGCCCGTGGACGAAAGAATGGTTGATGCGCTCAAGGGCATCAAAAAGGAGCTGACCGAAGCGCAAAAGCGCAAAGAGGAAGAGGAGAAAAAGAAGCGTAAAGAGAAGGCCGAAGCCGAATCTTTCGAAAAGATGATGAGAGAGGAGGGGACGAAAAAGATATGAGAATCGTCTATATGGGTACCCCGGAGTATGCCGACACCATTTTGAAAAAATTGATTGACGAGGGTGGGATGGATGTCGTCGCCGTCTATACGCAACCGGACAAGCCGGTCGGCCGGAAAAAGGTGATGACGCCGCCACCGGTGAAGCTGACGGCGCAAGCCGAGGGCATCGAAGTTTTCCAGCCACGAACCTTGCGCGAAGAGGGCGTCGCGGAAGATATAGCCTCGCTAAAGCCCGATTTCATCGTTGTGGCGGCCTACGGCCAACTCCTTCCGCGCACCATTCTCGAGATCGCCCCCTGTATCAACCTGCACGCCTCGCTCTTGCCCAAATACCGGGGTGCCAGCCCGATTCAGCAGGCACTTTTGAACGGTGACAAAGAGACGGGTGTCACGGCGATGCTGATGGAAGAGGGGCTCGACAGCGGGCCGCTTTTGGCTTGGAATGTGACGCCCATCACATTGGAGGATAGAAAAAACGTGCTTTTCGACCGTCTCGGACACATGGCGGCGACATTGAGCGTGGAGGTACTGAAGCGTTTCGAATATCTCAAGCCCCTGCCGCAGTGCGATGCCGATGCGAGTTACTGCAAAAAGATCACCAAAAAAGATGGTGAAGTGACATTCGATCTGGATGCTGAAGAGATCTACAATCGATTCAGAGCCTACGAAGGGTGGCCGGGCATTCATCTGCCGACAGGTTTGAAACTGCTCGAACTGAGTCCTCCGTTGCCGCTTGAGAAGAAGGCGCGACCGGGAACGATCGTGGCCATTGGAGAGCATGGCGTCACCGTGGCCTGCAAAAAAGGGGCACTGGAGGTGCTGCGCGTACAGCCACCGTCGAAAAAACCGATGGATGCACTCAGTTACATTCGAGGAAAAAGGATAGGCATTGACGATCCATTCCTTTGAGAGCCTTCCCTCGACACAGAAATGGCTGATCGATGCGTTGGCGCAAAAGCGGGTGGCGCTACCGTGTGCGGTGCTCGCGAAAAATCAGACCGAAGGGGTCGGCAGCAGAGGCAACCGCTGGATCGGCAGGGAGGGCAATTTTTTCGCCTCCGTCGCCGTGCACGAATCGATGCTGCCGTCAGATCTGCCGATGAGTGCGGCCTCGATCTATTTTGCGTGGAATATGAAAATAGTGTTACAAAATGAAGGTTCGAAAGTGTGGGTGAAATGGCCCAACGATCTCTATCTCCAAAGCCGTAAAATAGGGGGCTGCATCACATCAAAAAAGGGTGAGGTGCTGATCGCGGGGATCGGCGTCAATATCGTCGATGAGCCCCGTGATTTCGGGGTTTTGGACCTGAAAATCGAGCCCGAAGCACTGTTGGGGAAGTTTATTGCACAGATCGAACAAGCTGTGTCATGGAAGCAGATTTTTAGCAATTTTTGTTTAGAATTTGAAAAGAGCAAACAGTTTTCCACCCATATGGAAAATGAGAGAGTGGATTTGTCGGATGCCACGTTGCATGAAGATGGTTCGATCACGATAGGGAACAGAAAGGTCGTCAATTCAAGATGAGTGAAATAATCACGATAGCCAACCAAAAAGGTGGGGTGGGCAAGACCACGACGGCGGTCAATCTGGCCGCGTCGCTGGCCGTTGCGGAAAAAAAAGTGCTTCTGATCGATGCCGATCCCCAGGCCAACGCCACGACGAGCCTGGGTTTTCACAGGAACGACTATGAGTACAATATCTACCATGTCCTCATAGGCGCCAAGAAGATCTCCGATACGATACTGAAAACGACGCTGCCCACGCTGCACCTTGTCCCCTCAAACATCGGTCTGGTGGGTCTGGAAAAAGAGTTCTACGACAGTGAGACACGCAAAGGGCGTGAATTGATCCTCAAGCGAAAGATCGACGAAATCAAGAAGCAGTACGACTATATCATCATCGATTCTCCCCCGGCACTCGGGCCGATCACGATCAACGCCCTCAGTGCCGCCCACTCGGTGATTATCCCCATTCAGTGCGAATTTTTCGCGCTCGAGGGTCTGGCGCAGCTGCTCAACACGATTCGTCTGATCAAGAAGACGATCAATCCGAAACTGAAGATCAAAGGGTTCCTTCCCACGATGTACAGCGGGCAGAACAATCTTTCCAAGCAGGTTTTCGCCGATCTGACGCAGCATTTCAAAAGCAAACTCTTCAAGGGGGACAACGACGAATTCATTGTGATTCCGCGAAACGTCAAGTTGGCCGAAAGCCCGAGTTTCGGCAAACCCGTCATTCTCTACGATGTTAAGTCTACCGGATCGAGGGCCTATCAGCACCTGGCCCAGGTGATCCTCGCGAGCTGAGGTATCCATGTCGAAGTCGAAAAAGAGCAAATCGCTCGGACGCGGACTGGGTGCGATTCTTGGCGAGGTGGCCGAGGCGTACGAAAACGAATTTAAAATCGGCGAAGAGGGCCATGAAGATCGTATCGTGGAACTGCCGCTGGACGAGATCGTTCCCAACCCCTATCAACCCCGTACCCGTTTCGACGAATCTTCGATCAGGGAGCTTTCCGAATCGATCAAGCGGCACGGCCTGCTGCAACCGGTCGTCGTCATCGAGCAAAACGGCGAATACATTCTGATCGCCGGCGAGCGGCGTGTTCGTGCCAGCAGAATGGCTGGGATGGAGAAGATACGCGCCATCGTAGCCCAGATCGACCGCAGCCGTTTCAGAGAGCTCGCTCTCATCGAAAATATCCAGCGTGAAGCGCTCAACCCCGTCGAGTTGGCGCACTCCTACCAGGAGTTGATCGACGAGTACGGCATCACCCAGGATGAGCTCTCCAAAATCATCCACAAGAGTCGCAGCCAGATCGCCAATACCCTCAGACTGCTGCAGCTTGGAGACTATGCGCTCGAAAAGCTCGCTTCGTCACACATATCGCAGGGCCATGCGAAAATCCTCGTGGGATTGGATGAAAAGGAGCAACGTGTAGTCTGCGATACGATTGTCGGTCAGAAATTGAGTGTACGCGAAACGGAGCAGCTCGTCGCCGGTATGAAAAACAAGAACATCAAACCGAAAAAGAGAAAAGAGGCGAAAGAGCCGGCCCTGGATCTGAAATACTACGCCAATATCATCAAGGAGAAGGTCCCCTTCCGTGTCACTGTTCGAAACGACAAGGTCGAAATATCGTTCGAAAACGAAGAGGAGCTGAAGGATTTCATTCGGCGGTTCACGATGAAATAGCCTCCGAAAGTACGGCAAAAAGGAGACTTCAAAGCCCTCGATAAAAGGAGGGTTTGAAAGTATCCTTAATTTTGAATTTTGGATAAATATGATAACATTGCCCAATTTTTAGAAAGGAGCACGTGCCTATGCTGGATATTAGTCTCTCGCTCATGCTGCTCGTTGCAGTGGTCTTTTTGGCGCTGCTGGTTTTGCTGAACAGCTGGCTCTATCAACCGCTCATGGCGTTTATGGACGAGCGCGACAAAACGATCCGCAAGGATCTGGAAAACGTTCAGGCCGATACGTCCGAGATCGAAGCGCTGAAGGCGAAAACGGAAGCGGTGATCGCGGAAGCCAAGAGCGAAGCCGCTGCCCTACGCAGCAAAACGATCGAAGATTCGAAAATGCTGGCCCAAAGCAAGATCGAAGCCAAGAAAGAGGAGCTTGAAAAAGCGTATGAAGAGTTCGTCGCTTCGCTCAAAGGCGAAGAGGAGACACTCAAAAGCGAACTGCTTTCACAGATGCCTCTGTTCAAAGAGTCACTGAAAGCGAAATTCAGCCAAATCTAAAAGGAGAGAACGTGCGAAAACTGAGTGTGTTGGCCGTATGGCTCCTTCCTGCGGCACTTTTCGCAGCCGGTCATGAAGCGGCTTCCGGTGGTACCGATTTCGTGCCGAGGCTGGTGAACTTCATCATCTTCGCCGCGATCATCTACTATTTCGTCGCCGAGCCGGTCAAAAATTTCTTCAAAAACCGCAGCGGCGGTATCGCAGCCGAACTTGAAGAGGTGCAAAACCGTCTGAAGGCTGCGAAAAAGGCGAAGGAAGATGCGAAGGCGGCGTACGAGGCAGCCCAGAAGACGGCAGAGGAGATTATCGAATCGGCCAAGAAAGAGTCGCAGCTTCTGGCGAAGAAACTCGATGAACAGCTTCATGCCGAACTCGAAAACCTCGAAAAGCTTCAGGAAGAGAAGATGGAAGTGGAGAAAAGGCAGATGGTCCGCAAAACCGTCTCTGAAGTGCTTTCCGAACTCTTCAAGGGTGATGCGATCGCGATGGATGAGAAGAAATTCGTCAATCTCATCATGAAAAAGGTGGCCTAAATGAATCAGCTTGTCGCAAAACGGTATGTCAAAGCATTGATCGCATCGTTGGGAGAGAAGAATATCAAGGCGGCCGCAGAGACACTGTCGGGTGTGGCGAAAGCGTTCGAAGATAAAAAGTTTGCCGAACTCATGATCTCACCCGAGATCAAGAAAGCGCAAAAAGAGGGTCTGATCATCGAACTTCTGGGAAAGAGTCCCGATGAAAAACTGGTCAATTTCGTCAAGACGCTCGGAATTCACAACCGCTTCGGCCTCATTCCCGATATCGTCACCCTTCTTCAAAAAGAGATACAGCGTAGGGAAAACCGCTACGAAGGTGTCGTCGAAAGCCAAAAACCGCTTGATGAAAAACAGCTCAAGGAGCTCGAAGCGTCATTGAGCCGTTACGTCGATGCGACCGTGGCGCTCCATCACGTCAAAAGCGACCGTGAGGGCATCAAAGTGATGGTGGAAGACCTGGGTATCGAAGCGAGCTTCTCGAAAGAGAGAGTCGCGTCGGATATGATCAACCATATATTAAAAGCATTGTAAAAAACACGAAAGGAGATCGGTAGTGTCTAAACTTCAAGCAGATGAGATCAGCTCGATCATCAAAGAGAGAATCGAAAGTTTTGAGTTGAGCGTCGATATCGACGAAACAGGAAAAGTTGTCAGCATCGGTGACGGAATTGCGCAGGTCTTCGGCCTGAATAACGTCATGGCCGGTGAAATGGTCGAATTCGAAAACGGTGAGCGCGGCATCGTGCTCAACCTCGAAGAGGCGAGTGTGGGTGTCGTCATTCTCGGAAAAGGACTCGGTGTCGTTGAAGGAATGAGCGTCAAACGTCTCGGACAGCTTTTGAGAGTCCCCGTTGGCCCGGAACTGGTCGGACGCGTCGTCAATGCCCTCGGTGAGCCGATTGATGGTAAAGGACCGATCGAAGCGAAAGAGACGCGCTTCGTCGAAGAGAAAGCTCCCGGTCTCATGGCCCGTAAATCGGTTCACGAACCGCTTCAGACAGGTATCAAGGCGATCGACGCCCTCGTACCGATCGGTCGCGGTCAGCGCGAACTGATCATCGGTGACCGCCAAACCGGTAAAACGACTGTCGCGATCGACTCGATCATCAGCCAAAAAGGTCAGGACGTCATCTGTATCTATGTCGCCGTCGGTCAAAAGCAGTCAACCGTCGCTTCGATCGTACGCAAACTCGAAGAGCATGGCGCGATGGATTATACGATCGTTGTCAATGCCAGCGCATCCGAATCCGCTGCGCTTCAGTTCCTGGCTCCCTATACAGGCGTCACGATGGGTGAATATTTCCGCGACAACAGCCAGCATGCGCTGATCGTCTACGACGACCTGAGCAAACATGCCGTCGCCTATCGCGAAATGTCACTGATCCTTCGCCGACCTCCGGGACGTGAAGCCTATCCAGGAGACGTTTTCTACCTCCATTCACGCCTTCTCGAGCGCGCGGCGAAACTGAGCGATGAAAAGGGTGCGGGTTCACTGACTGCGCTTCCGATCATCGAAACCCAGGCGGGTGACGTATCGGCCTATATCCCGACCAACGTCATTTCGATCACCGACGGTCAGATCTTCCTTGAAACGAAGCTCTTCAACTCCGGTATCCGCCCTGCGATCAACGTAGGTATTTCGGTATCGCGCGTCGGTGGTGCGGCACAGATCAAGGCGACGAAGCAGGTATCCGGTACACTGCGACTCGACCTTGCACAGTACCGTGAACTCGAAGCGTTCGCCCAGTTCGCGAGCGACCTCGACGAAGCAACACGTGCACAGCTCGAACGCGGCGCACGAATGGTCGAAGTTCTGAAACAGCCGGCCTATTCACCGCTGCCTATCGAAAAACAGGTCCTCATCATCTATGCGGGTGCCAACGGCTATCTCGACGATATCCCGGTCGACAAGGTGACCAAGTTCGAAGCGGAACTCTATCCGTTTGTCGAAGCGAACTATCCGGAAGTGCTGACGCAGATTCGCGAAAAGAAAAAGATCGACGACGAGGTCGAAGCACTGATTAAGAAAGCGCTGGAAGATTTCAAAACTTCGTTCAGCGCCTAAGGGTAAGGATCTAAAATGGCCAATTTGAAAGAGATCAAGCTTCAGATCGCGAGCGTCAAAGGGACCCAGAAGACGACGCGTGCCATGAAGCTGGTTTCGCAGGCGAAACTCAAACGAGCCGAAGAGCTGGCGAAACGTTCACGCGTCTACGCCCAGAAGCTCGACGAACTCGTCAGTGAAATCGCCTACGAGATCAACCAGAACAAAGTGGGTGGCAGCGACAGCCGGCTCGTGCAGGCCGATCTGCCCGTCACGACGGTCGACATCATTTGTCTCACCGCCGACAAGGGTCTCTGTGGCGGATTCAACGTCACGACACTCAAGAAGACGCTCGAACTGATTCGTGAATACAAAGAGAAGCATATCGCGGTTCGCCTCCGCGTTGTCGGAAGAAAGGCGATCGACTATTTCCGATACAACGGACAGCCGATGACAGATGAGGTGATCGGACTCAGCGCCTCGCCTGATTACAAGCAGGCCGCAGAATTTATCCGCGCATCGCTCGACGATTTCAACGAAGAGAAGACCGACCGCGTCGTTCTCGTCTACAACGGTTTCAAAAACATGCTGACTCAGGAACTTCGGGTCCAACAGCTGCTGCCGGTCGATATTTCGACGGTCGAACCCAGAGAGTTGAAATCGACCATCGAGTACGAGCCCGAAGGTCACGAAGAGCTGCTCAACGCACTCTTGACCAAATATGTCGAGTACAGTATGTACTACGGACTGCTCGACTCGCTCGCGGCAGAGCACAGCGCCCGTATGCAGGCGATGGATAACGCGACGAATAACGCATCTGAACGTGTCAACGAGTTGACGGTCGCTTACAACAAAGCGCGCCAGGAATCTATTACTACCGAATTGATCGAGATCATCAGCGGTATGGAAGCACTGAAATAAAAGAAGGAGAAGGAATGACAGGTAAAATTGTACAGGTCATGGGGCCGGTCGTCGATGTCGATTTTGAAGACTATCTTCCGGCACTCAACGAAGCACTTGAAGTCAATTACGAAGTAGAAGGTAAGAATCAGCGACTGGTTCTGGAAGTGGCGAGCCACATCGGTGATAACCGTGTCCGCACCATCGCGATGGATATGAGTGAAGGTCTGGTACGCGGTATGGAAGCCAAAGCGACCGGCGCACCGATCAAAGTGCCCGTCGGTGAAGAGGTCCTTGGACGTATTTTCAATGTCATCGGTGAAACGATCGACGAAGGCGAAAAACTTGAAGCGAAAAATTACTGGAGCATTCACCGCGATCCGCCGCCGTTTGAAGATCAAAGCACGAAAACCGAAATCTTCGAAACCGGAATCAAGGTCGTCGATCTTCTGGCACCTTACGCCAAAGGTGGTAAAGTCGGACTCTTCGGTGGTGCGGGCGTCGGTAAGACCGTCATCATTATGGAGTTGATCCACAACGTCGCGTTCAAACACAGCGGTTATTCCGTATTCGCGGGTGTCGGTGAGCGTACACGTGAAGGTAACGACCTCTACAACGAAATGAAAGAGTCCAACGTTCTGGACAAAGTCGCCCTCTGTTACGGCCAGATGAGTGAGCCTCCGGGAGCACGTAACCGTATCGCGCTGACCGGTCTGACGATGGCGGAATATTTCCGTGACGAAATGGGACTGGACGTATTGATGTTTATCGACAACATCTTCCGTTTCGCTCAAGCCGGTTCTGAAATGTCGGCTCTGCTAGGACGTATTCCTTCGGCGGTCGGTTACCAGCCGACACTGGCGCGTGAGATGGGTGCCCTTCAAGAGCGTATTACATCGACGACGAAAGGTTCGATCACATCGGTCCAGGCTGTCTATGTGCCAGCGGACGACCTGACAGACCCGGCACCTGCATCGGTCTTCGCACACCTCGATGCGACCACTGTTTTGAACCGTAAGATCGCAGAAAAGGGTATCTACCCCGCCGTCGACCCACTCGATTCGACAAGCCGTATGCTCGATGCCGCGATTATCGGCGAAGAGCACTACAATGTCGCCCGTGGTGTCCAGTCTGTCCTTCAGAAGTACAAAGACCTCCAGGATATCATCGCGATTCTCGGTATGGATGAACTCTCCGAAGAGGACAAAAAGACGGTCGAACGTGCACGTAAAATCGAGCGTTTCCTTTCACAACCTTTCTTCGTCGCCGAAGTGTTCACCGGTGCACCTGGAAAATATGTTACGCTCGAAGATACGATCAAGGGATTCAAAGGGCTTCTCGAAGGCGAATACGACGACCTTCCCGAAGCGGCGTTCTATATGGTCGGTAATATGGATGAAGCGATCGAGAAGGCTGAAAAACTCAAAGCTAAAGCATCCTGACAGCATCGCCTGTCAGGAGAGCGCTATCCTCACTAAAGGATAATCATGGATACAATGAAATTAGAGATCGTCACACCGATCGGACCCATCTTTTCCGGCGAGGTTAAATCCGCGACATTCCCGGGGGCCGAAGGCGAATTCGGTGTGCTTCCCGAACACGCCTCGCTCGTTTCCCTGCTCGATGCCGGTGTGATCGAAATCGAGAAAGCGGACGGCACGAAAGAATCGATCGTGATCGATTCGGGATATGTCAAGGTGGACGAAGCCAAGACACTCGTCGTCGTCGAAGGTGCGGTTCCGATCACGGGCGCGACAGAAAGCGAAATCGCCAAGGCGATCAGCGAAGCGAAAGAGCTTGTGAAAAAATCGAGCAACTCCGATTTCGCCATCGCGAGCGTCGAAGCCAAAGTGGAAGCCGCCGCCAAAACAAGATTTTAAACGATGATCGACATCGTCGTCGGTTACCTCGACCGAAGCGGTCCCATCACCTTTGGTGTACTGGGGCTGCTCTCCTTCTATCTCCTTATCGCCGTCTGGACATTCGTCTATCGATATCTGACACTGATGCGATGGCTATCCAAAGAGAATGATTCACTCGAACAGCTTCATATGGGTTCAGCCACCGTCTCACCCAAGTCGGTTCTGAAGAGCTGCCTGAAAAAGAGTCTGACCGCCAACGAAAAACTTCTGCAGATGTGTGCCTACGCCGCGACGAAAGAGGCGACAAAAGGTTTGACTCTGCTTTCGATGATCGCGAGTACGTCGCCGTTTATCGGGCTTTTCGGCACGGTGGTCTCCATTCTCGAAGCCTTTGCAGGTCTCGGTGTGCAAAAGAGCGCGACACTCAGTGTCGTCGCACCGGCGATCAGTGAAGCGCTTGTTGCCACGGCGGCGGGTATTTTCGTCGCGATATTCGCCTATTCGTTTCATCTCCTGCTCAAGCGAAAAGCCTACGAATTGACCACGGTCATATCGATGCAGATCGACCTGCTTTTGGCCAATCGCAGCGATAGAAGGTGACATGCAATACCCCTGGGACGAGACGCCTGATCTGAATATCACTCCACTGGTCGATATCATGCTCGTGCTGATGGCCATTTTGATGGTCACCGCGCCGACCATCATCTACCAGGAAAATATCGTTCTTCCGCAGGGATCTCGAACCAAAACGGTCCAGAAGGTGAAATCGATCGAGATCCGCATGGACCGTAATGGTGTCATCTATTACGGGAAAGAGAAATTCGACAAGATCGACTTTCCGGACCGATTTGTATTGAAAACGACATCGGTCGACAAAAGCATTCCCGTCTATATCAGGGCGGACGAACGCCTGAAGTACAAAGATGTGATGTTTCTTCTCAAAACGATCAAAGAGGCCGGATTCACGAAGGTTTCACTGGTGACCAATGGATAGGGATTTTCGCTATTTTCTTCTCGGAGGCGTTGCCTCAATCCTCTTTTATATTCTGGTCATTGCCCTCTTTTTTCTCTTTTTCAACGACGCAAAACATGCCAAACGATATGTTCCGAAAGTTTCGCAGTCGATCGAGGTGTCGATCATGCAGGCTCCGAAAAAAAAGCGACGTGATGAAATGACGAAAGAAGCGAAAAAAGAAGCGGTTACAGCGAAAAAGAAGCCGTTGGTGAAGGCGAAACCCAAGCCGGTCGTTCGTGAAAAAAGGGTTGGTAAACCCGCCGTCGCATCTCTCTTTTCCAATGTCAAAACCACCGAACCGATCGGAGCCTCGAAGGCTGCCCGATTGGCCAACGCCCCGAAAATCCGATACAGACCCGAAAACGAAGCATCGACGAAAACGACGAAGCGCGCCAGGGAGCTGGTGCGTGATATCAACCTGAGCAAACCCTCGATCAACATCTCGGCCAAAAGCGGGGGGCAGGGCGAGGTGAATGCCTACATGACGAAAATCTACGAACTGCTCTACGCCTCATGGCAGCCCGATGCGATATTCGCCGGGGCGCACGCGACGGTCAGGATGACGATAGCCTCCGACGGAAATTTCGATTTTTCACTTCTATATCCTTCGGATAATCAAGCTTTCAATGAGAGCCTGATAGAATACCTCAAGCAGCTGCAGACAAAACGATTGCCTCCCCACAAGGGGAAGAGAGATCTTGTCATCGATGTAGAATTCAAAGCGAAGGAGTAGATGTGCGAATATTTCTACTGATGATGCTCGGCCTTTTCCTATACGGTTCCGATGCCACACTCGAAATCATCAAAAGCGCCGACAACCGTCCCAACGTCGTGATGCAGGACGCTTCGACGTTTGGCAACGATCTCATTAAACAGAAGTTTTTCCGACTACTGGTCGGAGATTTCAAGGTTTCGGCCCACTTCAAGGTGGATGCGACCTACAGGCAGGCCGGATACGAAGATATGGTCGATCCGATGCTCAAAAGCAGCGACTATCTTGTCCGCTACCGCTTCAGAGAGGGTGAGGGGCAGGCGCTCTTTATGGATATGCGCGCCTACGCCCTTCCGGCGGCCGATATCATCTACGAGCGCAGTTACAGGGTTGCCAACAGGGCACGCTATCCCTTCCTGATCCACCAGGCTCTGATCGATTTCAACGATTTTCTCAAGATGCCGAGCGTGGCGTGGATGAAGCGTTACGTCGTCTTTTCGGAATATACCCGTCCCAAAAATGCCGACATCGTCGTGGCCGACTATACGCTCACCTACCGCAAGACCCTCGTCAGCGGAGGATTGAACATTTTCCCCAAGTGGGCCGATCGCCAGCAGCAGGGTATCTACTACACCAAGGTTGGCAAACGCCGCCCTGTGCTCTACCACTTCAACATCTATACGGGTCAGCAGCGCAAAGTGGCCACCTCGGATGGTATGCTCGTCTGTTCTGACGTGAGCAGAGACGGTAGACGGCTGCTTCTGACGATGGCACCGGACGGTCAGCCCGATATCTATCAGTACGATACCACATCGGGTATGAAGCAGCGACTCACCTTCTATTCGGGTATCGATGTTTCCGCGCAGTATATCGATGGAGAGCGGAGAATCGTCTTTGTCTCCGACAGACTGGGATACCCTAACATCTTCGCATCGAAGATCGGAAGCAGGGCGGTGCAGCAGCTCGTTTTTCACGGGAAAAACAACAACGCCTGCAGCGCGCACGGCAAATATATCGTCTACAGCAGCCGAGAGAGCGACAATGCATTCAGCGCCAATACCTTCAACCTCTATCTGATCTCGACACAGACCGATTATATCCGTCGGCTTACCGCCAGCGGCGTCAATCAGTTCCCGAAATTCTCGGATGACGGCGAGAGCGTCATGTATATCAAGCACTACGCCTCCCAGAGTGCCTTGGGCATCATTCGGCTCGATTACAATGAAGGGTTCCTCTTTCCTCTCAAGGGGCGACGTATCCAGTCGATCGACTGGTAGTGCAGATGGTTGGTAGACGTCAATAGATATTAACAAAACGGATTTTTAACGCGTAAATAAGAAATGGCGTGGTAATATAAGCCAAACTTCAATACAGGAGAAAAATCTATGAAAAAAAGTTGGATGATCGCGGCGGTTGCAGCCGCTATGCTGATGAGCGGATGTTCACAAAAAGAGCCCGAGGTCGATATGACGAAGCAGGCCGCTTCACAAGAGACTGCGGCCCCTGCCGTCACCGAAGCGGACCATGGTCTCAGCACTGTCGCCGGCGGTGAAGAGGTGAGCGATATCTCGACACTCCCCGAAGATGCGAGAATGGCACAGATCAAAGCCATCGAAGCCGAGGCGAAAAAGATCTATTTCGATTTCGACAAATACAACATCCGCCCCGACCAGGAACCGAATGTCGATTACGATGCCGATCTCTTCTCATCCGACAAGGCGAAAGACCTGACGATCAAAATCGAAGGAAACTGCGACGAGTGGGGTACGGACGAGTACAACTACGCACTCGGACTCAAGCGTGCCAAAACCGTACGTGACGCACTGGCGGTCAAAGGTATCGACAACAGCCGCATGGTAATGGTCAGCTACGGTGAAAGCAATCCTGTCTGCACCGAACACACGAAAGAGTGCTGGGCGAAAAACCGCCGAGTCGAATTCGAACTTCTCCCCTAATTGATGAAAAAAACCTCACTTATCCTTTTGACGGTTCTGGGGGCCTTCGCGGCCAACCCGGAACCATCCGCCTTTGGCGCAGGCAACCTCGATTCTCCCAATCCCTATGGTCTCAGCAGTGAAGAGAAACATATTCTCAAAAACAAGCAGGCGATCGAAGCGTTGCAAAAGAGGCTTCTGAAACAGCAGCAGATCGTCCAGGAGAACAGAGAGCGCATCGACGGACTTCAAAGCATCATCGAAGGTCTCGGCAGCAAGATCCAACGGTACGACAAAGCCCTCGAAACCGTCGACGAACTCAACGAAAGTGTCGAACGGCTCAACGAAAAGATCGACGCGGTCGCCAAAGCGGACCAGGAAAACTTCGACCGGATACGCAAAGTGTTGCAGGAACTGGGGTCTCTCATCGACTCCATCAACGAAAAGTATGTGGACAAGGCACGCTTCGAAAAACTCGAATCGGCATTTCTTCAGTTCAAGAATGCCTATGAGTCCTATACGAAGAAGAGCGATCTGAGCGGAAAATCGAACGCGAAAATCTATGCGGAAGCGAAGAAGCTTTTTAGAAAAAAAGCCTATGGCGATGCGAAAATCCGATTCGAACATCTTGTCAAACACAAATACAAACCGGCTACATCGAGCTACTATCTCGGAGAGATCGCCTACGATGAAGGACGGTACAAAGACGCGATCGCCTACTATAAAAAGAGTGCTTCACTCTACGACAAAAGCAGTTTCATGCCCACACTTCTGCTGCATACCGCCATCTCGTTCGAGCGCCTGGGCAACAAGAAAGAGGCGAAAAAATTCTACGAATCGCTTATTGACCTCTATCCAAAAAGCAAAGCGGCCGCTATCGCCAAAAAGCATTTGAAAAAACTGTAGTGCACCTTCAGATCCACGAAAATTGCACGGGCCGTTCCCGTGCATGACTATAAAATATACTTAAGATTGCCTAAATAATCACTGTGGTAAAATCACCTACTTTTTCAAGGAGAACAGACGATGAAAATCGAAGACAACAATGTCGTTTCATTTAACTATGAAGTCAAAGACGCAAAAACCGGTGAGGTAGTCGATTCAAACATGGGTCAGGCACCTCTCTCTTTCATTACAGGTAAACAGCAGATCATTCCAGGTCTCGAGAATCAGATGAAAGGTATGAGTGCAGGCGAAAACGCCGACATTCATGTCCCTGCAGCGGAAGCCTACGGCGAGTACAACCCCGAAGCGGTCCAGACTATGCCCCGTGAGCAGTTTGCGGGCATCGATCTTCAAGAAGGCATGACACTCTACGGACAGAGTGAAGACGGCCAAACCGTTCAGGTCACCGTCAAAAGCTTCAACGACAACGAAGTCGTGATCGACTTCAACCATCCCCTCGCGGGCAAAGATCTCATGTTTACAGTCAATGTCACGGAAGTCCGTGAACCGACTGTCAATGAGTCGCTCAGCGGCCAGGTCGAACAACCGGGTCAGGACAGTTGTGGTTGCGGCACAGGATGTGGCTGCCATTAATTTCATCGCGGCTTCAAAGCCTCTCAAAGAGGCGCTGAAGTCCGCGAATCTACTCAAATCCCTCCCTCTCAACACCCTCATCATAGGTCAACCAGGAACGGGAAGACATACGCTCGCGACATTGATGATGTCCGACGCGCCCCTCGTACACGGCGACGATCCGATGCTCGATCAGTTGATCGAATCGAATGAACAACTCATTATCGACCGTTTCGAACGCATCGAGAATATCCCGAAACTCATACAACTTCTCAAAAAACACAATAGACGCATCGTCGCGATTGCAGATGATAGCTCAAGCCACGTGCAAGCAATGTTGCCTTTCGGCGTACGCATCGTCCTGCCGCCGCTTGCCGCACGTCCGGAAGATATTCCACTGTTGGTGAGGAGATTTCTGGATGAGACGGCCCTGCTGTTTGGAGAAGAACCGGATGAGGGCTTTGAAATAGACATGAAGCGGCTGGACCTGAGCCAGAATGCCTTTTCCCTTAGAAAATCGGTATTTCTGCAGTACTTCGCCAACAAGGTGGAAGAAGGGGAGTTGATGACGCTCGTCGAAGCCTATCTCTCTCGCCACATGGACGATCAGGGCGATCTCTACAGACGGCATCTTTCGCTCTACGAAGTGCCGTTGATCAGGGCTGGGACGAAGCGTTTCAAAAGCCAGTTGAAGATGTCTCAGGCTTTCGGCCTCAATCGAAACACATTACGAAAAAAGATCAATGAATGGAAGGACTATCTATGAAAAAAACAGCATTTCTTTTCCCCGGACAGGGTTCCCAGGCCGTCGGTATGGGCAAATCTTTCGTCGAACATTCGCAGACGGCCGCCCAGATGCTCGAAGCGGCAAGCGAAGCGATCAAGACCGACATGGCCCAACTGATGTTCGAACCCAACGACCTTCTGGAGCAGACGCAATATACGCAGCCGGCCATCCTGCTCGTTTCGATGATGGCCTACCGTCTCTTTCAAGAGAAGGTTCCCGAAACCCCCGCGTTCGCCTTGGGACACTCTCTGGGTGAATTTTCAGCGTTGGCGTCGGTGGGTGCGATC
>JAUUDL010000128.1 GCA_030826715.1 Hydrogenimonas sp. | reverse complement strand
TCTCCATCCGCAGTTTCGCCTCCTCCAGCGCCATTGTGATCTGAGGAAGCTGCGATGCGTCGTAACAGAAGATAAATCGGCCGCGCGGCTTGAGCAATGAGGCGCTCTTTTTGAAAAAGGCGTCGATCGGCAGATGGGTGTTGTAGCGGCACGCGTGCATATGCGCATCGTTGCTCTGCACTACATTTTCGTGGTAAAAGGGGGGATTGGAGACGATCGTATCAAACGTCCCGAGCTCCCGATTCTCAAGCTCCAGAAAATCGCCTTCGAGCAGCCTGCCTTCGATGCCGTTGACCTGCATATTCTTGCGAGCGTATGCGGCCATTTTCGCCTGCTTTTCCACCAGCGTCGGCGACACGGGAAAATCGCGTGCGAGAAGCAGCCCGATGACCCCCACGCCGCATCCCACATCCAGAAGTGAGCCTTTCGGGGAGAAATTCGATGCGAAATCGTAGAGAAAAATGGAGTCGCTGTTGAAACGATACCCTTCCATTGGCTGGTAGAAAAGCAAGAAGCGCGCCCTTTTTTGGTAGAATTATAGCAAAAAAGGTATCGTATGATTATCATTCCCGCGCGTATGGCTTCCACCCGTTTTCCAGGCAAAGTCCTCGCCGATGTCGGCGGTGTACCGATGGTCGTCGCCACCGCCAGAGCCGTCGCCTCGGTTGACGAGGTCGCCGTCGCCACCGATGCGCCCGAAGTGGCCGATGTCTGTGCCGATTACGGCATCAAGGCGGTAATGACCAGCCCTTCGCACCAAAGCGGTACCGACCGCATCAACGAGGCAGCAACCCATCTTGGTCTCGACGATGAAGCGATCATCCTCAACGTCCAGGGCGACGAACCTTTCATCGAACCAGCCATCGTCGAGGCACTGGAGGAGTCGGTGCGAAAACACCGCAACGACCCACGCGTCATGATCTGTTCGGCCTACAAGCGTATCGAGGTAGAAGAGGCTGCCGATCCGAACATGGTCAAGGTCGTCACCGACGAGAGCGGCCGTGCCCTCTACTTCTCCCGAAGTTCTATCCCCTATGACAGAGAGGGTGGATTCGACGGTTACAAAGGGCACCTCGGCCTCTACGGCTACACCAGAAAGATGCTCGAACGCTTCTGCCGACTGCCCCACGCGCCGCTCGAGCATATCGAAAAGCTCGAACAGCTCCGCGCCCTTTCACATGGCTACGACATCGCGATGATCGAAGTCGAAACGAAGAGTTTCGGCATCGATACCCCAGAAGATCTCGAAAGAGCGCTCAAACTTTTATGATGCGATCACCTCTTTCCGGTTGGTCATCGTCTGCAGATAGTCCGAAATCTGCATCAGTGAAAAGGTGACCAGAAAGATCATCAATCCCGGGAAGAAACTGATCCACCAGGCGATCTCCATCACCTCCTTGCCTTCACCGATCAGCGTGCCCCAGCTGATCTGCGGCGGTGTGATCCCAAGCCCCAGAAAACTCAACGCACTCTCTCCGAGTATCGCGCCGCCCACACCGAAGGTGAAACTGACGAAAAAGATCGGAGCCAGCAGCGGTGCGAAATATTTGAAGATAATTTTGTAAGTCGGCACATGGGCGATTTTGAGGATCTTGACGAAGGGTTTGCGTCCGATCGCGAAGCTTTCGGCGCGGATCATCCGCGCCATCGTCATCCATCCGGTGATCGAGATGACGAATATCAGCACCCATACCGACGCCTCGACATAGCTGACGAGCGCCAGAAGCAGAAAGAATGTGGGGAAGGTCAAAAAGAGATCGACGATCACGACGAAGAACTTGTCCACGATTCCGCGAAAGAGTCCAGCGGCGATACCGACCACCAGCCCAAGAAGCGATGCGATCAGCGCACTACCCACACCAATGGTAAGCGATACCTGGCCACCCTGCATGATGCGGGCGAGCAGATCGCGCCCGAGTCGGTCGGTTCCGAGCGGATGCTGCCATGAAGGGGCCAGCAGCAGCGCATCGGGATGTAGCGCATAGGGGTCGACGTCGTAAAAGAGAGGGCCGAAAAACGAGAGAAGAAAAATAAAAACGAGAATCGACGTCGTGAGGCAGGGGCACTTCATCGCTCAAAAAGGCTCACGGATTACTGTTTGATGCCCAGCAGCGTCTGTATCATCTGATCGATCGTCGATATCACTTTGGCGCTGGCGCTGTAACCCGTCTGATACTTCATCAGATTGGTCAACTCCTCGTCCAGGTCGACCTTGCTGATGGCGTCGAACTCGTTGACCACCGCATTCAGCAGCGATTGCGAGGTTTCGGCCGTTGTCGTACTGGCAGCGGTCACATCCGCCACATGCGTCACACTCATACGGAAAAATCCGCTCAATGTATCTTCGGAAACCAGATGTTTCGATCCTGCAGGTTTATAGAAGCCGACCTTCTGGTATTGTAGCTCGAGCATCGCGTTGGCGACACGATTGTCCCCCGCGATCGGCGCCGCGTTGCCGCCGATTTTGACAGGATTGTCATCGAATGGCTTGTGGAGTTTGATACTTGCCGCATCATTTCCATCCAGAAAACGTGAAAGTCCGAGCACACCCGCAAACAGCGTGGGATTGTCGCTGTCGGCCTCTTCGATGGCAAATCTATATCCACTCTCGGCCAGGCCATTTTTCATGTCGATCTGAAATATACCGTTGTTGATCTTAGCGTTGAGAAAATCGTCGACATCGTCTGTCGTGTCGTTGTCACTGTTGTCGTCAAGGTCGGCATTGATCGCATCGCGGATCTCGGAAAACTTTTTGCTTCCCGAGATGCCGATCTCTCTTTTGGCCACCTCGTTGCCGTCGATATCGTAGACCTTCAGATAGAAAGCACCGTCGTTTATGGGCAGATCCGAATTTGAGAGGTAAGCATCGGGATCTATTTCGACATTGCCGCGCATCGACGTGGTGGCATGCGCGGCATAGATGTCGTTGGTATGCATGATCATCGACGAGGCGAAACTGTCCATATCATCCAAAACGTCCTGGATGTCACCATCTCGCAGCGAAAGGATTGCACCCACCTTCCCGCCGTGGATGTAGTTGGTGATGTCGAACATCTCTCCATCCTGGCGCTTGTAGTAAATGTTGGAAAAACGGCTGTTTCCCACCTTTCCCGAAAGAACCAACGGATGGAAAGAGGCCCCGTCGACGACAGAGGATCCGCCGATATTGAGATGATAGACATCACCCGATTCGACCAGGTGGCTGTCGACGGTGCTGTCAGGCTGAAGATCGCCTTTGGAGACCGAAATATCGACCAGTTTACTCAACGCGAGCTCGAGTTTGTCTCGTTTGTCGCGCAGATCGTTGGCGTGGTCCCCACCCGCTTCGTGACTGTTGATTTTGATATTGAGTGTGGCGATCTCTTTACCCAGCCTGTTGATTTCGTCAACCGAGGATTTGAGCCTGTTGTCGAGCTCTTCCTGGACCGAGGCGATCTGGGCACGGGTGTCACGGATGGTCGCGGTAAATGTGCGCGTCTGCTGGGCCAGATTCACTTTGAGCGAGCTGTCGTCGCTGTTTTTGGAAAAATCGTTCCAGGCGTTGAAATAGTCCTGCATCGCGTTGTAGATACCGTTTTTGTCGATCTCGGGGAAGTAACGCGAAATTTCGGACATCGTCTCCTGTCGCATCTGGCTGTATTCGCTGCCTGAAGAGGCGTTTTTGAGCCGTTTATGGACAAATTCGTCATGAATTCTGACAATTTCGTCGATCTTGGCCCCAAGTCCCACGTCTCCCGGCGACGTGTTGAGCGGCGTGTTGGGCTCGATGACGGTGCGCTGACGGGTATAGTCGGGATTTTCGGCATTGGCGATATTGTGGCCGGTCGTATCGATCGCGATCTGGGAGGTTTTGAGGCCGCTGTATCCGATATTGAGGGCATTGAATATCGAAGCCACCGTTTATGCCCTCACTTCGATCAAGGATGCGGTTTTGGTGCTTCGGCCGGTATAGCCCTCTTTCTCGACCGGGAGCATCTCTTCGTAGAGTGTATTGTAGAACTCTCCAACGGTGATGACAAAACGTGCATAACGGCGGTTGATCTCCTGAAGGCGCTCCAGTTTGTCACGCATTGTCGCAAGGTAGTGTTTGATTTCGTCGTCCAGAAGTGTCTCCATGTCACTATCGGGATTGGCTTTGATGATGTTGGCGATCTCATGGTCGATCAGAGATTTTCTGTTTTCGAAAGTGAGCAGTGTGTGCTCTTTGGTTTTGATGCGCTCGAACATCGCATTGTGGCGTGCCGCCTTGATGTCTTCGATGTCTTGTTGCGTCAATTCGCTGAGTGTTTCGAGATCTTCAATCGCCTTTTCCAGATAGTGTTTGAGCATACTATGTGTCCTTGTCCTTTTATTGAAGCTGCGGTCGGAGCTCCTGAGCCATACGGATCGCCGTCGCCCGCAGATCGATGACGTAGTCACCGTTTTCGATCTGTCGTTTGAGCTCGCCGATACGGTCTCTCTGCCCAGTTGCCTCGGTTCCGATATTGTTCATATCGTGCATGCTGTTTCTTTTCGTGTCGCTGTGTATCGCTGCCCCGTTTCGCTGGGCACCTATGTGTCGAATCATTATGCATCCTTTTGCCTTGGTTAGTATGCTCTTATTATACTATCGGCAAATTTGATATTTCGTTAAGTTTTTTTCTCTACCAGAAAATTAAACAAAAGTTCGCTGTAACCGAAGCTTCCGCTCAATTGTCTGCTCCGTTCGTCGTTCATCATCGATCGGTAGATATCTCGGCCCGGATCTTTTGGCAGAAGGGAATCTTGCGACTTCAACGTCTGATCCAAAAGCATTTTCACGATGATCGCCTCGAAAGCGTCCGTTTGCTCTTTGAGCCTGGCATGGTTCTCGTCTGCATCGGGCTTTGGAATGGCAGGGCCTGCGCCTTGATATTGATGAATATTGAGATATCCCATCATACACTCCTTCAGATGATCTGTAAATCGGCATGGATCGCGCCGGCGTTTTTCATCGCTTCGAGGATCGAAATGATGTCCTTGGGGGTGGCACCGAGCTTCTTGAGAGATCGTGCGATATTAGCGACCGTCGTGGCTCCCTCTTTCGTGACCACCGCACCGTTGTTCTGGTCGATCTGCATATCATTACCCATCGCCGTCACGGCGCTATCTTTGCCGATGGCAGGCAGACGTTTTCGACTCTCGATCTTGATGGTAATGTCGCCGTGGGTGATCATGACCGGCTCCACTTCGATATCGATACCCGAGACGACCGTGCCGGTACGCTCGTCGATGACTATTCTCTCTTTGTTGCTGTAGTCGATGGAGAGTTCGCCCAGACCGGCCAGGAATTCGATCATGCTCAACTTTTCGGGTTTTCGCAGACGAATCGTCCGTCCATCGACCGCCACGGCGACACGCTCTTTGTAGTAACGATTGAGAATATTCTGGATCGTGACGGCATTTTTGAAATTGGACTCTTTGAGGCTCAGCGTCGCACTCTTTTGCGAATAGAGGTTGAACGGCACTTCCTGCTCTACGAGCGCACCGGAGGGAATGCGTCCCGCCGTCGCGTGGTTGAGGGTTCCCCCGCCACGCCCGTTGCGCCCGCCGATCGTCACCGATCCCTGTGCCAGTGCATAGATGCGGCCGTCTACCCCCTTCAGCGGTGTCATCAGCAGCGTTCCACCCTCGATCGATTTGGCGTCGCCGATCGAAGAGACGACCACGTCGATCTTATCGCCCTGCCTGGCAAACGGCGGAAGCGTAGCGGTGACCATCACGGCGGCCACGTTCTTGGATTTGATATCTTTGGGATCGAGTTTGACATTCATCGTCTGCAGCATGTTGGCGATGGTCTGGAGCGTGAATTTCGAGGTGGTGCCGTCTCCGGTTTTGTTGAGACCGACGATAAGGCCGTAACCGATGAGCTGGTTGTCACGTACCCCGATGATGTTGCTGATATCCTTGATCTTCACCGCATGGGCCAGAAGCGGAAAAAAAAGGCATAAAAGATAAAGCGTGCGTCGCAAGGGAAACCTTTCGCTCTGATTTGTTACAGAGTCCAAAGCAAAAGGCGTTCCACTCTACATTGTTATTTTGGAAAATAGTAGCTGAGTGAACTTTTTCCGAATTTTTTATATTTTTTTCTTTCGAAAGGCCCGATCTCTTCCGGAAAGGGATAGCTGCTCATATGTTCGACGACAACGGCATGGATCACCGCCGGATCGACCGTGGCGATGAAATCGATCACTTTTTCGTAAATCTTCTCGTGCCCCTCTCGAATCGAAAAGGGAGGGTCGATGTAGAGGTAGCACTTTTCGCCCTCGTTTTTAAGAGACTCGAGTATAAGAGGTACGATCGTGAAAGCGTCGCCCTGTCGAATGTCGCAGCGCGACGCATCGAGGCTTTGGCAATTTTTCGTCAGCGTCTTGTAGGCATCGCGATCGAGCTCTGCGAACCAGACCCTCTTGGCGCCGCGGCTGAGCGCTTCAAGCCCGATCGATCCGCTCCCGCCGAACATTTCGATGAAATTGCTTCCCACCAGGTCAAACTGCAGCGTGTTGAAAAAAGACTCTTTGAGCCTTGATTTTGAGCTGCGGGTCACGCCGATATCGGGCAGTTCGATCTTTTTGCCTTTGTATTTCCCCCCGATGATACGCGTCGTCAATCTTTTTTCATTTCGTTTCATAATGCTCTTTTATCGTATAGGTCAATTCCGTGACAAATCGTCGTGTCAGCGCCTCGATCTTCTCTTCCAGACTCTTTTGCGATGCCGGTTCCGTCTCTTCGGCGAGGGATGCTATCTTCTCCTTCTGCAATTGCCTCTGCACCTTCTCTTCAAGCCGTATCATTAGCTGCGATCTTGAAAAGGGCTTTTGCAGATCGGCATCCTTGTCCATTCCGATACGAAAGACCGGCCGATCGCTTCGCATAGGATAGTCGGTGATGAGAAGGTCGGCATCCTCGGGCGACACGAGACGATTTTTTAGAAATTTTTCAAGGCTTTGCTCCAGAAGTGCCGAACGGCATGCCAAAGCGACTTTCATGGATTACCCTTATTTTTTATTCAATTATAAAACAGGTCGCCTAAACAAATTTTGAATGCTTCCGATATTGTTTGAAAGATTCAGTTCGAGGAGATTGACCATCATGGAGATATTCAACGCAATGCGGACCCACAATCCGCCATCTGCCACTACGGGGCCCGAGAGTTCGCACCGAAGCGTGCAGCAATCGCACAAAAGCACCCAGCAGCAGATGAGGGAAGAGGTACAGGAGAGCGGAAAGAAGGCCGATACGCAAAAGCTCAAGAAGGAGCTTCAGGAGATCACCGATCAGCTCAACAAGGAGATGAATCCGCTCAATACGACGATCCGTTTCGGTTTCAACGACAAGGCCGAAGAGCTCTACGTATCGGTCATCGATACGAGCAGCAATCAGGAGATTCGAAAAATCCCATCCGAAGAGGCGATGCGCCTGGCATCGAAAATGCGCGAACTCGTCGGTATGATTTTCGATAAAAAAGGGTGATGTCACCCGATGCAAGGATGCAAAAACAACATGAAAAAGGATTTGAAATGACAGCAGCCGCAGCCTACAACGCCTATGCACAAAACAATATACAGATAGAATCTCCCGAAAAGCTGATCGAGATGCTCTATGAGGGCATTATACGATTCTGTTCGCAGGCGCAGAAAGCGATCGAGATGGGCGATATCGAAAGCCGTGTCTATTGGACCAATCGTGCCGTCGCGGTCTTTGTGGAACTGATCAATTCGCTGGATGCTGACAAAGGCGGCGAAGTGGCCCACTATCTCGAAGGGCTTTACAATCAGCAGATCAAGTTTCTGACCGAATGTAATGTGGAAAATTCGACAGAGAAAATCGAAATCGTCATCCGAGTCACGCGCGGACTCCTCGAGGCGTGGCGGGAAGTGACGGCGAAGTGACCGAAACCACAAGGTGGGTCCGGACTTTCAAGATCGCCTTGCTCGAAGAGGATGCCGATCGTCTGGCCCGTCTGACAGATTCGATGCCATCGTTTGACAATATCGAAGAGATGCAGGCGGCACTCGCCCTTTTACAGGAGGCTTCGAAACGATTCGAACGAAAAAAGGCGTCGCTTGCCAAAGAGATGCTCGAGGTTCGGGAAGCGAAGAAATTCCTTACCTCCTCCGACGAAGAGAGTCCTCTGCACAAACAGCTCGATATCCGCTCCTGACATCACCTATCTTTCAACTCTTTTAGGGTAAAATCACGAAAATTTTCCGACATGCGAGGATCGTTGTATGAAAAAAGAGGCTAAAAAAGTCGTACTCGCCTACTCCGGTGGGCTCGATACGAGTATCATTCTCAAATGGCTCCAAGACGAGTATCATTGCGAAGTGGTCACATTCACCGCCGACATCGGACAGGGCGAAGAGGTCGAACCGGCGCGGGAAAAAGCGCTGAAACTCGGTATCAAACCCGAAAACATCTTCATCGAGGATTTGAGAGAGGAGTTCGTTCGTGATTACGTATTCCCGATGTTTCGGGCCAACGCCATCTACGAGGGCGAATATCTTCTGGGCACCTCCATCGCACGCCCCCTGATCGCCAAACGTCAAATAGAAATCGCCGAACTCACCGGAGCCGATGCCGTCAGCCACGGTGCGACGGGCAAAGGCAACGACCAGGTGCGTTTCGAGCTGGGTTACCTGGCGCTCAACCCCGATATCACCATTATCGCACCATGGCGCGAATGGGATCTCAACAGTAGGGAAAAGCTGCTCAGATTCGCCGAAACGCACGGCATTCCGATCGAAAAACACGGTAAAAAATCGCCTTATTCGATGGATGCCAACCTCCTGCATATCTCCTACGAAGGGGGTATTCTCGAAGATCCGATGAACGAACCCGAAGAGGATATGTGGCGCTGGACGGTGAGCCCTGAGAATGCACCGGATACACCGGAATATATCACGATCAGCTACGAAGCGGGCGATCCCGTCGCCATCGATGGCCAACGCCTCACCCCCGCGCAGATGCTCACCGAACTCAACGAATACGGCAAGAAACACGGCATCGGGCGTCTCGATATCGTCGAAAACCGTTTTGTAGGGATGAAGAGCCGCGGTTGCTACGAGACGCCGGGCGGGACCATCATGCTCAAAGCGCACCGCGCCATCGAATCGATCACCCTCGATCGTGAAGAAGCGCACCTCAAAGACGAACTGATGCCACGCTACGCCACACTGATCTATAACGGTTTCTGGTTCGCCCCCGAACGTAAAATGCTGCAAGCTGCGATCGACCAGACCCAGCGCAACGTCAATGGCGATGTCCGCCTCAAACTCTACAAAGGTAGCGTCACCGTCGTAGGGCGCCAGTCGCCCAACTCCCTCTTCAACCCTGAATTCTGTACATTCGAAGAGGACACCGTCTATAACCAAAAAGATGCCGAAGGCTTCATCCGCCTCAACGCCCTAAGATTCATCATCGAGGGTCACGCGCGAAAGAAACAGTGACACCTGCGTGTCACTGTTCGCGCGTGACGGGCGTAGCGGTATGCGAAGCATCCGTGAAGCCCAGGTTACCGATACAGCGAACGAAGTGAGCGTGTTCTTCGCGCAAGCGAAGGCAATGCCAATGTAAAAGATTGCACGTCCTGAAGCACGATTTCCAAAGGCGCGCGTGACGGGCGTAGCGGTATGCGGAGCATCCGCGAAGCCCAGGTTACCGAAATAGCGAACAAAAATGAGCGTGTTCTTCGCAAAGCAAAGGCGATGCCAATGTAAAAGTTTGCTCGTCCATAATCATGATTTGCAAAGGCATACGCATGAGAGGCCAAACGCCATATAGAGTAACCGCAAAGCCTGTACATATAAACTTCGTCAATAACAACTTCCACCTACGCACAATAATTACACCCAAATTACCTGATTTCACCCCCAATTCCATGCCCCATCTGCTATAATCATTCCCAAAAAGGCGATTAATGACATTGAATGAAGTGGTGTGGGAGATATTTTCCGTCGTTTTCGTCGTTGCGGTCGTCGTGGTGGTCACACTGCTGGCACAAAGGCATTTCAATAACAACAACTGAGGTCACCAATGGTCAAAGAGTCACTTCTCAATTTTTTCAAAAAAGAGTCGTCCACCGGCATCCTTCTGATGCTTGCCACCGTTTTGGCAATGGTCGCCGCCAATACGCCATTCAAGAGCTTCTATAACGAATTTTCCCAAATCCCCGTCGTTGTCAGCATCGGCACCTTTTCCATCGCCAAACCGTTGCTGCTCTGGATCAACGACGGCCTGATGGCGGTCTTTTTCTTTATGGTAGGCATGGAGATCAAAAGGGAGGTGGTCGAAGGCGAACTCGCCAAACCTTCCCATATCGCCCTGCCCGCCTTCGCCGCTATGGGAGGAATGGTCATTCCTTCGCTCATCTATATACTATTCAATTATCACGACCCCCATGCGATGAAAGGGTGGGCCATCCCATCGGCAACCGACATCGCTTTCGCGCTCGGCATTCTTTCGCTACTCGGCAAGCGCGTGCCGGCCGCATTGAAACTCTTTTTGCTTACTCTCGCCATCATCGATGATCTCGGCGCCATCGCCGTTATCGCCCTTTTTTACACCTCAAAAATATCATTTACCGCACTACTTGTCGCAGGCCTAGCCCTATTTCTGCTTTTTTTCATTAACAAAAGGGGAGTCGTCAACAATACGCTCTATTTTCTCGTAGGAACGATACTCTGGACAGCCCTGCTCAAATCGGGTGTTCATGCGACGCTCGCCGGCGTCATCACCGCCCTTTTTATTCCCGTGCGAAACAACAAAGCCAGCTTTCATAACCTCGAAAGCTCCCTCTACGCCCCCGTCAACCATATCATTTTGCCTCTTTTCGCATTCGTCAATACCGGCATCGACTTCGGTACGACGCGATTGGGCGACCTCTTCCATCCCATCACGCTGGGTATTGTTCTGGGTCTTTTTTTGGGAAAACAGATTGGTATTTTTCTCTTCGGATGGCTGGCGGTACGGTTTGAATGGGGCGCTTTGCCACAGGGTGTGACGTGGCGACACATCTATGGGGCTGCCCTTCTGGGGGGTATCGGTTTTACGATGAGTCTCTTTATCGGCTCGCTGGCGTTCGAATGCACCGGTGAAGCGTGTCTTCTTCAGACGGACGAGCGTATCGGTATTCTGCTCGGTTCGTTGATTTCCGGGGTCGCCGGATATCTCTATCTGCGTTATTTCACACCCGCGTCACGATAAGCAGGCATCAACCCAGCGACTCCTCCGCCCTCTCGATCAGGTCGGAGATACTGAATTTGATCACTGCATCCTCAAGCCCGATCAGTTTTGGGATCACTTCGAGCAGGAAATGGAAGAGATAAAGCATCGGTGCGAAAATGACAAGTTCACGCATGAAACTCTTCATCGTGTATCGCTTCTTCAACCATGCCACGGCTTCGGGCCTGCCGTGCAGAAGCAGCAATCCCTGCACCGCGAAGACGAAACCCCAGCATATATAGGTCAGAATCGACCCAATGACAAATGCGTAACCCCAAAACGACAGATCGGTCACAGCGACACCCCTTTCATCTCTACTCCGTAAAGCCGAAGAAGCGCTTTGGGGTCCGGATCGCGGCCGAGCCAGGCACGGTAGAGTTCCCGCATCGGAGCACTCGCTCCCTGTTCGAGAATATGGTGCAGATACCCTTTGATCACCTCTTTTTTGACCATCTCTTTCTCTTTGTCGAAACAGGCGAAAAATGCATCGGCGCTGAGAACCTCGGCCCACTTGTAGCTGTAATAGCCAGCCGCGTAGCCGCCGGCGAAGATATGTGCGAACCCCCACTGAAAACGATTGTAGCTGGGCGGCTTGATGAGTGAAAGTCGCTCACGAAGTTGATCCAGGAGTGCCTGCACCTCCTCGCCCTGATAGAGCTTTTGATGCAGCATGAAGTCAAAAAGCGCAAATTCGATCTGGCGCAGCATACCCATCGCCGCAAGAAAATTGCGGCTCTTCTCGATCTTGTCGTAGAGTTCGCCGGGCATCGGTTCGTTCGTTTCGAAATGTCGTGCGAATCTCTCCAGCACCGGACGCGCGTAGGAGAAATTCTCCAAAAACTGCGAGGGAAACTCGACCACATCCCATTCGACGCCGTGGATACCGCTGACGAAGCGCTCCTTGACCTGGCTGAAAAGATGGTGTATCGCATGTCCCATTTCATGAAAGAGGGTCACGACATCATCGTGGCGCAGCAACGAGGGGGTTTTTTCGCTTGAGGGAGGAAAGTTGCAGACCACGAACGCCGAAGCGGGATGCTCTTTGCCCTTGTCGTCTTCGTGATGGGTCTGCCAGTCGTTCATCCATGCACCGCCTCTTTTGCTCTTGCGCGCTTCCAGGTCGAAATAGATTCTCGCGAACGTTTCGTTCGATCTGCGAAGGTCGAAAACCCGTACCTTGTCGTTCCATACAGGCACCTTCACCTCGATAAAATCGACACCGAAAAGTTCTGCGACAAAATCCAGAAGCCCCTGAAGCACCCTGCTCTGTTCGAAATAGGGGCGTGTCATCTCATCGTCGAAATCGAGTTCTCTTTTTTTCAGTTTTTCACTGTAGAAAGCGACATCGTAACTTTCGATCTTTTCAATGCCATCCTCTTCGGCCAGTTTTTGGAGCTTTTGCACCTCCTTTTTTCCGTGCGGAAGCGCAGCTTCGGCCAATTCGTTCAGGAAATCGATCACGGCGTCGTCATTGGGCGCCATCTTCGTGGCCAGTGACAGTTCGCTGAAATGGTCGAATCCGAGAATTTTGGCCTTTTCGTCGCGAAGCCGCAATATCTCGTCGATCACCTCCTGGTTTTCGGGGGCGCGGGTCACATAGGCTTTGTAGAGCTCTTCTCTGAGCTGCCGGTTGGGTCCGTAGGTCATATAGGCCATGTAGCTTGGAATCTGCAGCGTGAAACGCCACACTTTTCTGCCCTCTTTTTCGGTTTCGGCCATCGCGAGGTCGTTCGGCGGAATCCCTTCGACATCTTTGGGATCTTCGACGATGAGTTCATAGGCGTTGGTGGCATCGAGAAGATTTTGCGAAAATCGGTTGTTCAATTCGCTCAATCGCAGATCGATCGCTTCGAGCCGCTTTTTCTTCTCTTCGGGCAGATCGACGCCGGAGAGCTTGAAGTCTCGCAACTCCTGGCGGATCACCTCGTTCTGGGCACGATCTGATCCAACAATCTTTGAAAAGGCGCGATAGAGGTCGACATTCTGCGAAAGTTTCGTGTGATAGTGTGAAAGATGCGGCAGCGACGCTTCGTAGGCTTTCTGGGTCTTTTCGGAATTTTCGACACTGTTGAGATGTGAAAGCGGCGTGAAAAAGAGATCGAGCTTCTCGAAGGTCTCCATATAGGGACGGACGAAAGAGCGATACTCCTTTTTGGGCATCTTCAAAAGCCCTTCGATACGCTTCTCATTTTCTTTGAGCAGCGTCGTGAGTTCCTTTTCGAAATGGTCGTAATCGGGTGTTTTGAACGTTGTGAACTGCATACTGTAAAAGCCTTGTTTTTTCGCAATTATAGCCGATTTTTCGGTATAATCGACCCAAATTATCGCAAGGAGAGTATGAAAATGAAAGTATTGCTGATCAAAGATGTCAAGGGACTTGGAAAAGCGGGAGAGATCAAAGAGGTCAAAGACGGTTACGGAAGAAATTTTCTCGTCGGCAGAGGATTTGCGAAAGTGGCGACCGACGAAGTGATCAAAGAGTGGCAGGAAGAACAGAAGCGCAAGGAGCAGGAGGAGGCCGAAGAGATCGCGCGCCTCAATGCGCTCAAGGAGAAACTCGAAAACCTCCATCTGGTCATCACCAAAAAGCTGGGAGCCAACGGGTCGCTTTTCGGTGCGATCACCAACCACGATATCGCCGAAGCGCTCAAAGCGCAGGGGATCGAGATCGACAAAAAATTGATCCATCTCGATGGGGCCATCAAGGCGACGGGCCTCTACGAAGCCGACGTCAAGCTCGGACACGGCATTCATGCCAAACTGAAATTCGAAGTGGCAGGAGAGTAACGGGATGTTCGAAGCGACCACGATACTCGCCTACAAATCGGACGACTATGCCGTCATCGGCGGCGACGGCCAGGTGACCTTCGGCAATGCGGTGCTCAAAGGCAACGCCACGAAGATCCGTACCCTCTACAACAGCCAGGTGCTGGCGGGGTTCGCCGGAAGCACCGCCGACGCCTTCAACCTCTTCGACATGTTCGAAGGGTTCCTCCAAAGCCGCAAAGGCGACCTTCTCAAAGCGGTCATCGACTTCTCCAAAGCGTGGCGAAAGGACAAAGTGCTCAGAAGACTCGAGGCGATGATGATCGTGCTCAACAACGACCACATCTTCATCCTCAGCGGCAACGGCGACGTCGTCGAACCCGAAGACGGCAAGATCGCAGCGATCGGTAGCGGTGGAAATTTTGCGATATCGGCGGCCAGGGCACTGGCGAAACATGCCCAGATGGATCCCAAGCTCCTGGTCGAAGAGAGTCTTCACATCGCCGCGGATCTGTGTATCTACACCAACCATAATATCAAAACACTGGAACTTCGAAAATGAACAAGCAAGAGAACATGACACCCAAAGAGATCGTCGAATATCTCGACAACTTCGTGATCGGTCAGCGCAACGCCAAAAAGACGATCGCCGTGGCACTGAGAAACCGCTATCGTCGTATGCAGCTGCCCAAAGAGCTGCAGGATGAAGTGATGCCCAAAAACATTCTAATGATCGGATCGACGGGTGTCGGAAAGACCGAAATCGCCAGGCGGCTGGCCAAGATGATGGGATATCCCTTCGTCAAGGTCGAAGCGAGCAAATATACCGAGGTGGGTTTTGTGGGCCGGGATGTCGAATCGATGATTCGCGACCTCGTCTCCACGGCCGTCACGCTGGTCACCCAGGAGCAAAAAGAGCTCAAGTCGTCCGACATCGACGCGTATGTGGAAAAGATGATCATCGAAAAGCTCCTTCCACCCCTGCCGAAAAACGCACCGGAGACGAAACAGCGCGAATACGAACAGAGTTTCGAAAGAATGCGCCAGAAACTCGAACGTGGTGAACTCGACGCATTGAAGATCGAAGTGGAGATGCCGTCGCCGAAGATCGAGATGGGCGACAGCAATATGCCGCCGGAGATGAGCAAGGTGCAGGAGTCTTTGGCCAAAGTCTTCGGATCGCTCGGGCGAGAGAACAAAAAGGAGGTGACGGTCAAAGAGGCGCGTTCGATTTTGCGCCAGGCGGCCAGTGAGCGCCTGCTTGATGAAGAGCAGATCAAACAAGAAGCCCTGCGCCGGGCACAGGAGGGTGGCATCGTCTTTCTCGACGAGATCGACAAGATCGCCGTCTCAAGCCAGAACAGCGGCCGGCAGGACCCGAGCAAAGAGGGTGTCCAGCGCGACCTGCTTCCCATCGTCGAAGGAAGTACCGTCAACACCAAATACGGCCCGGTCGACACCGACCATATCCTCTTTATCGCCGCCGGTGCTTTCCATGTGAGCAAACCGAGCGACCTGATTCCCGAGCTTCAGGGACGTTTTCCGCTTCGCGTGGAGCTTGACAGTCTGACAGAAGAGGCGCTCTACGAAATTCTCACCAAGCCCAAAAATTCGCTGATCAAGCAGTACCAGGCACTCCTTGGCACCGAAGGAATGACACTCGAATTCGAAGAAAAAGCCCTCCGCGCTATCGCCAAACTCAGTTTCCAGGCCAACGAGAGAACCGAAGATATCGGCGCCAGACGCCTTCATACCGTCATGGAGAAGGTTTTGGAAGATGTCAGTTTCGAAGCTGACGAGTACAAGGGTAAAACTTTTACGATAACGGCCGATTATGTACATAGCAAACTCGATACGATCATAGAGGATGAAGATGTCGCACGATACATCCTCTGACTGCCCCACGCGGGCGGGATTCGTAGCGGTTGTGGGCCGACCGAACGCCGGAAAGAGTACGTTGCTCAACTGGCTGGTCGGTGAAAAACTCGCGATGGTGAGCAAGAAAGCGCAGGCGACGAGAAAGCGTATGAACATCATCGTAATGCACGAAAACGCGCAGATCATCTTCGTCGATACACCGGGGATCCATGAAAAAGAGCGTCTGCTCAATCAGTTCATGCTCTCGGAGGCGATCAAGGCGATCGGTGACTGTGATCTTGTTCTTTTCCTTGCCCCGGCAGCCGATCGGATCGACAACTACAAAAAGTTTCTCGATCTCAACGCCCAGAGACGTCCGCATATCGTCGTTTTGACGAAAATCGACGAAGTCAGCCAGGAAGCGCTTCTGAACAAAATTGCCGAATATCGGGCGTATCAGGACCGTTTCGAAGCGCTGATTCCCGTATCCGTCAACAAAGATGTCGGCAAGAAGCAGCTTTTGGACGAAATTGTTTCGCACCTGCCCTGCTCTCCCTGGCTTTACGATCCGGATTTGATGACGACAACACATATACGCGAGATCTACAAAGAGATGATCCGAGAATCGATCTTTGACAATCTCAGCGAAGAGATCCCTTATGAAACGGATGTCATCATCGAAAAGATCGAAGAGAAACCCGGACTCGACCGGGTCCAGGCGACGATCGTGGCCGAAAAGAAGAGCCAGAAGATGATTCTGGTCGGCAAGGGCGGTGCCACGATCAAGAGAATCGGCAGGGACGCGAGACTGAAGATGGAGCGCTTTTCGGACAAGAAGATCTATCTGGAGCTATTCGTATCGGTCAAAGGGGGCTGGTCGAAAAACAAGAAGATGCTATCCGAATTCGGGTACGATTTCGACTGAACAAACGATTTTCGATATTTCGAAGTTGCTTTTTCCGTTTGAAAGCGTCCTTAAGTTTGTGTTGGCTAAAATCGTCGGAATACGATTTGAAAAAATAAAATATAATAAGAGGCTTTCTATATGTTTAAAGCATCAAAAGAGATCAGCGAAACTCAAAATGTCGGTTTTGAGAAAATCGTCTCGATCAATGCCTATCAAAACGTCTATTACCAGTTCGTCAACAATTCCCTCCAGAAAATTGACAAACTCAGTTACGACAAGAGGAACTTCGTCTTCTCCACTCTCGATGCGAAAGATTTCATCTCTTCCATCGTCGAAGTCAGTGTCAATATTCCGCCAGAAGATTTGCAGGATGCGATCGAACTGAAAGCGTATGACGACCTGGGTCTGGATCAGGCGGTCGAATATATCATTCGATATCTGGAGGTACCCGGCCAAAAGAGTGAAAAGATGCGCTCTTTCCACGTCTTCGTCGCCGAACCCGATGTCATCGAAGAGATTTTCGAGCCGATCAAGCAGCAGGTCAAATATATCGATTACATCTATCCAAAACCCTACCTGATACAGAATGTCTATGAGAGAGATCTTCTGGAAGCGTACGGGGTGCACGGATATCTCTACTTTCAAAAAGAGGATGCCTTCCTCGCGCTCTTCAGAGACGGAGAGTACCTCTACTCCAAATCTTTGAAATACTCTTTCGAAAACATCTACGAACGTTTTTGCGAACTGCATGGCGAACGTGTCGACGAAGAAGCGTTCTACGACATGCTGCAAACCGAAGGATTGAAAACTTCAAACTTCGATTATCAAGATCATCTGATGAAGCTCTTCAGTGAGATATTCCTCTATATTAACGATATTCTCATCTATGCCAAACGCGCTTTCGAGATTGAAAAGATCGATATGTTCTATACCGGTTCGGAAACCGGTCCGATTCTGGGCCTCAATGAATATGCCCACACCTACCTGGGTATCAAATCGAACGATTTCGATTTCGATTACGAGATCGCCAAGCCCGAAGAGTATGTTGACCAATTCCACTTCCTTGGGATTTTCGAAGCGATCAAGGATATAGAGGGCGAGGAGAGCCCTAACTTCACGCTCTTTTTCCGCCCTCCTCCTTTTGTCGCCAGACGAAGCGGACAGTTTATCATTACCACGGCCGCGACGATCGTTCTGGCACTTTCCCTTCCGGTTTACAATTTCACCTACGACTCCTACGTTAAGATCACCCTAGATAAATTACAAAAAGAGGAAAAACAGCTCAACCAGCTGGTCACATCGATTAAAAACGAAATCAGTACACTGCAGAAACAAAAAAGCGACATACTGGCGAAGATCAAAGCTGAAAACGATCTGTTCGAAAAGAAAAAGAAGATTCTCGCCGCCATTTACGACAAAAAGGTCAACTACCCGATGAAAGCGAAGACCATTGTCAGTTTCGGCAACGATATGACAAAATTCGATGTCAAAGTGACAAAAATCGTGGATGAAGACAATACATTCACGCTTTCGCTCTACTCGGGCAGCGAGAAAAAGATCACACAATTCATCAAATATCTGACCGATACCTACGAAAGGAAGATCCATACCGATATCGACAAAATCTACAAAGATGAAAAAACCGGTATCTACCATGGTGATCTAAAGGTGACTGTACTATGAAGATAATCGAAGATATCCTGGAAAAACTGGACAACTATTTCGAGGATAAAAAAGAGAGCGAATTTTACCTGATGGTACTGGCTGTCGTCGCGGTATTCGGACTCATATCCTACATGTATCTGATACCGATGACGGAAGCCCAACTGAAAAAAGATCTTCGTGCACAGAAAAAACTGGACAAGAAGATCAAGGAAGAGAAGCACTATCTGGCATCCGTCACCGTCAACGGTGATCAGCGATACAAGATCAAGAAACTGCAAAGTGAAATCGCAAAGTTGAAAGTCCGATACAGTGACCTCAAAGAGGTCAATGAATATTCGGATTATCAGATTCAGACCCTTTCGGAACTTCTCTTCAATGAAAAGAACTGGGCGAAGTTTCTCGATTCGATTGCGCTGAAGGCTAAGAGACATAATATCGATGTCTCCTTGATCTCCAACAAATTCGTCAACAATCAGGACAGCTTCGGCCATGTGCTCGAAATCGGTGTCGATTGTGAAGGGAACTATCGAAATATGATCAGTTTCATGAACGAGATTGAAGAAAGCGAGCTGGTTGTCGATATATATAATATACAGCTGGAAAGTGACAAGAATATAAAAGCAAACTTCAAGGTGTCGGTATGGGGAATCAACTATTGATGAAAAGTGCGGGTATCGCCCTTTTCGCAGCGACAATGTTACATGCGGAGATCACGATCAACGATATCGACAAACTCGTCTCCGATATCAAGCAAGAACGAATTGGTCTGATGAAGAAGGAAATAGAGACTGCAAAAGATCCTTTTATCTATCTCAACGGCAAATACTCGAAAGTGCTTTCGGGTAATCGTGCGAAGAAGAGACATTATCGTTTTGTCTTGTCCGCCATCATCAACGATCGTGTCAAAATCAATCGCAAATGGTACGGGCTCAATTCGAAAATCAACGGTTTCACCGTTCGCAAAGTCGGAAGAAACTATGTGCTCTTGACCCGTAACAACGAAAAAATACGTCTCTTTCTGAAACACAGAAAAAGCAAAAAAATCAAACTCTTAGTGAAGTAAGGATTGGGAAATGAACTATATCAAAATTATGAAACTGTCACTCGCCGCCGCGATAATCAGCGCCTCTTTCGGTCTGACTTCTAACCTACAAGCCGCCTGTGAAGACAATCTGTTCAACATCAAAGCCAACGAAGGAACACGCATTTCCGAACTCGTCGACCAGTTGGCCGATCAGTGCGATTTGACGCTGATCATCAAAGACAAAGAGGCCAAAAAAAGACTTCGGACACGCCTGGACAGATTTTCTCTCAAAGACGCCACTCTTCCGGAAGTTCTACAGATTGCACTCAACGAGCACAATCTCAACTATTCGCTTGAAGGAAATATTCTGAAAATTTCCTATCTTCTGACCAAAACCTATCATGTCGACTACATCAGCACCGACAGACAGAGCGAAAGCAAGACCCACGTTATGCTCTCCAGCGGTGCGGGTACCCAGCAATCGACAACCAGCACCACCGGCGCGCCTTCAACAGGTACGATGAGTTCAGGTGAGTCTGAAAGCGGCATCAATGTGACATCCAACGACAAATTCATCTTCTGGGCCAAACTCAAAGAACAGATTCATGACATTCTCAATCGTCCCGAAGACAACTACAAAGCCGGAGACCCCGTGATCGACAAAGAATCGGGACTTGTGACGATCACGGGTACCAAAAAACAGCTCGACCGTGTCGAAACCTATCTTGACAACCTGATCACCCGACTTCACAAACAGGTACTCATCGACGTCAAAATGTATGCTGTGGTCCTGAACAAGGGGAAAGAGACCGGCATCGACTGGCGACAGATCTACAATCTTCAAAATTTCACAATTTCCGGAGAACGCCTCCAGACCAACGATGCCGTCTCGGAAATTACCACATCGTCTACGACAGACACGACCTCGATCAGCGAGGTAATACCAGGGCAAATGGCCACTTTTACCGACATCGTCATGAATGCACAGCTCGGTACGATACTCAAATTCCTCAAATCCCAGGGCGACGTCCATTCCGTCTCCAATCCGAAAGTACTGACGCTCAACAACCAGGCCGCAATGATCACGGTAGGAAAACAGTATTTCTATAAAATCAAAAACAGCACGACAACAAGCAATACCGGCGGAAGTACCGTGGCCCAAAACGAAATCATCGATTCCGTTTTTGCCGGTATCCTTCTGGATATCACACCCGAAATCGCCGCCGACGGTACGATCACACTCAAAATCAACCCCTCGGTGAGCGATACGATCAACCCCGTCACCAACGCCAACGAAAACCGTACGATGCCGCCGGACCTCGAAAGACGGCAAATGGCATCCGTCGTCACCGTCAAGGATGGATCGCACGTCATTCTCGGCGGCCTTATCACCGACAAAGTGAACGAATCGAGTAACAAGGTCCCCCTGCTGGGTGATATTCCGGTTCTCGGTTACGCCTTCAAATACAACGAATTGACCGATGAGAAGATCGAACTCGTCATCATCGTCACACCGCATCTGGTGAAACCGAAAAATTCCATGACGCTCAAAGACCTGGGTTACGACAGGCTTTCGGGCAGTGACCTGACAAAAATGCAATGAGCAAATACAAAGAACTGCAAAAAGCGTTTATCGATCGGATCGAGGTCAATCAGTACATTGGCCTCGATACATCGATTCTTTTTTACAACAAACTCCAGGAGAGCATCGCCAAACCTTTGAAGATGATACTCCTTTATGGAAAACCGGGGACCGGCAAGAGTGTCCTCATCAACAAAATCCATCACGACGCCAAACCCGATCAGAATGTCTATCTTATCGCCACACCCGTACAGAACGAAGATGAGTTTATCGCGACCCTCTATCGATTTCTCGTTCCCAACCAGACCGTACCGGACAACCTGACCTACAACAAGTTCGTAGAAATTTGTGAATCCATGCGTGATCAGCGGCATATTACGGTGCTTCTTGACGAAGCCCAGCTCTATCCTCCTGCGATGCTGGAAAAAATCCGTCTCATATCCGATACACGTGCCATTAAATTCGTCGTCTCTTTGCACAAAACGGAACGTGAAGACCTGATAGCCAAAGAGCATTTCCAATCCAGGATATGGGAGACGATCGAACTCAAAAACGGCACTATCCATGATACGCAGATGTATATCCAAAAAAAACTGATACAACAGAACTATTTCGAAATCGCGAATATGTTCAACAAAAGCAACATGCGGCTTATCCATCGTTTCACCGAAGGCAACTACCGTGAAATCAACAAACTGATGTTCACTCTCTTTGAAATCTACGACTATTACGAAAGCAACAAGCCCTCAAAAATTGCGGGCACTCACATCAAAAACAGGTATCTTGAGATGAGTGCCCTGAAACTGGGATACATCCATGCTTGAGATAGAAAAACTCGAAAAAGAGTGGCGCATCTACAAACTCAAGCGTCTCAAACCCCTTCTTTTCATATCATTGGGTATCGTCGCGGCCGCGGGTATCTATCTCGTCATGCCGAAATTGGAGATATCGAATGTCCATATGGCAGACAAAGCTCCCGCGCTATCGCCGAAAGAGGTGAATACGACGGCGGCACTGAAAAAACCGAAACAACGTCCTGCGGAAACAAAAAAAGTCGCAATCCAAACGCAAGAACCTATAACGGCGCCCACAACGCCTCAAACGCAGAAGACGGCCGTCGAGCAAACCGTTGTGCCCATAACACCCATAAAAAGTACAAAAACACCTCTCGCCGAAAAACCGGAGTCAAAGCAATCGACCGTCATGCTCACACCCGAAACAGATTTTCTGAATGCATTCGAAACAGGGACCCCAACCAGCCATTCATCGACCCGTATACATTCAAAATCCGTATCACCGGTGCGAGAAGAGGTGATAACCACGGAATCGGCAAAACCGTTAGCTAAAAAAACGACGGAGAACGAGTCAATACAAAAAGAGAGTAGCCTTCGAAGCGACAGCGGAAAATCAACGCTTATGGTCGAAACGAAAACTTCAAACAACACATTGAAATATCTCATCGAACGATTCAATGAAAAAAGAGACCCGAAACTCGCTGCCTATATCGCACAAAGCTACTACAAGAAAAAAGATTACAATGAAGCGGTCAAATGGAGCATCATGGCCAACTCACTCGATCCATCCGATGAAGGAAGCTGGCTGCTTTATGCCAAATCGAAGGTACGCCTCGGGAAGAAACAGGACGCCATCCAGGCATTGAAAACCTATCTCAACCAATATTCATCCCCCAAAGTGAAAGCCTATCTCCACAACCTGGAACACAGCCTATGAAAAAGATAATTTTAACGATTCTTCTCGCATCGCTCGCACTCAATGCGGGAGAACTGCAGACAATCTATTCAATGTACAACCAGAAGGATTACAAACAGGCGTGCCAATACGGCCTAAGAATATTCAACAAATACAAGAAAAATTCGAAATTTATCATGCTCTATGGATTCGCCTGCCTCAAATCCGACTATATCGACAGACTCGCCATTCCTCTGACAAGTCTGAGATCCACAAAAACGGAGCGTGCCAACGCGAGCTATTTTGCAACGATCCTGCTACAGAAAAAACTGCTCTATCATGCCATGATCGATCATATCGACATATCGCATCTTGTCCTTCCCAAGACCGATTATGTCCTTTCAAAAGTCTTCGATCTGTATGTCAGGAACGAATACAAAAAGATAGACGACAAATACTATCTGACATCCAAAGAGTCCGATGGGCTCCTTTATGTGCTCTATACCCAATCCAACGGAAAATCCTATAAAATGGTTCTCGAAGAGAGACTCGGAGGAAATATCATTAAAATTCATAAATACTGGTGACCCATGGGAAAGATTATCGAACTTCTTATCGCTGCCGGCCTTGTGACAAAAAATCAGATCGCTGAGCTTCTGCGATCGAAAAAAGAGAAAAAGATCACACTCAAGGCGCTCATCGACCATAAGATCGTCAATCCCGATCAGGCCTATCGTCTCATCGCCGACGAAGTCCGCAAAGGTAATCTCACGCTCGCCATGCTCGAGCAGGAGGGCAATGCGATCAACATCGACCTGGTCCTCAAGAACCTCGCCGAATTGATGAAAATGGAGTATATCAATCTCGACGAAGTGGATATCGATTTGCGGCTTATCAACAAACTGCCGATGCAAAAACTCGAAAAGATCGGCGTCCTGCCCATCAAAGAGAGCGACCTGAACGTCACGGTCGTGTTTAAGGATCCACTCGATTTCAGCGCCCAGGAGACCGTCCAGCGTCTCTTCCCGAAAAAACCGGTCGTCCCGGCAGTGGCGCGCCCCAGCCAGATCGACTACCATATCAATCGACTCGAAATGTCCGAAAGCATCAAGGGGCTCATCAACGAAATCAGAGAAGAGATCTCAGAAAGCGCCTCGGCTACGGAGGCGAGTGAATCTTCTGCGATTTTGAAACTGATCGAGGTGATCTTGAAATCGGCCATCATCGGCCGTGCGAGCGATATCCATATCGAACCCACCGAGAACAGCTGTATCGTCCGAAGTCGTATCGACGGTATGCTCACCGAGAGTTTCCGTTTCGACAAGGATATCTACCCTCCCCTCTCTTCGCGTCTCAAGCTCCTTTCGAACCTCGATATCGCCGAACGGAGAAAACCGCAGGACGGACGCTTTTCGGCGACGATCATGAGCCGGGAATTCGATTTCCGTGTCTCCACACTGCCCATCATGAACGGCGAATCGATCGTCATGCGTATCCTCGACAAATCGAAAGTGATGATTCGTCTCGAAGATGCGGGGATGAGCACACACAATTTCAACCTTTTCAACGATGCGCTCAAAGTCCCCTACGGCATCGTCCTCGTGACCGGTCCCACAGGAAGCGGTAAAACCACGACACTATACGGTGCGCTCAACAATCTCAAAAGCGTCGACAAAAAACTGATCACCGTCGAAGATCCGGTCGAATACCAGATGAACCTGGTCCAGCAGGTGCAGGTGAACGCCAAAGTGGGCCTGACCTTCGCGAGCGCACTGCGCTCGATTCTGCGACAGGACCCCGACATCATCATGATCGGTGAGATCCGTGACCAGGAGACCCTTCGTATCGCCGTCCAGGCAGCACTCACCGGCCACCTCGTTCTCTCGACGCTTCACACCAACGACGCAATCAGCGCCATTACGCGTATGGCCGATATGGGGATCGAGCCTTACCTCATCAGTGGGTCTCTCATCGCCATCGAAGCGCAGCGTCTTGTTCGGAAAATCTGCCCCTACTGTAAAAAAAGTGTGGAAATACCCGATCATATCATTAACGAACTGCAGGAATATATTCCTGAAAAATATCAGTTTTACAAAGGAACAGGCTGCAAGGAGTGCCAGGGCACCGGTTACAGGGGACGGGAGATGATCAGTGAAGTGCTGCGGGTCAACGAAACGTTGACCAGTATGATCGCACGGGAAGCTTCCAAAGCCGAATTGACACAAGAGGCGTTCAAACAAGGATTTGTCACCATGATACAAGATGGTGTCAACAAAGCGATCGAAGGTCAGACGACCGTCGACGAAGTACTCAGAGTTGCGAGGTTATCATGAAATATTATCAAGTCACACTGCTTGTCAGGGGAAATCGGCGTAATGTCATATTCAAGGCCAACGATCGTGCCGACGCGATCAGCAAGGCCAAAAAAGAGTATCAGGGCACCCTCATCCGTATAAAAGAGATCTCCGCACCCATCGATGCAACGATCAAGGAGTTCTTCAGCCAGTTCAGATCGACGGTGGCCACCAGAAAGGTTCAGCCCAAAAACCTTATTGCCGCAATCCGTCAGCTGGCGGTCATGACCAATGCGGGCATCTCCGTGCATGATGCGCTCAACGAAATCGCCAACGCGACCAACGACGCCAAGCTCAAAGAGATTCTCCGGCAGGCTTCCGAAAATATCAACGCCGGTTTGAGTCTTTCGGAAACCTTCAAGCGCTACCGCTACGATGTCGGCGGCATAACCCTCGCGATGATCGAACTGGGCGAACAGACCGGTAATATGGCCGATGCACTCGCCAGCCTCGCCGACATCCTCGAAGAGATCCAGGAAAACGTCGCGAAATTCAAAAAGGCGATGCGCTACCCGATGATCACGATGGGTGCGATGGCCATCGCCTTTACCATTCTCATTATGGTCGTTGTTCCGAAATTCAAGGCTATCTTCGAAAAATTCCATGCCGAACTCCCGCTTCCGACCAAAATTCTTCTGGGCATCGAGCATGTATTGAGCAATTACGGATTGCTCGTACTCTTCGGACTGATATTCTTCATTGTGCTCATTATGTATCTCTACAGGAACAACGAAGATTTCAAGTATAAAGCCGATAAAATGATGCTCAAGACCTATCTGATCAAAGACATCATCTTTTTCGCCACCCTCAACCGCTTCTCGATCGTCTTCACCGAGCTCGTGCACGCCGGTATCCCGATCGCCGACGCGCTTGACACAGCTACCGGCATGATCGACAACGCCGTGCTCAAAGAGAAACTCGAATCGGTCAAAGTCGCCGTCTCGAGGGGTGTCAGTCTGACCGAAGCCTTCAGGGACACCGGCGTCTTCGAAAACATGATCATCCAGATGATCTCGGCCGGTGAAAGCAGTGGACAGCTCGACAGCATGATGCGCAAAGTGACCGACTACTACCGCATGCGCTTCAACTACATACTCGACAACATGTCTTCCTATATCGAACCGATCATGCTCGCCATCATCGCGGCATTGGTGCTTCTGCTGGCTCTGGGTATCTTCCTGCCGATGTGGGATATGGCCCGCGCCGTCAAGGGTCACTGACCCTTCCGGAAGTTCTCCGTCGCCTTACTCTATCCAGCCACCGGTTCCCAGGTGGCCTTCTATTCCTCGACCACTTCTTCCAGTGCCTTGAGCTTCTCATAGGTCTGATCTTTTTTCAAAAGTCCCGCTTCATAGAGAAACTGCGAAGGGAAGAAGTGGATATCCTTGTAGCTGTCGTATTTGGCATACGAAAGATAGAGCAGGTTTTTCGCTCTCGTGACCGCTACGTAGAAGAGCCGACGCTCCTCCTCGATGCGCCCGCCCTGTGAGGCGAGCTTTCGATTGGGGAAGCGGCCGTCCATCAGGTCGATCACATAGACTTCGTCAAACTCCAGCCCTTTGCTCGCATGGACGGTGAGAAGGTTGACTCCCTCCCCTTCACTCAACTCTCCGCCACCCAGGACCATCGCGTTGATGAACTTCTCGAGCGTATTGTAGGCGCCTGCCAACTGGACCAGCAGCACCCCTTTGCGTCTGATACGATCCATCGATTCACTCTTTTTCGTCTCGTCGATCTCCCCATTTTTGAGCAGTGACCTTTTCGCAGCGAGCTGCTCGACGATAAAACCGTAAGTGGAAGAGGAGAGAATCGTCCGCACGATCGCGGCCGGCTGTCTCTTTGTCTTCAACGATTCCACGAGCTTGAAAAAGTGGTGAATGAAACGGACACCATCGGCGTTGAGAGCGGGATGCTTGAGAATCGGATGAGCCAAAAAGCGCTCTTCGAGCCCCATATGCGAAAAGCGAGAGACCGAACCGATCTGCGTAGGATGGTCGAAAAGTCCCAACTGATAGTTGGTGGTACGGGCCCTGAAGGGATTGGTCATCGCTTTGGGATGGAAGATCCCTTCGAGCATGTTCTCCTCACCCAGCGCCATCAATCCCTCGAAAAGCTCCTTGGCCGTGGCGCTACCGATCCCTTTGGCATATTCGAAGATGTGGATGAACGCCATCATATCCTTGGGATTGGCCATCAGCGTGGCGATATCGAGTGCCGCCTTCACCTCTTTGGCATCGAAAAAACTTCGTCCCCCTTTGCGGCGGCACGGGATATTCTGTTCTCTGAGCATCGCTTCGATCCCATCGGCGCTGGCGTTGTTGCGAAAGATCACGGCGATCTGCGGATGGGGCGTCGTCGAGCGTCGTATCGTCTGCGCGATCGTCTCGTACTGCTGCATCAGATTGTCGAAAATGAGCAGTCTGGGGCTTGCCGCCTCACGGTTTCGCACCACTTCGAGCTTTTTGGGATAGATACGTTCATTGTATTCGATGACCCTGTTGGCCAGCGAAAGGATCGGCGCGGTCGAGCGATAGTTTTTGGTGAGCGTAAAGACCTTCGCATCGGGAAATTTTTTCGTGAAACTTCCGATGATGTGGATATTGGCACCGTTGAAGGCGTAGATACTCTGATCGTAGTCGCCCACACAAAAGAGTGACGGTGGCGCCATCGCATCGATCAGCGAGCCCTGCAGTTCGTTGGTATCCTGATATTCGTCGATCAATACCTCTTTGAAAGGAAGCACCGCCTGCTTCGCCTCTTCGCGCATCAAAATGAGAAGATCGTTGAAATCGACAAATCCGTACTCCCGCTTGGTCTCCTGAAACTCCCGTATGATGTCGAGGTAGATATCGATGAAGGGCTCCTGACCTTCGTGGCGTTTTGGGAGCCATTCGGCGAAATCTTCGAGCGTGGCGTTTTGGTAGAGGGAGAAGAGATCGTAAAGAAAATTGGCCGAAAAAGGCTGGCCCTCGGCCCCCAAATGGTGAAACTGCCGCTTATCGTAAACACTTCGAAAGAGGGTCTTGAGTTCGCCCGGCTGTTTGAGCAGGATGGCTCTGTTCTTTTTCTTGAGCCACCGGTAGCTGACGGCATGGAACGTACCCGCCTCGATACGCGAAGCCACGTCACGGCTGAAATAGCCTGCAATGCGCTCGACCATCTCCGATGCCGCCTTGTTGGTGAAAGTGAGCAGCAGTATCTCTTCGGGGTCTATCCCACAAGAGAGCAGATACCCGATCCGTCCGACGATCGTCGACGTTTTGCCCGTGCCGGCGGACGCGATGATGAGATTGTGTCCGAACGGCGCTTTGGCCGCTTCGAGCTGTTCGGGGTTGAGTCGGCTGAGAGGCATGGTTTCCTTTGTCAAAATAGGTTCGCATTGTTTAACGCGAATCTTACCCATGCTTCGATATAATCCGGGTTAATTTTCCAAACTTGAGGGTACGATATGAGCGAAAAAAAAGGGTACGACCCGCATGCATTCGAAGAGAAATTCTATAAAATATGGGAAGAGCGGGGCTATTTCGAAGTAGACGGTAACAAACCGATCCAAAAAAGCGGTAAAAACTTCTGTATCATGATGCCGCCGCCAAACGTCACCGGAAGCCTGCATATCGGTCATGCACTGACCTTTACGCTGCAGGACATCATCGTCCGCTACAAACGGATGGACGGATACCGCACACTCTGGCAGCCGGGCACCGACCATGCGGGTATCGCTACGCAAAACGTCGTCGAAAAGCAGCTGCTGGCCGAAGGCAAGACCAAGGAGCAGCTCGGCCGCGAAGCCTTTTTGGAGCGTGTCTGGAAGTGGAAAGAGCACAGTGGCGGGATGATCGTCCACCAGATGCGACGGCTCGGTGTCTCACCCGCCTGGAGCCGTGAACGCTTCACGATGGACGAAGGGCTCAAGAATGCCGTCAAAAAGGCGTTCGTGCAACTCTACGGCGAAGGGCTGATCGTCCGGGGCAACTATATGGTCAACTGGTGCACCCACGACGGCGCGCTAAGCGATATCGAGGTCGAATACGAAGAGCATCAGGGCAAGCTCTACCATATGCGCTACCCCCTCGCAGACGAAGAGGGATACGTCATCGTCGCCACCACCCGCCCGGAAACCTATTTCGGCGATACCGCCGTCATGGTTCACCCCGACGACGAACGCTACAAACATCTTGTCGGCAAGAAGGTGCGTCTGCCGCTGATCGACCGCGAAATCCCGATCATCGCCGACGAGCATGTCGATATGGAGTTCGGAACTGGTGTGGTCAAGGTGACCCCCGCCCACGACCCCAACGACTACGAAGTGGGCAAACGCCACAATCTCGAGTTCATCACCGTCTTCGACGAAAAGGGAATCCTCAACAAATTCGCCGGCGAGTTCGAAGGACATGAGCGCCTCGATGCCAGAGAGAAGATCGTCAAAAAACTGGGCAAAGAGGGGTACATCGAAAAGATCGAGGACCATATGCACCAGGTGGGCCACTGCTACCGCTGCCATAATGTCGTGGAGCCCTATATCTCCAAACAGTGGTTCGTCAAGAAAGAGATCGCCAAAAAGGCGATCGAGAAGGTCAACGCCGGCGAGGCGCGCTTTTTCCCTCCCCACTGGATCAACAGTTATAACGCCTGGATGAACGACCTGCGGGACTGGTGTATCAGCCGCCAGCTCTGGTGGGGGCATCGAATCCCTGTCTTCTACTGCGACGACTGCGGCCACGAGTGGGCCACCGAAGAGGATCACCCCCAAAAGTGCCCCAAATGCGGCAGTACCCATATCCACCAGGATCCCGACGTGCTCGATACATGGTTCAGTTCGTCGCTCTGGCCCTTCAGCACGCTGGGCTGGGGCAATGGCGATGCGCTTAAAAACGTCAAATGGTTCGAAGGCGATATCGAAACCTTCTATCCCAACGACCTTCTGATCACCGGTTTCGACATTCTCTTCTTTTGGGTCGCGAGAATGATCATGATGGGCGAGCACTTCATGCATGAACTGCCCTTCAAAGATATCTATCTCCATGCATTGGTGCGCGACGAACACGGCAACAAAATGTCCAAATCGCGCGGCAACGTCATCGATCCGCTCGACACGATCGAAAGCCACAGCGCCGATGCGCTCCGTTTCACCCTGGCGGTGCTCGCCGTACAGGGCCGCGACATCAAACTGAGTAACGACAAGCTCGACCAGAGCCGCAACTTCACCAACAAGCTCTACAACGCGGCGAAATATCTGCAGATGAACGTCGAAACGTTCGGCGATCTTGCCGATACGCCCATCGAAACGCCGCTTGGCCGCTATATGCTCTCGAGATTCGCGCTGGCGGTGGAGGAGACACGCAGCTTCATCGACCAGTACCGCTTCAACGATGCCGCGACGACACTCTATAGATTCCTGTGGGGAGAATTCTGCGACTGGGGCATCGAACTGAGCAAAGCGAGCAAAGAGAGTGTGGCGGAACTCGGCACCATCTACAAAGAGGCGATGAAACTGCTCCACCCCTTCATGCCTTTCATTACCGAATATCTGTGGCATCGACTCTCGGGCACTTCCGTCGAAACGGACGGTTCCATCATGGTTCAGCCCTATCCGGACAACCTTGTCCGCGACGAAACGATCGAAAAGGCGTTTTCACACATCATCGAGGCGATCGTCTCGATCCGGCGTGCCAAAGCGACTGTCGATATGCCCGGTAGAAAGATAGACAAAGTTTTCATCAACCCCGACGAGCCGATGGATGCCGAACTCGCCGTACCGTTTATCAGACTGCTGGCCAAAACGGACGATGTCCAATTCGTCAGTGAAAAGGTCGCAAACGCCATCACCGACGTCAGCGACCATATGGAGATCTACCTCCCCCTCACCGGCATCGACCTCAAGCCACTGCTTGAGAGGCTCGAAAAGCAGCAGGAGAAGCTGACCAAAGAGGTCGTCAAACTCTCCTCGATGCTCAAGAACGAAAAATTCGTCGCCAACGCGCCCGCCCATGTCGTGGAAGAGAACAGAAAGGCGCTCGAAGAGGCGCAAAACAAACTCAAGAAGGTCGAAGAGGAGCTGTTGCAGCTCACATCCGTCTAAAGCCCCCTACCCTCCGAGGGGCTTGTTGCGCTCCTCTTCGCTGACACGGTCCACCAGATCGAGTGCATCGATCGTGTTTTTGATGATCTGCTTCTTGCTCGTCAGCGGTTTCATCGCCAGATTCTTCGTCCGTTTGTCGGTTTTTTGGTCACTGATGATCTTCATCGCTTCCTCATCGAGCGTTTTAATATACTCTTGCAAACACTTTTTGATATCCATCTGTTTCTCTTTCGCTTTTTTTCTCCCATCGGCCGGAATATTGCATCGACACCGACGATTTCATAGTTGTTTAGTGCTAAAATAATACTATAAATAAAAAATAAATGATTGAAAAGGCATGGTAATGGCAAAAGAGATCGAAAACACCCAACAGATACTTGAAGATCTCAGAGAGGTCGAAGATGTGGAGGTCTGCAACACCTCCGATCCGCTTCCGGTCGTACTCAAAAAGAAAAAGGCGATCCGTAAATATCTCGAAGCCGAAGAACTCAAACCCTATCAGGCGGAGCTGATCAAACTCCAAAAACATCTCGAGATTAACAAACAGAAGATGATCATTCTCTTCGAAGGTCGGGATGCCGCGGGAAAAGGTGGTACGATCCGTCGTGTGACGCGATACATGAACGAAAAGCACTACCGTGTCGTGGCACTGGGCAAGCCGACCGAAGAGCAGCGAACCCAGTGGTATTTCCAGCGCTATGTCGAGCAGTTCCCCCACGGCGGGGAGATCGTTCTGTTCGACAGAAGCTGGTACAACCGCGCGATGGTCGAACCGGTCTTTGGATTCTGCACGCCCGAAGAGTATCAGACCTTCATTGAAGATACGCCGAGCTTCGAAAAGACACTGGTACGCAACGGCATCACCCTGATCAAACTCTACTTCAGCGTCACCAAGGAGGAGCAGCACCGACGGTTCGAACGCAGAAAGACCGACCCCTTGCGCCAGTGGAAACTGAGCGAAGTGGACCTGCAGGCACAGGAGCGCTGGGACGATTTCACCAACATGAAATACGAAATGCTCAAACACACCCACACCACCATCGCCCCCTGGACGATCATCCGCTCCGACAACAAACACCTCGCCCGTCTCAACGCGATGCGCGTCATCCTCAACGCCATCCACTACGAAGACAGGGACGAGATGCTCGACTACGTACCCGACAGCAACATCGTCGTTTCCGGTGCCAGGGAGCTGGAACTGATGGAGGCGCAGCGACTCAGAAGCGGTAAATTCATCGGGTAGTTTTAGTGAAAAGTTAAAAACTAAAAGTGAAAAGTTTTGGAAAGGTCGCTTTGCTCCTTTTTGATTACAATGGAATAAATCATCAAAGGGAAATGACGTGACTTTCTACAATCTTTTGAAATATACGCCCAAAATCGATAAAAAAGCTTTTCTCACCGCCATCAAGAGCCAAAAACCGATCGCCATCACACTCGATGGCGAGATTCTCGATGCTTCATCGGGCAATCTTCCCTCACAGCCGTACATTTTCGTCGGCCAGCCGCGTTCGCTCGTGGGATCGGCCGTGAGCAAACCGACGCCGCTCGCCAAGATTCTTGGCGATGCCTATGAAGTCAGAGACGAAGGCGACAAAGTCGCCATATACGCGGGACGCGCATGGCAGGATGTCCTCAACGCCAATGCACCCTATTACCTCTACCAGGATACCACCAGCGACGGCATCACCGAATTTTCGGACGAAAAACTCGACGATCTGATCTGGTACAGCTGCGAATTCGGCATCAATTACAGGGAAGTCGCCGAATTTCTCGAAAAAGAGGTCGACGGTGCCGTCGTGTGCATCGAGAACGAACAACCCTACCACTTCAACGGCTGCGCCTACGCCGACAATCTCGAAGAGGCCAGAAACAAAGCCTACGATTTCATCAAATCGACTCTGCAAAAAAGAGTCGAAGAGGGAAAAATCGACCTCGAAGATCTGGAGGAAGATGAAGAAGAGGCATTGAAGTTTTTCGAAGTCATTGCGTAAACGACGATCGTGCGATTGATGTTATAATCATAAAAATAGTATA
>JAUUDL010000017.1 GCA_030826715.1 Hydrogenimonas sp. | reverse complement strand
AGTAATTTAGAGACAGAAGGCATTCCTCCAAGATTATTCTTCGCCCGGTTAAATGGCCACCCTACCGGGTGGCCGAGTAATTTAGAGACAAGTATATTTTATTACCATTGCTGACCCTTTGAGATGGATGGCCACCCTACCGGGTGGCCGAGTAATTTAGAGACTCACGCGGCGGAAGCTCAAACTCAGTCACGTGAACGATGGCCACCCTACCGGGTGGCCGAGTAATTTAGAGACATATCTTTGAAGGGAATGGAAAAGTCACCTTGTGAAATGGCCACCCTACCGGGTGGCCGAGTAATTTAGAGACTGGTGACCACCTTACCTCGGAACTTAACCTTCATCCATGGCCGCCCTACCGGGTGGCCGAGTAATTTTTCATAAAAATACATTTCCTCTTCCTCTCAGCGAAACAATGCCTTCGCACATCCACTCTACAATTCCCACATCTTTCGACATTTCAATATTCTTATAAGTTTCAAACATGTAAAATGTTTTATTTTGAATGAAAAGGTGTTTCATGATTCGCTTCCGTTGCCTCTTTTGCGGTTTTACATGGCTCTCACAAAGTGCGGAGGTGCACTGTTGCCCCATATGTGAAAACGACGATATCGTGGTCGTGGAGACAGAGGTTCGCCAATGATCGCCAAACTCTTTCTGCTGGGCGGGCATGACCTCGAGATGTCCGAAATAGCCAAACTGCTCGAATCCCGGGGATGCCGGAAAATAGAGAAGATTTCGGATGCGACAGACAGAAACGGATGCTATTACGCCGATGCAGGGCTTTCATGGGGCAATGCGTTGCTCGGCACGTATGGGGATCTTTTGGATTTTGAAGGTGATATATACGGTATCGAACTCCAAGAAGACATCGAGCCTCCAAAGAACTACCACAGAATCGACCATCACGGCACACGTGCCCATCTCCCGAGCGCCATCGAGCAGGTAGCCACTATTTTGGGTGTCGAGCTGAATAGATATCAGAAACTCGTCGCCACCAACGACAGAGGTTACATTCCGGCGATGCGATGCCTCTGTGCGACCGAGGAAGAGATTCGGCAAATCAGGGAAGCGGACAGAAAAGCCCAGGGTGTCACCGACGAGGAGGAGAAAAGAGCGGAGATGGAAGTGAGGTGGGTAGCGGAAAGAAACGGTATTTATCTCCTGAAAACTTCTCTCGATCATTTTTCGCCTCTCATCGACCGCATCCCGCTTTACAAACGCCCGTTGATCGTAGAGAATGGAAAGATGCTGAGTGTCTATGGCGATGACCTCTCCGAACTCACAGAAACATTGAAGGAAACGATCGAAAAAAGAGAAGCTTATGCGGGAGGAGGCGTGCCTCCTACATTCTTCGGGCTGACCGAAGCCTATTTTATAAACCACGGGATGGATGAAACCGTCGAAAAGATCGCTTCACTTCTCGAATCCGGGCTTTACAGCTACCATATATTCATGTTTCCTTTCCGGATCGGGGAGAGTTTCGACGAAGAGAATATCGATACCGGTGAATGGAAAAGAAAAGATTTTTCCATACGGAGCCCCGAAGCGTACAACGTCCAGGCCTATTTCTACCCCTATGTCAGAAAAGTGCTGGGGCTCACCAGTGAAAACGAAAAGGCGATTTCACAATTTTTCGAATACGCGAAAGGTGGAAACGGCATCTACCACATTCGTGCCAAAGGAAAAAGTTATGAGCTTGAACTCGATGGCATATTTCTGCGAATTTTCAAAAATGAAAAGACGGGCATCCTCTCTTTTCATCTGAAAAACGTGAAGTATCCCGAACCCGACGATGTCCTGCGAATCAACGATTTCGGCAGGCGGATCTTTCCACAATTCATCGGCAACCATATGACATGCGATGCCAAAAACGCTTTCCTCTCCTGCGAGGTGGGGCTCGTATTCGACGACGGGACGGCATGGATCGAGGATTTCTCCCACTACGATACATTCGATACTCTCACTTCCCATCGTTATGTAAACCCCAGGCATATCCGGATGCTTCTACGACCCGCGAAGCTCGAAAATGTCGAGCCTATCATCGACGACAGGATGTACGTCGTCAGCCACTTCATGCACGATGAATCGAGTGCAGCACTGAAGGCATACGATGCCGGCACGAAACGGTATGCTTACGAAGAGAATCCTTTCTGGTACAAATTCGTTTTTGTCGATACCGATCTGATGTGCCAAAACAAAAATATGCTTCCTGAATGCATCAAAGAGAGCACCTACGCCAGATGGATCGATTATGGCACCATCTTTGGTGTGAGCCGCTACTCTTTCATGCTTCTGACCGACAGAAGCTCATTTTCACGGAATATCCTCGATACCCATATACGTACCGTCTACTTCCAGATGGTCACCCTGCTTCTATCTTACCGGGCGATGATCCTGGCCTTTTCGAGTGACGTCGGCGCCGTGGCGGATGAAACCTCATACGCCAGAAAACTTGAAAAGAGCGAGAAGATTTTCAAAGACTATATCAGATTCGAAAACCATATCTATTTCAAGGAGGTCACCGCACAGGAGCAGGGCATCGAGCTTTTCGACCTTGCAAGAGAGAGGATGCGGCTCGACGATAGACTGGTTGAACTCGACCACGATATCGCCGAACTTCATGAATTCATACAGATGAAACAGAACCGCAGGGAGGAGAAAAACCTGAACAGCCTCAACACTCTTGCAGGGCTCTTTCTGCCCGCCACCGTCATATCCGGTATTTTTGGCATGAATATTTTCCCTGAAAAATGGAACACACTTCTGCAGAGCCCAGTAATGGTAGCCATAGTCACAATAGTAACCATTGCCGTTACCATAGGACTCTATATGCATCTCAATATGAAAGGAAAAGAAAAATAGTGTACCAAAAAAGATTCACACTCAAGCAGCATACCCCCATCATCCACTTTCAGCACGACGAACAGGGAGCGACGCTCAGGGCGACCGAACTCAAACCGAAACTGGATCGGTTTCTGCTGGAAAAAGAGCCCACTCTGCCTGCCAAAGAGCACCCCAACGGGGCACGCTCACTCGATTATAAAGTAAAAATAGAGCCCGACCCCTCCAACCCAACAGATATAGATTCCAGAAAATCTCTCTATTTTGGAAATATGGGAGAAGGCAAAGATAAAAAATACAAAAGACACAAAGGGACCTTCAAGGTCGCATTTTATACATTTGTACCGGAGGTCAAAGAGGCCATAGAGAAACATTTCGAAGCCTTTCTGGCCAATACCAATTTCGGCACGAGGCAATCAAAGGGATATGGCGGTTTCTATTTGAACGGTAAAAGCTTTGACAGCTCACTTATTCCATACAAGGTCTACAGCTTCTCTTCCAGGGATTGGGAGAAGGATGTCAAGATTCTCTACCAATTTTTGAGGCAGGGCATCAATATCCCTAAAGGAAGAGATACGTTCTACTCCAAACCAGCCATATTCAGCTATGCCAAAAGTAAAGGTTGGACATGGGAGAAAAAGGCGATCAAGCAATTCTATTTCCGCCAAGAGCTCGAAATGCAGGTCCAGGAGCATCATTCGGCCGATGTCCTGGCTTTCGATTCGAATGAAAAACATATCGTAAGAGACCTTTTCGGGCTATCCAGCGAAGAGAGCTGGTTATCTTATAAAGCCTCGATAAGCAAAGAGAATCCGGATATCAAAAGATTCAAATCACCGATCACTTTCAAAATAGTAGATGGCAGGGTCTATTTCTGGGCCAATGATACTGTCGGGGATATTCTCGATGAAGAGTTTACGATCAAAAAAAACAATCGGGGAGATTTGGAGCTCGATACTCCCCAGGAGTTCGACTTCGATAATTTTTTCGATTTCACGTTCAAGATCGATCTTTCCAATCATATAGAGAATGAATTTCACGATCGATGGCAATACAAGACTCTGGAGAGAATATTTAAAGAGATAAAGGAGAACGCGTGAGTTACACAGCCGCCACCATCGGCCCCATCATCGACACCATCACCCTCGGACGAAAGACGTCCGAAATATGGGGCGCGAGTTACCTCTTCTCCTGGCTGATGAAAAAGACGATTGGAGAGCTTCGAAAAGAAAAAGGGGCGAAGTTCATCGTGCCCTACACCGACGACGATACACTCTTCGAAGAGAAAGATGGCGGGATCGGTATGTTTCACGACCGCTTCATTCTCGAATGCGACACCATCACTCCCGAAAAGGTCGCGGAAGTGTTCGCTTCCAAGCGCGACGAATTGGCCGGGATGATCGCCGAGGCGATCGGCAGGCCCGCCGATGAGGTCAAAGAGGAGCTTGAAGGGTATATCCGTTTTCCGATCCTTCAGGTCACGAAAGAGGTCGAAAATCCCATCCTTGGCATCATGCCCCTGCTCGACAGCGCGGAGCTGCATACTCCGCCGCTTCCGAAGGGAGACGGCTCCCTGCGGCGATTTCTCAACCGTAACACCATTATAAACTCCTCTTTGGCAAAGAGGAGCTTTGGCAAAAAACCCTCTTTCAAGTCCATCCCCGCCATCGCCGCACAGGAAGTGGGCGAGGATATCGAACAAAAAGAGGGGTTCAAAAACGCCTACAAATATATCGCCATCGTCCACGCCGACGGGGACAATCTGGGTAAGACGATCGAAAACCAGGCGCCCAACGATTTCTCCAAGCGCCTCTTCGACTTCGGAAAGAGTGCGGCGAAAACGCTCGAGGATTTCGGAGCACAGACTATCTTCATCGGGGGTGACGACCTTCTCTTCTTCGCACCGGTACTGCACAAAGACGGGCGCACCGTTTTCGATCTCGTCGATGCGCTCAGCCAAAATTACACCGACGCACTGGATGCGAAAGAGACTACATTGAGCTTCGGTATCAGTGTCACCTACTACAAATACCCCCTCTACGAAGCGCTGGAGCGCTCCAGGAACGCCCTCTTCGGCGATGCGAAAAATCTCGAAGGGAAAAATGCGGTCGCTGTCAGCGTCCAAAAGCACAGCGGGCAATCTTTCAAATTCACCCTTCCGAAAAACACCACTCTTTATGAAAAATTTACCGGAACGCTCAAAAAGACCCTCGATGAAGAGATCGCCCTCCCCCACGCCATCCACCACAAGATCGACGCACTCTGGCCCGCCATCGAAGCAGCCGGAAGCGAAAAGGTCGAAAACATCTTCGACAATTTTTTCAACGAGGATATCCACAAGAAGGAATTCGAAGAGGGATTGGAAAAAGTGGAAGATCTGCTCGAGGCCAATGGCATGGAGCGCACACGCTTCTTTTCTATGCTTTCAGCCATCAAACTTTTGAGAGGTGACCGATAATGAAATACGAGATACGACTGATCCCGATGGGGCCCTTCTTTTTCGGAGGGGAGCACACTTTCGGAGCCGACGAGGAGCGGGGAGAAAAGAGCCGCTACCACGCCAAATCGAACCGCTTCCCCGCACAAAGCGCCCTGATCGGGATGCTCCGGCACACCCTGCTGGCTTCCAACGACCTCCTCACTGCCCACAAGAGAGGAACCTGGGTCGACAAAAGGGTGCGTGACCGTGCCGTCGAGATAGCCGGAAATTCCGGTTTTCGCTACGACCGGCCGGTGGACCTTGGAGCGATCGAAAGTTTGTCTCCACTTTTCATAGAGCGAAACGGGGTTCTCTACACTTCCGCACCGGTGGACTTCGGCCTAGAACCCATCGAAGACAAAGGAGTCGTCCGCTACGATCACAATAGAGCCAAAACCATCGTTTTTGAAGGCTATGATGCGAAAGAGGGACTCGAGGATCGCCTGCTCGGCAGTGACGGAAAACCAAAAACCTACGAGGATCTCTTTACCCCCGTCTCCAGTGTGGGCATCAAAAAATCACGCACCGGACAGACCGAAGAGGAGGGATTCTTTCTCAAGGAGAGTTACGAGGCGAAAGAGGGAAGCCATTTTCTCTTCTATCTCGAAACGGATGGAGATCTGTTGCCCGAAAAAACCCTCGTCGCACTCGGCGCCGACCGATCCCCTTTCATGCTCGAATCCAAAAAGATCGAAGAGACCCCCGAAAATATCTTCGACGATTATATCCCTGCCAATGGGATGGATCGCATCGTCACGCTTTCGGAAACGCTTCTGAGCCCGGAAGCGGCACAACACTGCACTATGATACTCGGCCGCCGGATCAGGCAGCGCCAAATCGCCGATAGCCGCCCGGGAAAATTCGAAAAAACACCACCCTTTTTCCGCTACGAGCGTGGAGCGGTCCTCTACACCGACAAGGTAGAAGGGCTTAGCAAAATGCTCGCCAAGCCCTACCTGAAAAATGCCGGCATCAACCACTTCGTCATCAAAACAGCCAAACAAGGAGAATGAATCATGTACAACAACCACCTCTACCTCATCGAGAACCACACTAACCTGCACGTAGGAAGCGGGGAGGCCAACTTCGGCGTAATCGACAAACTGATCCAGCGCGATCCGGTCACGACCTATCCCACGATCCACAGCTCTTCGCTCAAGGGGGCGCTCAAAGAGTTTTGCGAATACCGCCACGACCCAAAAGAGTCCGAGAACTTCATCCGCTACGTCTTCGGCGACGAGGATCGCGCGGGCGACCTTCGCTTTCTCGATGCCTTTTTGCTCGCCGTTCCGATGCGTTCGGACGACACTCCCTATCATATGTGCACCTCTGCATCGAGTATCCGCCATTTTCTGCAGACGGCTGGGCTCTTTGGCATCGACATTCCAAAAAAGAAGGAACTCGAAGCTTTCGCCTCCTACGACAAGGAGCATATCGGCACCCAAAAGAGCTGCACCATCGAGGAGTATGAAACGAAAGAAGAGAAGGAACTCGATTTCGATGCTCTCTCCGAGATCGTCGGCGCACCTGCGGCGATCGTACCGGACAAAATTTTCAAAGAATTGCTCGAAGACCTTCCCGTCATCGCCCGGAACCAGCTCGACAACGGTGAGAGCAAGAATCTCTGGTACGAAGAGGTCCTTCCGAGACAGAGCAGGCTCTTTACCGTCATCTGCGAACCGACCAATCTCAATAAAAACGATGCCGCCGCACTCACAAACAGTTACGAGCGTTTCCACGGCTACCTCACTGAAGGCACGCCCGTGCAGATCGGCGCCAACGCGTCGGTGGGATACGGCCTCTGCACGTTCAGGGAGGTAAAAAATGCATAAAAAAATCGACAAATATATCCCCAAAGCGATCGAGGCGATCGAGGAGGTGGGTATTTGTGACAAAGATGGCGTGGTCCCCTCACAATTCAACGGCTACATCTCCTCTTTCGGCGCCAGCATCCGTCAGGCGGGCCTCGTGCCCACCTACCTCTTCTACGGCAATGCCAACTCCAACAGCGAAGAGGAGCGTTCCAAAGTGATCGAAGCGATCGAAAAGATCCTAGGGAAAGAGCTCGTCATAGACGGCAAGCAGAATCCCGCCGTTTCGCGAAGGGATGTCGAAGAGGCCGCCACGGCGCTCAAGCTCGCGGTGCGAACTTTCAAACTCGCGAAGGATCGGAAATGAGCCGGCCTAATCTTGGGCTTCTTTTCTACCGCCACTGCTACACCAAAGGTGAAAATGAAGAACATATCAAAAAGAGTATCGACACCATTCTCGCGGCCAATGGGAAGGACGAAGCCATAGCGGCCCCTTTTCAATTCGAAGCGACCACCCTCTATCCGGGCCTTCTGATCGGAAGCGGCTACACCCACGGCGTCAGTGCGGATGAAGATATCAAGATCGGTTTTTTCTTCGACCATACCAGCGGCTTGCCCGTCATACCCGGCAGTTCGGTCAAAGGGGTGCTGCGCTCTCTTTTCGGCCTTGGAATGAAAGAGCGGCAAGATCCACACAAAGAGGCCAAAGAGGCGATGATCCGCAACCTTCTGGGCAAAGAGAAGCTCGATGTCGAAGCCCTTTCCAAGGCGATCTTCGAAGGAATCAAGCCCCAAAAGATGCGAAAAGATCCCGACGACGAGCTTTTCGGACCCTACGAAAGGGATATCTTCTACGATGCGCGCATCGTGCGGACATCGGGAAGGCTGATGGCCGACGACTACATCACGCCCCACAAAAATCCCCTCGAAAATCCCATTCCCATCCGATTTGTGTGTCGTGCAGCCGAAAGGAGAAGGAGAAAGTGACACCCGGCGCCACCTTCAAAAATCGGATGGGAATGGGATTTTCGAGGGGATTTTTGTGGGGCGTGATGTAGTCGTCGGCCATCAGCCTTCCCGATGT
>JAUUDL010000082.1 GCA_030826715.1 Hydrogenimonas sp. | reverse complement strand
GTCTACAATCCGACCCTGTGCGACCGCGACGAGATCTACGGTCCCGCGGGTGAAGGATACGGCGACAACGATATCCGGTTCGCCATCTTCTCACACGCCATCGTCGAAACCGTGCGGCGATTCGGTTTCACGACGCTCCATCTCAACGACTGGCACACCGCACTCGCCGCCGTCCTGGCGAGAGACGAAGGGGTTCGATGTTCGATCGTCTATACGATCCACAACCTGGCCTACCAGGGGGTCTTCGAATCTTCGTCGGCTGCACGATGGGGCATGGCCGAGAGCCATTTGCATATCGAGGATATGGAGTTCTACGGACGCCTCAACTGGATGAAAGGGGGGATCGCCCATGCCGATGTCGTCACGACGGTGAGCCCCTCCTACGCCATAGAGATACAGCGAGCGGAATTCGGATGCGGGCTGGACGGATTCTTACGAAGGCACCGCGATAAACTTGTCGGCATTCTCAACGGCATCGACGAGAAGGTCTACGATCCTGCGCACGATCGGGCCATCGCCGCTCCTTACACGTCAGAATCGCTCAGAGGCAAAGGGGTGTGCAAAAGAGGGTTGGTCAAAACACTCTCTTTCGACGATCCGGCGCGGCCGCTGTTGGCATTTATCGGACGGTTCGTCGAACAAAAAGGGCTCGATCTGCTGATCGGAACGATGGAACAGCTCCTTGGACGGGATATCAATCTCGTTGTTTTGGGAGAAGGAGAGGCGAAATACCGCGACGCGCTGAAGAGGATCGATTCGCAATACGGGAATTTCCGTCTGATCGTCGGCTACGACGATGCCCTTTCGCACCGAATCTACGCCGCCGCCGACTTTTTCATGATGCCCTCGCGCTTCGAGCCATGCGGTCTGGGGCAGATGATCGCGATGCGCTACGGGGCGATCCCGATCGTCCATGCCGTCGGCGGGCTCAGAGACACGGTCCACCCGATACGGCGAAACGAAAAGGTGTGTGGCCAGGGGTTCCTCTTCGAGGCGATGGATGAGGAGGCGCTCCTTGCCGCGGTGGATGATGCGCTTGAACTCTATAAAAAAACCGCGAGTCTGCGGAGAGTGAGGCAATTTGATATGCAGTGCGACTTTTCGATCGAGCGATGCGCTCTGAAATATATCGATCTTTACCGGAGTCTCCCGTGAGCCGGTTGGCGATCGATGCCGGGGGCACCTGGCTGCGCTACGAGCTGAGCGGAGAAGAGGAAGCGTGCGGAAAGATTCCGAGCCACTCGATGGGGCTTGGCGCTTTTATCGCGTCGATGGTCGAAAATCACGGCGATATCGATGCGGTCGCGATCTCGTTCGCGGGGCAGGTCCACGACGGGGTGATCATCTCCTCGCCGAACCTTCCGGTCGATGAACCGGAGATCGAAGCCTTCGCGATGGCCAGATACGGTATCAAGCTGCGCATAGAGAACGACCTCAACTGCGCCGCACTGGCCGAATCGGTCTACTGGAACGAAACGTCGCTCGCAGCCATTTATGCGGGCACCGGCCTTGGGAGCGGCATCATAGAAAAGGGTGAAATCCTGCACGGCTGGCGGAGTCTGGCCGGCGAGATCGGGCACGTGCCCTACAAGAAAGCCCCATTCCGATGCGGCTGCGGAAAGGATAACTGCTACGAGCTCTACACATCCGGAAGCGGCCTTCAGAAGTGGATGGCGCATGAAGGGTGCAGCGGCACACCCGATCTGGCGCGCCTTCGCCTCGATCCGAAATGCCGCCGTATCGCCGAGATGTTCGACGAAGCGCTGACATCGGCCACGGCGACGGTCGTGACGCTCTTGAATCCAAAGATCGTGGTTTTCGGCGGCGGCGTCATCGCCGAAAATCCCGATGTTGTACAGAAGGTGAGGGAGCGCATCGGCGAATACGCCCTCGCGGCCAGCTGCGAAGATCTGCGTATCGAAATGAGCGGGATCGAAAACGCCTCTTTGGAGGGGGCGAAGCTGTTGTTGGATACCATTTGATGTGAAGCAAAGCATGGGCAGAGCCCATGTTTTGGCGGGGACTGGCCGTCCCCCGCACCCCCCCCCCCCGAAGCTTCGAAATCGAAGATTTCGAGATGATAAAACGCAATTTGCGTAACATCAGTGAAAAAGGAAGAAAAATGAATGAACCGCTGAATATACTTTTTACCGCATCGGAAGTGGTGCCGTTTGCCAAGACGGGCGGGCTGGCCGATGTGGCGGGCGCACTGCCCAAAGCGCTGGCGAAGATGGGCCACAACGTGATCGTCGTGATGCCCAGGTACTACTCGATCGACAAGAGCGGGCTGGAGCACATCCTCGGACCGCTGGGCGTTCCGATGGGGCCGATGGGCGAACTTTGGGCGGGTGTCTACAAAGACAATCTGCCAGGATCGGACGTGCCGGTCTATTTCATCGACTACGAAGCGTTTTACGGCAGGTCCGGCCTCTATGCCGATGAACATGGTTTCAGCTATCCCGACAACGACAACCGGTTCATCTTTTTGAGCAAGGCGGCGCTGGAGCTGACCCGAAAGATCGGCTTCAAACCCGACGTCGTCCACGCCCACGACTGGCACACTGCGGCACAGCCGGCACTGCTGAAGACCAGATACGCATTCGATTCCCATTTCGAAAACGCGGTCTCGATGCTCACAATTCACAATCTTCAGCATCAGGGCATCTTCTTCAAAGGGGCGATGGATGTGATGGAGATCGGGTGGGAGCACTTCAACCCGCACGAATTCGAATCGCTCGACGGCGTCAATGTACTCAAAGGGGGGATCGCGCATGCCGATGCGGTGACGACGGTGAGCCGAAAGTATGCCCACGAGATCCAGACGCCGGAGTTCGGTTTCGGACTCGATGAACATATCCGCGCCCACAGCCACAAACTCTATGGCATCCTCAACGGCGTCGACTACGACGAGTGGAATCCGGCGACCGATCCGTACCTGCCCGCCCATTACGATATCGACGACATGTCGGGAAAAGCGCTCTGCAAAAAGGCGCTGCAGGAGCGTTTCGGACTCCCGGTGTGGGAGGATGTACCGCTCATCGGATTCGTGGGGCGTTTCGCCGAACAGAAAGGGATTGGCCTGATCGCTTCGGTTATGGAGGGTCTGCTCCATATGAATGCGCAAATCGTGATGCTCGGAACCGGAGAGAAGTGGGCCGAAGGGTTCTTCAGCGACGTGGCCGCGCGCTACGGCGACCGCTTCGCCTGCCATATCGGCTACTCCAACGAAGTGGCGCATCTGATCGAAGCCGGAAGCGACCTCTTTTTGATGCCTTCGCTCTTCGAGCCGTGCGGCCTGAATCAGATCTACTCGCTCCGTTACGGCACGCTGCCGATCGTCCGCGCCACGGGCGGGCTGGACGATACGATCCACAATTTCGACCCGGCCACGAAAGAGGGCAATGGCTTCAAGTTCGAGTGGGCCACGCCCGATGCCCTCTATCATACCGTCAAATGGGCGGTCGACACCTACCGTTTCGACCACGACAGTTACCGGCTGATGCAAAAGCGCGCGATGGAAGCGCGGTTTGACTGGATGGCGTCGGCGAAAGCCTACGAAGAGATCTACTATCACACGATCTTCTCTTCGCGTGTGCAAAACTACAAGTGAGCCAAATATGAAACCGATACATTACGATGTGACACGATTGAGCGATATGGACATCTACCTCTTCAAAGAGGGGACCCATGTCAAGCTCTACGACAAACTGGGCTCCCACCCGATGAAAAGAGAGGGGGCAGATGGTGTCTATTTCGCCGTCTGGGCGCCCAACGCCTCCGCAGTGAGTGTGGTCGGGGATTTCAACGCCTACGATCCGATGGCCCATCCGTTGAAAATGAGAATCGACGGTTCGGGCATATGGGAGGGGTTCATCGAAGGAGCCAAAAAAGGCGATACCTACAAATACCACATTGTCGGGTACGACGGGCGTCATTTCGACAAAGCAGATCCTTACGCCAAATATGCCGAAAAGCCGCCGAAATCAGCTTCACGCATCTGGTCGATCGACGATTACCGCTGGAATGACGAGACCTGGATGGATCTTCGCAAAGACCGCAACGCCCACGACAAACCGATCGCCACCTACGAAGTGCATCTGGGTTCGTGGCGGCGGAAAGTGGAGGAGGATAACCGGTCGTTGACCTATCTCGAAGCGGCACACGAACTGGCCGACTATCTGGTACAGATGAACTACACCCATGTCGAGATCATGCCGATCACCGAATATCCGTTCGAGGGTTCATGGGGATATCAGGTGACGGGCTATTTCGCACCCACCGCGCGCTACGGCACGCCGCAGGAGTTCATGCAGTTTGTGGATATCATGCACGCCCACGACATCGGCGTCATCATGGACTGGGTCCCTTCACATTTCGTTACCGACGGGCACGGGCTCATCAATTTCGACGGCACCTGCCTCTACGAACACGCAGATCCGAGGCTCGGGTACCATCCCGAATGGAAGAGCGCGATCTTCAACTACGGCCGCAACGAAGTGCGTGCCTTTTTGATTTCGAGCGCGATGTACTGGCTCGAGAAGTACCATGTCGACGGCATCCGCGTCGATGCGGTGGCGTCGATGCTCTACCTCAACTATGCCAGAAAAGAGGGGGAGTGGATTCCCAACAAATATGGCGGCAACGAAAATCTCGAAGCGATCGAGTTTCTCAAGCAGCTCAACGAAACGGTCTACGGCGCTTTCGTTGACATCGTCACGGTGGCCGAAGAGTCGACGGCCTATCCGATGGTGACAAGACCGGTCTATACGGGCGGGCTGGGATTCGGCTTCAAGTGGAATATGGGATGGATGCACGATACCCTCAAATATTTCAAACTCGATCCGGTTCACCGACAGCACCACCACCATCAGATCACCTTCAGCATGTGGTACGCCTTCGACGAAAATTTCGTGCTGCCTCTCAGCCACGACGAAGTGGTCCATATGAAAGGCTCACTGATCAACAAAATGCCGGGCGACGAAAACCAGAAGTTCGCCAACCTCCGCGCGCTCTTTGCCTACATGACGGCGCATCCGGGCAAAAAGCTGCTCTTTATGGGGGGTGAGATCGCGCAGTGGCGCGAATGGAACTACAAGGAGAGCCTCGATTGGCATCTTCTCGACAATCCACGTCACAAAGGGATCCAAAAACTCGTCAGCGATCTCAACGGGCTCTACAAAACCGAACGCGCCCTGCATCTGTACGACGAGAAGCACGACGGTTTCGAATGGATCGACGACAGGGACTATCAGCACAACATTCTCGCTTTTATCCGCAAAAGCGACATCGAGGAGGAGACGGTGCTGGTGATCTGCAACTTCGCCGATGCGGTGCGGGAAAATTACCGCGTCGGCGTCCCGTACGGCGGTGCATGGAAAGAGATATTCAACTCCCAAAGGCGCGAATACGAAGGATGGGATATCGTCAATCCCCATCCCATCGAAGCCGAAAATGTCGAATGCCACGGACGCGAATATTCGCTTTCGCTCCGCCTGCCGCCGCTTGGCGTCGTCTATCTGAAAATGGTATAAGGAGAGAGTATGCTGCCAAATATCGATCCGATCGAAACGTCGGCATGGAAAAAGCTCGAATTGCTGCATGAAAAGAGCCGTAACAAGCATTTGAGAGAGTGGTTTGACGAAGATGAAGAACGGTTCGACAAATTCTCACGCTCTCACGGTGACGAGATTTTGCTCGATTTTTCAAAAAACCGTATCGACGACGAGATCTTTCATGCCCTTTTGCAGCTTGCCGAAGAAGCCGGCCTGAAATCGGCGATCGAAGCGATGTTTTCGGGTGAGAAGATCAACCGTACCGAAAACCGTGCCGTGCTGCATGTCGCACTCAGAAACCGCGCCAATACCCCGATCTACGTCGACGGTGAGGATGTGATGCCCAAAGTCAATGGGGTGCTGAAGCAGATGGAAGCGTTCTGTCAACGCGTCCATAGCGGCCAATGGCGCGGATACACGGGCAAAAAGATCACCGATATCGTCAATATCGGCATCGGCGGTTCGGACCTGGGGCCAGTGATGGTGACCGAAGCACTCCGCCACTACAAGCTCGAAGATATCGAGCCCCATTTCGTCTCCAACGTCGACGGTACTCATATCGCCGAGACACTCAAGAGCGTCGATCCCGAAACGACGCTCTTTTTGATCGCCTCCAAAACCTTCACGACACAGGAGACGATGACCAACGCCCATACCGCACGCGAGTGGTTTTTGAAAAAAGCCAACGACGAATCGGCCATCGAAAAGCACTTTGTAGCAATGTCCACCAACAAAGAGGCGGTCGTGAAATTTGGCATCCACCCCGATCATATGTTCGAATTCTGGGACTGGGTCGGGGGACGCTATTCGCTCTGGTCGGCGATCGGCCTCTCGATCGCGCTGACGATCGGATTCGATAGGTTCGTGGAATTGCTCGAAGGGGCGCACGAAATGGACAACCATTTCAGAAGAAAACCTTTTGCTGGGAACCTGCCCGTCATCATGGCGCTTCTTGGCATCTGGTATAACAACTTCTACGAGGCACAAAGCCATGCCGTCTTGCCGTACGATCAGTATATGCACCGGTTTCCGGCCTATCTGCAGCAAGGCGATATGGAGTCCAACGGCAAATCGGTCAGCCGGCACAATGAACGGGTTTCGTGGCAGACGGGACCGATCATCTGGGGAGAGCCCGGCACCAACGGCCAGCACGCCTTTTATCAACTGATCCACCAGGGCACCAAACTGATTCCCTGCGACTTCATCGCCCCCGCGCAGTCACTCAATCCGATCGGTGAGCACCACGAGATACTGCTTTCGAATTTCTTCGCGCAAACCGAAGCGCTGGCATTCGGAAAAACGGCGGAGGAGGTCGAAAAGGAGTTTGCCGAATCGGGCCGTTCGATCGAGGAGGTGAAGGATCTGATCCCCCACAAAGTTTTCGAAGGCAACCGCCCCACCAATTCGATTCTGCTCAAAAAGGTGACACCCAGAAGTCTTGGGATGCTGATTGCGATGTACGAGCACAAAATCTTCGTCGAGGGCGTGATATGGAATATCTACAGCTTCGACCAGTGGGGTGTGGAGCTGGGTAAACAGCTGGCGAAAAAGATTCTGCCGGAATTGAAGAGCGAGAAAAAGATCGATACCCACGACAGTTCCACCAACGGGCTGATCAACCAATGGAAAAAGTGGAGAAGTTAAGTCAAAATTCAGCCTAAAAGTTTATACTTTAAATTGTAAACTTTAAAGGAATGACGAATGACCGTGACCGCCAAAGATCTGCGTTTCAAGACGACCGTCCTTTTCGATGCATTGGAAAAAGGAGAGGAGATCGTTATTACCTATCGCGGAAAAGTGAAAGCGAAACTCGTTTCTGCGGCAGGGGTTGGGAAAGAGACTCCTAAAGCGGAAAAAGATGATCTGTTCGGTATCTGGAGAGACAGAGAGGATTTGGATGTTGAGGCACATGTGCGTGCATTGAGAAAAGGGCGCTCATTTGCTGCTGAAGAGTGAATATCTTGTCGATACCGATGTATTGATCTGGTATATGAGAGGCGATGAAAATGCCTATAAAACCGTTCATGCTCTGGATGGATTCAACATTTCCGTCGTTACACATATCGAATTGGTACAAGGGATGCGCAACAAGGAGGAACTTCGAATTTTGCAGAAGGTGTTGAGAGAATGGGAGATCAAGACAATTTATATCGATGAAGAGATATCTGCCAAAGCTCTTTTTTTCGTCGAAAACTATTTTTTGAGTCATTCGATGCAGTTGGCGGATGCGCTGATCGGTGCCACAGCGTCATCACTTGGGTTGAAACTTTTGACCGCCAACGACAAACATTATAGGGTTTTCAAAGATGTGTCGATAGAGATTTTTCGACCTCAGAGCAAGATGTGACATCATTTCTAAAGATATTCGTGCGCCATATAGCTGCTGCGGGTGTAGGGTGAGCTCTTGATGTGGCGAAAGCCCATCTCTATCCCCTTTCGTCTGAAATAGTCGAATTTTTCCGGATGGACATACTCGACGACCGGCGTATGGGCGGATGAGGGGGTCAGGTATTGTCCGATGCTGAGCAATCGGCACTCCACATTCAGAAGCTCCTCCATCAGTTGCAACACCTCTTCGTCTCTCTCACCCAGCCCCAGCATGATTCCGCTTTTGGTATGCACTCCTGGATTGAGCCGGTGCAGATCCTGAAGCACTCGTAAAGATCGTTCATATTTCGCCCCTTTTCGTATCTGATAGAGACGCGGGACCGTTTCGAGGTTGTGCCCTACGATTTCGGCGCCGCTGAAAGCGATCTTTTCGAGCTCTTTCTCTTTGTCGTGGAAATCGGGAATGAGCAACTCCACACGGATCTGCGCATCGCGTGCCTTGATCGCTTCGACGACACGGCAGTAGTGGGCCGCACCGCCGTCGGGCAGGTCGTCGCGGGTAGGGCTCGTGATGACCACATGCCAAAGCCCCAGTGCTTCGACGGTATCGGCGAGATTTTCAGGCTCGAGGGGGTCGGGTAACATCGGCATCCCTTTGGAAACGTTGCAAAAAGTGCAGGCGCGGGTGCAGATATTGCCCAATATCAAAAATGTCGCCTGATTGTTCGAAAAGCATTCCCCCATATTCGGGCAGAGCGCTTCTTCGCAGATCGTGTGCATCTTTCCTTTTTGAAGGTGCTCTCTCATCGACGCCAATTGACTCAGGGCGATTTTTTTGCGTAGCCATTCAGGCTTTCGGTATCGGCTCTTTTCCATCGTAATTCCACACTTTTTTGCTGTATTTTTCTCTCATCAACCAATCGGCCAACCGATGCTCTTCGTCATTCAACGTATCGGCTATGAGTTCGGCTCCGAATGTATCGATAAAAGCCTCTTTTATCTTCCTGCCTATCGTATCGAAATCGTCAGATATTCCAAAATCCCGGAGTGACACCGCTTCATCGAGGCCCGAATCTTTCAGAAACAATCCTTGAAAAAAGGCTCTATCCAAAAAGAGCGGTATCGTGCCGTGCTGAAGCATCCCTTTTCCGGTATGGCGCTGGGCGTTTCCTCCGATTTTGCGGCCATCTATCACTATGTCGTAGGCTTCATGACCGGCCATGCAGACAGGTGAAGCGCTCTCCTTTAGTCCAGACTCCGAAGCGAAGCGGGCATCGAGCCCCAAGTTTTTATAAAAATGGATCAAAAAGCTGCAAAGGGTTTTGTAACTCTTCTTCACACCATGTTTTTTGGCGAATACGGATGGAAGGGTCAGCGAATATGAGATATCCCCGCCGTGAACAAGAATGCCGCCGCCGGTGATGCGCCGAATACCCGGCAGGTTTAAGGAATCGATCTTGTGCGTATCGACACTCTCGCTTGGATGGCTGAAACGGCCGAAGCTCAATGCTCTCTCCCACCGATAGAGACGAAAAAGCGGCGTATCGGATGGGGTGTAGCAGCGAAGCAGTGCTTCATCGACCGCCATGTTCCATGCCGCCGACGTTTGGTCGATGCCGATGTAACGCCACTTTTTGAGCATTTCTTTAACCTTCATTTACTTTTTTGTATTATACTATGTGAAACAGTGAATAAAAAGGTGGCGCCATGGATACGAAACGATGGATCGAAAAGGATGTGGCTGCGATGCCTGTCAAACCCAATCTCCTCGATTACGAAGAGGCCCGAAAGAACTTTTCGTGGGAGGAGGTGGGTCAACATTTCGACGGCCTTTCCTCCGGGGGGCTCAATATTGCCCACGAGGCGATCGACCGCCATGCCAACGGAGCCTTGAGAGAGAAAACGGCGCTGATCTGGCACGGCAAGAGCGGTGAACGTAAAACCTTCACCTATGGCGAAATGAAGCACCTGACCAACAAATTCGCCAATGTCGTCAAAGATCTCGGTTTCGAAAAGGGCGAACGCATCTATATGCTCTCTCCCCGCGTACCCGAACTCTATATCGCGGTAATGGGAATCTTAAAAAACCGCAGTGTCATGTGTCCGCTCTTCGCTCAGTTCGGCCCCGAACCGATTCTTCAGCGGCTGCAGGGAGGTGACGCTAAAGGGCTCGTTACAACCGAACGTCTTTATGGCAAAAAGGTTGCAGGGATCGTCGATCAGGTACCTGGGCTCAAATATATCTTTTTGATCGATGCGAAGGATCATCGGGATGAGAAGGTCCTTTCACTGCCGAAATTGATGGAAGAGGCTTCCGAAGAGTTCACGATCGAGCCGACCGATCCGGAAGATATGTCGCTGCTGCACTTCACCAGCGGAACGACCGGCAAGCCCAAGGGGGTCATTCATGTCCACAAAGCGATCTATACCCACTGGGTCACCGGTTACTATGTCCTCGATTTCCATCCTGATGATGTTTTCTGGTGTACGGCCGATCCCGGCTGGGTTACAGGAACCTCTTACGGCATTATCGCCCCGTGGCTGCACGGCATTACCAATGTGGTGGACGAAGCGGAGTTCGATGCGAAGCGGTGGTTTTCGATATTGCAGGATGAGAAGGTCAATGTCTGGTACACCGCTCCCACGGCGGTGAGACGATTGATGCGGCTGGATGTCGATCCGCTTAAAGAGTACGACCTCTCCAATCTTCGGTTGATCCAGAGCGTCGGAGAGCCTCTCAACCCCGAAGCGGTCTGGTGGGGCATGGAGAAACTGAAACTGCCGATTCACGACAATTGGTGGCAGACGGAGACGGGCGGTATCATGATCGCCAACTATCTGTCGCAGACGATCCGTCCCGGCTCGATGGGACGGCCGATCCCTGGTGTGGAGGCGGCGATTGTGCAGCGAAACGAGGATGGCAGCGCCACGGTGATCACCGAACCCGGCAAAGAGGGTGACCTGGCCCTCAAGCCGGGATGGCCTTCAATGTTCAGGGGGTATCTGCACAATGAAGAGAAATACAAAAATTCGTTCGTCGATGGATGGTATATCTCGGGTGATCTGGCGTACCGCGACGAGGATGGCTATTTCTGGTTCGTTGGACGCGCCGACGACATCATCAAAACCTCCGGTCACATGGTGGGGCCCTTCGAAGTCGAAAGCGCGCTGATGGAGCATCCCGCCGTCGCTGAAGCGGGTGTCATCGGAAAGCCCGACCCCGTGGCGGGACAGATCGTCAAAGCGTTCGTTTCGCTTAAAAAAGGGTATGAACCGAGCGAAGAGCTCAGGCGTGAACTGATTGCGTTCGGTCGCAAAAAACTGGGTGTGGCGATCGCCCCCAAAGAGATCGAATTCATGGACGAACTTCCCAAAACCCGGAGTGGAAAGATTATGCGCCGCCTCTTGAAGGCGCAGGAGCTCGGCTTGCCGCTCGGTGACACGTCGACACTCGAAAAATAGGAGGAGAAGAAGATGAGCCTGAGTCTGGAAAAAGCGAAACAGTTTTACTATCAGATGCTTCTGTGCCGGCGCTTCGAGGAAAAAAGCGCCGAACTCTATACCGAAATGAAAATTCGCGGATTCTTACATCTGTATATCGGCGAAGAGGCGGTAGCGACGGGCATCATCGATGCCATCGAACCCGATGACGGCGTGGTGGCAACATACCGGGAACACTGCCACGCGATCTTGAAAGGCGTTCCACCCGAAAAGGTGATGGCCGAACTCTACGGGAAAATGGAGGGGTGCTCGCTTGGACGCGGCGGATCGATGCACCTTTTCGACAAAGAGAAGAACTTCTACGGCGGATACGCGATCGTCGGTGGTGGCCTGCCGCTGGCGGTGGGCATCGCCCTGGCGGACAAGCGTATGGGACGTGACCGGGTGACTGTCTGCTTCTTCGGTGACGGCGCCGTCGCGGAAGGGGAGTTTCACGAGTCGATGAACCTGGCGCAACTGTGGGAATTGCCGGTACTCTTCGTGTGTGAAAACAATCTTTACGGTATGGGGACACACATCGAAAGAGCCGAATCCGAGACAGATCTGGTCAAAAAGGCCAAAAGCTACCGGATGGAAGCGCACCGGGTCGACGGCATGGATGTGGTCAAAGTCAACGATGCCGCCAAAAAAGCGGTGGCGCACGTCCGATCGGGTAAGGGCCCCATCTTTCTCGAGTGCCAGACCTACCGTTTTCGGGCCCACTCGATGTTTGACCCCGATCGATACCGCAGCAAAGATGAGATAGAATCCTGGAAGAAGAAAGGGCCGATCGTCACGTTTCAAAAATACCTCCAGGAGAAGGGAATGTGGGAGCAAATCGATGCTGCTGCGATCGAAAAGAGAGTGGAAGAAGAGATCGAAAAAGCGGTCGATTTCGCCGAAAATGGAACGTGGGAACCGGTGTCCGAACTGACGAAGTTCGTCTATGCCGAGGAGGTGTCATCGTGAAAAAGGAGCTCACCAACCGCGAAGCGGTACGAATGGCGATCGACAATGCGATGAAAAATGACAAAAGAGTCTTCCTCGCAGGCGAAGATGTGGGCAAATATGGCGGAAGTTACGCCGTGAGCCTGGGGCTTTTGGACAAATACGGCCCCGAACGTATCATCGACACCCCATTGAGCGAATCGGGCTTTACGGGTATGGGGATCGGTGCGGCGATGAACGGGATGCGCCCGATCATCGAGATCATGACCGTCAACTTCTCCCTGCTGGCACTCGATCAGATTATGAACAATGCCGCTCACCTTCTGCATATGTCGGGCGGGCAGTACAACGTGCCGCTGGTGATCCGTATGGTCACCGGAGCGGGCAAACAGCTCGCCGCCCAGCACTCCCATTCACTCGAAGGGTTGTACGCCCACATTCCCGGACTCAAAGTTTTGTCGGCGGCGACGGTGCAGGATGCCTACGATATGGTCAATCTGGCACTGGCCGACCCCAATCCGGTCATACTTTTCGAAAATTCGTTGCTCTACAATATGAAAGGGGAGCTCGACACCGGCGCCGAGCCTCTTCCGATTGGTCGTGCGAAGGTGATGCGTGAAGGGATGGATCTTTCGATTTTCGCTTTCGGCATCAATGTATTCAAAGCGCTCGAAGCCGCCGAAACCCTCGCCAAGGATGGAATCGAAGCCGAAGTGGTCGATCTGCGCTCACTGCGGCCGCTCGATGACGAGGCGATTATGGCATCGGTGAGAAAGACCCATCGTGTCTTGATTGTCAATGAAGAGTGGCGTTCGGGCAGTATATCGGCCGAAATCATGGCGCGCATCAACGAACAGGCCTTTTATGAACTCGATGCGCCGATGCGCCGGGTCTGCACGGAAGAGGTGCCGATCCCCTATGCGAAACATCTCGAAGATGCGGCGATTCCAAGTCCCGAGAAGATCGTCGAAGCGGCCAAAGCCGTGATGGAGGAGGCGTAGATGATTTACAAAATGCCGAGCCTCGGTGCCGATATGGAATCGGGTATTTTGGCCCAATGGAAAGTCAAAGAGGGCGATACGCTCAAAAAAGGGGATGTCATCGCGGACATCGAGACGAGCAAAGGGGTCATAGAAGGGGAGGTCTACGAAGATGGCACAGTCGAAAAGATCGTCGCGAAAGAGGGCATTGAGTACCCGGTAGGGACCCCTCTGGCGGTGATTCGCACCGAAAAGGACGACGATGCGACGATACAAAGAGAGATCGAAGAGGCGGTTTCGGCACTCTCGGCGCCATCCAAAAAGGAGGAGGTAGCACCCCAAAAAGAGGAAGAGGCCGGGAAAACCGAAAGCGTCTTCAAAACTCCTGCCAGCGAAGAAACACCGAAAAGTGCTGCCGAAGAGCTGTTCGGCGCAATAGCCAAAACCGAAACTGAGCCCGAAAAGAAGAGCGAACCCGAAGCGCCCGTTCGTGTGCGGGCGACCCCTTTGGCCAAAAAGAGGGCCAGAGAACTTGGTGTCGATCTCGAAGAGGTGGCGAAAAAAGTGCATGGCAAGATCAGCGCCAAAGATGTGGAGGCGTTCGCGAAAGAGATGGCGCAAAAAGGGAGTGCTCCAAAAGCGGCCAAGCCCGATGCCATGCGCATGGCGATCGCTGCGGCGATGAGCCGCTCCAACGCCGAAATTCCCCACTACTATCTCTCCACCCCTATCAACATGACAAGGGCCCTCGAGTGGCTAAGAGATCTCAATGCCAAACGTTCGATCAGAGAGCGAATCCTTCCGGCCGCACTTTTGATCCGCGCCGTCGTCAAAGCCCTCGAAGCGGTCCCTGAACTCAATGGCTTTTGGAAAGATGGCCCGGTCGTGAGCCATGAAATCCACCCGGGTATCGCGATCGCCCGGCGGGAGGGGGGCTTGATCACCCCTGCATTGATCGATGCGCAGGAAAAAAACCTGGACGAAACGATGAAAGCGCTCACCGATCTCATCGAACGGACACGCGGCGGCAAACTGACCAGTTCGCAGATGACCAGACAGACCATCACGATCACCAATCTGGGTGATCTGGGGGTCGAAAAGGTCTATGGCGTCATCTATCCGCCGCAGGTGGCGCTGGTGGGATTTGGACGTATTATGGAGAGGCCATGGGCCGAAGGAGACGCCATCGCCGTCAGAAAAGTGGTCGAAGCTTCGATCGCGGGAGACCACAGAGCCACCGACGGGCGTACGGGTGCGCTCTTTCTTTCAAAACTCGACAAAGTCTTACAAAAGCCTGAGGAGCTGCTATGACCAAAGAAGAGATAAAAAAGACGATCGTCGATGCGATCTACGAGATCGCGCCCGAACACGAAGGAGAGGAGATCCCTGAAAAGGAGAGCCTCCAGGAGTCGCTGGAGATCGATTCGTACGATTTTCTCAACCTGCTGACCGCACTCGCTAAGAAGCTGGGTGTCGAAGTGCCCGAAGAGGATTACGGAAAAGTCGATACGCTCGAGCATATGGTCGACTATTTCGCAGAACGGATAAAATAAACCACATAAAAGGAGGAAGTCATGGGTATATACACGAAAAAACTTGAAGAGATCAAGGAACTTGTCGCGAGATTGCAAAAAGAGTCTCCCGAACAGATGGAGGCGTTTCATAAATTCATGTTCGCGGTCGAAAAGCCCGGAGCGCTCGACACGAAGATGAAAGAGCTCGTCAACGTCGGTCTCGCCGTAGCCGCGCAGTGCGAATGGTGTATTGCACTTCATGTCAAAGGGGCGCTCGATGCGGGGGCGACGAAAGAGGAGATTATCGATGCGGCATTGCAGGCGGTGCTGATGCACGGCGGTCCGGCACTGATGTATATGATTCCGGTCGAAAAGGCAATCGACGAATTTACGGCTAAATTGTCGGAAAAATAAGCGTATGAACCAGAATATCTATACAGAAAACGAAAAGTTTTCACCCGAAGCGTGGAATCTGCTGATGCAGTACCGGCTCTCACCCGATCTTTTCATCTCCAAAGGGAAAGTGAGTGAAGAGGATATCCGGGCCTACATCCAGGAGCATGAAGTCCCGATTCCCCAGCCATTGAGCCCGATTCAGCAGGTGATCATCAAAAATGTCAGCGAATCGGCAAAAAAACCGGTGTACCGGATCTATGACGGAATCGACGCGGCCTTTCTTCGGGCCCATGAAACGAAAGAAAGGACGTTGACGGTCTGGATCATCAAGCTGATCGCGGAAGCGATGATGCAAAACCCAAATACCCGCATGTCGCTCGATACCCACACCTTCCAGCTCTGGCCCAACGCATCGATATCGTTGGCTATGGCCCATGGTGAAGCGCTCTATATGCCCGTTTTCAAAGATGTCAATAAAAAGAGTGTCGATCGGATCGCTCAAGAGTTGAAAACATACAAAGAGAGAGTCAGAAGCGGAAGGGTGCTCGCTGCGAACTTGGTAGGCTCGACGTTCGGAATCTCCAATCTTGGCATGACGGGTATCGAACGATTTGACGCCGTTGTCAATCGAAACGATACGGGAATAGCCGCCATCGGATGTGAAAAACAGGGACAGATCAGTGTGACATTGACGATCGACCACCGATTCATCAACGGATGGCAGGCCGCGGAATTCATGCAGACGATCAAGAGACTGGCGGAGGATCTGGATTTTTTTAAGAGTGCACTTATTGAGAAGTGATAAACAAAAACTGACGTAAAACATGTTATGATGACCGATTTCCACCAAAGCATGGGCTTTGCTCATGCTTTCCGTAATGAGATAAGGATTAAAAATGAAACGCAAAGCCGATGAAAACACTCATGTTTATTTGGTTGGAAGCGGTATAGCCAATCTGGCAGCAGCTTTTTATCTGATTGAAGATGCGGGCGTCGATCCACAGAATATCACGATCTATGAGCAATGGGACGTGGCGGGGGGCGCACTGGATGGTTCGGGCGATCCTGAGAAGGGGTATCTGATCCGCGGTGGGCGGATGCACGAAAAACATTACCACTGTTACTGGGACCTGCTTTCGCACATTCCTTCATACGACGATCCAGAGGTGACGGTTTATGAAGAGACGATGGATTTCAATAGCCGCTATGTATCAGACAATCACGCCAGACTGCTGCGTGACGGGAAACGTGTCGATTTGAGTAGTTACGGGCTGAGTATGACGGACCAGTTGGAATTGACGAAGCTTCTTTTCACACCTGAAAGCAGACTTGAAAAACTGAGAATCGAAGATTGGTTCAGCGGAGATTTCTTTCACACCAACTTCTGGTATATCTTCACCAGTATGTTCGCGTTCCAGAAATGGAGTTCGCTGATGGAGGCGCGGCGCTACATGCTCCGTTTCATGCACCTGATGCCGGGCATGAAACGTCTCAACGGCATCTTGAGGACCAAATACAATCAGTATCACTCCGTTGTGGTGCCACTGCAGCGATGGCTGACGGAAAAGGGTGTGCGCATCAAGCTGCAAAGCCGCGTCGTCGATATCGATTTCGATCTGAGTGGAGGGAAAAAAAGAGCGACGGCTCTGCACCTGCTTGTGGACAACGAGGAGGCCCGGACGGTCGAACTGGGTGAAGATGACTATTGCTTTTTCGTCAACGGATCAATCGTCGATGCCGCGGACGAGGGGGATCTTCACACGCCTCCCAAACTCAAGGGTGTGGAAGATTCCGGGTCGTGGACACTCTGGAAAAAAGTCGCGGAAAAAGATCCATCCTTCGGAAATCCGGATGTTTTCTGCGGTGACATAGATCGTTCCAAATGGCACTCCTACACCGTGACTCTGCGCGATCGCACGTTTCACGACTACATGGAGGATTTCACCGGCAATCTCAACGGCACCGGCGGTCTTATCACCTTGACCGACTCCAACTGGCTCATGTCGATCGTGATCGCCAGACAGCCCCACTTTCCCGACCAGCCCGAGGATGTCAAAGTGTTCTGGGGGTATGGGCTTTACGTCGACCGTATCGGGAACAAGGTGAAGAAGCCGATGAGCCAGTGCTCCGGTGAAGAGATTCTCGAAGAGCTCTGGTATCATCTGAAGATCGAGGATATGATGATGCCTATCATGAAATCGGACAGGCTCGTCAACTGCATTCCTGTGGCGATGCCCTTTATCGACAGCCTTTTCATGCCCAGATCATACGGCGACCGGCCAGCCGTGCTTCCGGAAGGGACCGAAAATTTCGCGTTTCTCGGACAGTTTACGGAAGTTGAGGATGACTGCGTCTTTACGGTGGAATATTCCGTTCGGACGGCGCAGATGGCCGTCTATGGACTCTTCGATTGCGCCAAGGAACCGCTTCCTGTCTATGTGGGTGCCCACAATCCCATTGCGATGATGAAAGCGGCCGCCGCTATTTCGGAATAAACGGAAGGAATCACACGATGACATACGACTACGATCTGCTCTTTCTCGGTGGCGGTCTCAACTATGCCGGTGCGGTGGTGGCATCCAAAAGGGGGCTCAAGACGGCGCTGGTCGAAAAAAATCCGTCGCATCTTGGCGGGACATGCCTTCATAACGGCTGTATCCCTTCGAAAATGTATCTTGGTGCCGCCGATACGGTCCGAGCCTCTCGCAAACCCCATTTCGATGGATCGATTTCGCTGAAGATGGAGGAACTCGACGACGAGAAGGAGAAACTTCTCTTAGCGGCCACCAAAGCGATCACCAAACAGTGTGAAAAAACTGACATCATCGAGGGAGAGGGCGTTTTGACGGCTCCTTATACCGTGCGTGTCGATGACAAAGAGATCACGGCGCGCTATATCGTAATCGGCACCGGATCGTCGCCTTTCATTCCCGATGGGATCGAATATGACGGCAAAGGGGTTGTGACGAGCGATGAGATACTCAATATGCGAACCTTGCCGGAGAAAATAGCAATCTACGGCGACGGCGCGATCGGGTTGGAGATGGCCAGTTTCTTTGTCTCATCGGGCGTGCCGACTGAATTGATATGGCGTCACGATACGCTTCTAAGAAAGGCGCATCCGGCCATTTCGCAGAATATCTATCGACAGATGGAAGATCTCGGAGTGACACTGATGCCAGAGCATTCGATAAAAAGTGCCAGGAATACGAAAAAGGGTGTGCAGATTCTCTATGAGGATGGAAGTGAAGAGAGTGTACCGATGCTGCTCGTGGCTACGGGCCGAAGAGCGAACGTTTCGGCTGTGCAATGTGGGGAGATAGAGATAGACAAGCGCGGAATCGTCACCGACGAACATTTCGAAACGACGCTGCCCGATCACTACGCTATCGGCGATTGTAACGGCAAGCTGCAGCTTGCCCACGCCGCCAGGGCCGAGGTGTTGTATGTGGTCTCAAGAATCCTTGGCGAAAATCCCGAAACGATCGATTTGGCCAATGTGGTGAAGTTTATCCATACATTGCCGTGCAGTTATGCGACGGTGGGCAAGACGAAAACGGAACTTGAAAAGAGCGGCACACGATACAAAGAGAGTATCGTACCACTGCGTGGGCTGCCTTTTCCTCACACTCACGACGGCGATCTGGGCGTCATGAGTGTCTATGCGGATGATGAGGGCTTTATCCTCGGTGGCGAGATATTTTCACCAGCGGCCGAAGAGCTGATCGCCGCCGTTTCGATGGCTTTGGCAGGAGAGATGGATGCCAAACTTGCCCGCCGGACCGTTCTGGCCCATCCCACATTCAGCGAATCGCTCGAAAGGGCGTTCAAGAAATTGCTATAATAAAATCATGAAGAAAGAAGAGATTTTACAATTTTTCAGAATCCATCGAGAAGAGATGCGTGAAAAGTTTGGTATTGTCAAGATCGGTTTGTTTGGCAGTTACGCCAAAGAACAAGAGACAGAAGAGAGTGATATAGATATCTATGCCGAATTTTCCGATCATAAATTCAGAAAAATCGCGGGAGCCTGGAATTATCTGGAAGAACATCTCGGGAAAAAGGTCGATCTCTTCTATCCCCATTCCAATGTGCATGAATCTTTCATTAATTCGATAGAACGAGAAACCATTTATGGATAGACTCAGTACAAAAGAGTTATTAGAGTATATCCTGTTCAGTATCGGTTTGATAGAGAAACGATTTTCAACCATCCTTTCATCTTCGTACTTTTTGGAAAACGAAGAGGGATTGGAAAAACTCGATGCGATTTCCATGAGGCTTCAAACAATCGGAGAGGCTCTGAAAAATGTTATGAAAAATGACTCAGAAATTTTATTGAGTGTTGCACCTAAAAATTATTGGCGCGATATTATCAAAGCTCGTGAGATCATCTCGCATCATTATGTGGATATCGATGCCGAAATAGTTTATGAGATATGCGAAGAAGAGTTGTCTCCGTTACGTGAATACGTCATGACCGCTCTCAAAGAACTGTCGTCACGAAACAGGCATACCTAAAGGCGAACTTCTCTTTCGGGGTATTTTGATAGAGTGATTTGGACTTTTTCTCTGGCAATGATTATAAATTTCAAGTGCCTGGGGCATCCATTGTTTGAGCTTTTCGATTCTTTGGGCGCTGAGTGGGTGGGTTCTCAGATAGACGGGGACCTGTGGCCCTTTTCGGTCGAGTTTGGAGAACTTTCCCCAGAATTTCAGCGCCTCTCTTGGATCGTAGCAGGCTTCCGCCATCAGGATGAGGCCGATATGGTCGGCTTCGCTCTCCTGCATGCGTGAATAGGGCAGCAGTACGCCAACCTGCGAACCGATACCGAGTGCCGCATCGTAGAGCATACGCTCTTCGTTCGATTTGACATGCTCGTTGACCGCGGCGACGGCCACAGCAGTAGCAATACCGGTGAGCATGTTCACACTCACCTTTTCGGCGACGTGGTGGGCGATGGCATGGCCGATCTCGTGGCCCATCACCGTCGCCAACTGCGCATCGTTGTCGACATATTTGAACAGACCGGTATAGACGAAGACATGGCCATTGGCCAGGCAGAAGGCGTTGGGTGTATCTTTTTCGATGACATAAAATTTCCAGTCGAGATTGAGCCCGGTCGCTTTGGCCAGGCGCATGCCGACCCGTTCGACCGGCACCGTAAAACGGGGATCTTTCGTGATCTTTTCGGTTTTGAAAATCTCCTGTTCGGCCTGGAATCCGAGAGCCTGCTCCTGCTGGGGGTCAAGCATAATGAGCTGTGTGCGCCCGGTCACCGGCGCCTTGGCACATCCCAATACCAATAGAAGCGGCAAAAGGGTTGTTAAGAGTATCCGTTTCATCATATTTATTCCTTTTTTGGTTACAATTTTACCATTTCAACCTGGAGTCATTGCAAAATGGTCAATATCGTCCTCGTCGAACCCAAAATCGCCCCCAATACCGGCACCATCGGGCGCTTGTGCGTCAATATGGGCGCTTCGCTGCATCTGATCGAACCGCTCGGTTTTGAAATTACCGACACGCGCCTCAAAAGGGCGGGGCTGGACTACTGGCACAAGCTCAATCCCACCATCTGGCCATCGATCGACGCTTTTTTGGCCGAACATGGCAACGAACGTCTGTGGCTGGCGACGACGAAAACCGATCGGCCGTGGTTCGAAGCCGATTACAAACCGGGCGATTTTCTGCTTTTTGGTGCCGAGACGACGGGCTTGCCCGAAAAGCTCCTCGAAGCGCATAAAGAGCGATGCATTACGATACCGATGACCCCGGAGGGCAGAAGCCTCAATATCTCGATCGCCGTGGGCATCGTCGCCTACGAAGCGGTACGGCAGAATTACCTTGTTTTTCAGAAGGATTTCATGTGAAAAGTGTGATGGATACAGTGATGATCGTTCTCTTCGTCCTTTTTATGATCTGGCTGCTGCGCGGCTATCATGCGAGCAAATATGAAGAGCGTTTCGGCGAAAACGGTACCGAGAGAAAAAAAGAGGAAGATAGCAAAGAGTCATGATCGCCCTTTTACAAAGAGTGAGCCGTTCGTCGGTCTCCATCGATGGTGAAGAGATCGCCTCTATCGGTGCAGGTTACAATATTCTGCTCGGTATTCTCAAAGGCGACGACGAAGAGCAGATCGACAAACTGGTCCAAAAGATTGTCCATCTTCGCATCTTTGCCGACGATGCCGGGAAGATGAACAGAAGTATCCTCGACATCGGGGGCGAAGCGCTGGTGGTCAGCCAGTTCACCCTCGCGGGCAACGTCACGAAAGGGAGGCGCCCGAGCTTCGATGATGCGATGCCTCCGAAAGAGGCGAAAAACCTTTATGAACGTTTCTGCGAAAAGTTGTCGGCATATATTCCGGTCCAGACCGGCCGTTTCGGCGCGATGATGGAGGTGGAGATCGTCAACGACGGGCCGGTGACGTTCATTCTCGATGGCAGAGAACTTTAAGAATATTGGAGTGTGCCGATAGTATAGTCAAGAACTACACAGGAGCAGCTCAATGACGAACGTTTCATCCATCAACGTGTCGAACAACAGCTTCGCGTTTTCGTTTCATACCAGCAGCGGTGACGAAATTTCGCTTTCGATGTACGACAACAAAGATATCGAAATAGGCGCTTCATCCTCGGAAAGTGGTGATGCGCGAACGATGAGCCTGCGGCACGAAATGGGATACAGTTTCCATTACGAAGGCAATGGAATCGACGCCAACGACAAGAAAGAGATCGAGAAAGCGATGAAGACGCTTCGGCCGATCTACCAAAAATTTCTCAAAGGTATCGAAAAGAGCGAAAAGATGCCAGGCTACAAGGAGCTCGTCAACCTTTCGCATGCGATGCGCCATGCGTTACCGGAACCCAAAACGCCGGATATGCACGCCATGATGAAAGAGAAAACGGTCGATATGATGGATGATACGTTAAAGCTCTTCGATAGAAATGACAAACTTCTGGAGGCGACGAAAAAACTTTTCGATCGGCTCTTCCATAACAGCAAAGGGTTCGATCTCTACGCGTAACCCTTTTCAAAGTCATACTTGGATAAAATCTCTCCAATTATGCATAACTGGAGAGATTATGACGCAACCCCTGCTTATCGAAATCGGCGTGGAGGAGCTTCCCGCCGTTCCACTTCTTAAAATTCTTGGCGATATTGAATCCTCGTGGGCGAAGATTTTGGAAGCCAATCGCTTGCTCTGCGATTTTGAATTCTCCTATACGCCCCGACGGCTGGTGCTGTGGCACCCCGAATTTCCTCGCAAGCAGCCAGACACTGTCGAGGAGCTTTTCGGACCGCCCGTGCAGATCGCGTTCAAAGATGGCGAGCCGACACGAGCGGCCGAAAGTTTCGCCCAGAAGTGTGGCGTGCCGCTGAGCGAGATAGGTCGTGGCGAAAAGGGCGGCAAAGAGGTACTCTACTACAAAAAGAGCATTCCGGGAGAAGCCAGCGTCGATCTATTGAACGAGATGGTCAATACATGGGTCAATTCGATGCGCTTTGGAAAAATGATGCGCTGGGGATCGAACCAGGAAGAGTTCATCCGTCCCGTGCGATGGATTCTGGCGCTTTTCGGGCTGGAGATCGCGCCGATCGAACTTTTTGGGGTCAAGAGTGCCAACACCACACGGGTCCACCGGCAGGTCTCTTTCGAGCCCATCGAGGTCGATTCACCCAAAGCGTACTTCGAAACGCTCGAAAAAGGCGGTGTCGATCTCTTCGCAGATCATCGAAGGGAACGGGTGCTGCAGGGTTTCGAAGCGATCGAAAAAGAGTATGGCGTCGAAGTGGGGCGCGATGACGAGCTGCTCGATGAGATCGTCGCGATCACCGAATACCCGACACCGCTGATCGGCCGTTTCGACGAAGCGTTCCTGAAGCTTCCGCCGGAAGTGATCATGACGAGCATGAAAGAGCATCAACGCTATTTCCCGGTCTTTAAAAACGGTATCCTTCACAATGGATTCGTGGTGGTCTCCAATGCCAAGACCGACGATTTTTCCCAGGTGATCGCCGGTAACGAACGGGTGCTCAAACCGCGTCTGGCCGATGCGATGTTCTTTTACGAAAACGACTTGCGAAACGGGCTCAACCCCGAAGGGCTCAAGAATATCGTCTTTATGGACGGGCTTGGCACGGTCTATGACAAGAGTGTCCGCGAGAGCGTCATCACCACGATACTGGCGGAAGTCTACGACGAACGGCTGGAAAGTGAGACCGGCAAGGATCTTGGTGAGATCAAGGCGCTCGCCGAACGCGCCGCGATGCTCGCCAAAGCCGACCTTTTGAGCGAAATGGTTTACGAATTCACTGAACTTCAGGGGATTATGGGGTACTACTACGCCAAAGCGCTGGGCGAAGAGGATCTCGTCGCCATCGCGATCCGCGACCAGTACCAGCCCAGCGGCGAAGAGAGCGAGCTGCCCGAAAATCTCTTCGCAGCACTGCTGGCGATCGCCTACAAATTCGACAACTTGATGGCGCTCTTTTCAGTGGGTAAAATCCCGACCGGTTCCCGTGACCCTTTCGCGCTCAGACGCGCGGCGGCGGGGATCATCCGTATCGTCACCCACTTCGACATTCCTTTCAATATCACCGAAACGATCGACTACTTCAAAAAAGAGTACGCCCCCTTCGATACTGAGGCGCTCGAGAAGTTCTTCGACGAGCGCTTCTACAAGGCGCTGGATGCCAACCCCTCCATTATCACGGCGGTTCTGGAGAGCGGTGAACGCGACATCAACGAAATCGTCAAAAAGGTCGAAGCACTCAAAAACGTGACCGAAAGCGACGAATTCAAGGAGATCTTCACCACCTTCAAGCGGGTCGCCAACATCAGCAAGGATATCGACCTGAATGCCGATCTGAACGTCAATCCTTCCCTTTTTGAAAAAGAGGATGAGAAAAGGCTCTATGATGCCTTCATGAAGGTAGTGGAGAGAGAGTACCCCGATTACGAGACTAGGCTCGATGCACTCTTTTCGCTCAAACCGGAACTCGACCTCTTTTTCGACAATGTGATGGTCAATGCCGAGGAGGAAAAACTGCGAACCAACCGCCGAAACCTTGTGGGTTCCATCTACAAAGCTTTCAAGACGGTTGCAGATATCAAAGAGATTACGGTCTGATTTGATAAAAAAGTATGACACGATCGTCGTAGGTGCCGGCATCGCCGGTATCTGCGCTGCCCACTGGCTGCAAAAAGCGGGAGAGGGTGTGTTGCTTGTTGACCGGAAAGGGCTTCTTGCAGGGGCCAGTGGTGCGGCTGGGGCTTTTTTGTCGCCGAGACTCGGAAAGGGTGGGGCGCTTCAGAAGATCACCAACGACGCCTACCGTTTCGCGCTGGAATTTTACGCCAAAGCGGTGCCCGACGCTTTTTTCCAAAAAGGGCTGGTGCGTATTCCCAAAAACGAAGCGGATGCCGACACCTTTTTCTCGCTCTACGAGCCCAATATCGACGTACCGTACCGGCGTTGTGAAAACGCCGACGTGCCGTTCATCGACGAAAAGGCGATGCGATTCGGGGCCTTCTGCTTCGATCACAGCGCCTTCGTCGATCCGATGACGGTCGCCGAAAAGCTGACGGAGAAGATAGAAACGGTATGGGGCATCGATGCGGAGCCGGTGTTCGAAAACGGTTCCTGGCGCATAGGAAAATACAGAAGCGACAAAATCGTCCTCGCCACCGGCGCGCAGAAGCTCCCCCTTCCGATACCTTATGTGACGATCGGCGGGGTGTGGGGAGAACGCATCGATGTCGGAAGCGATGCGAAGCTTCCGATGACGCTGCACCGCCAGATATCGGTTTCGGCAAATGTGAATGGGCTCGTGCGCATCGGTGCGACCCATGTGCGCGGCGATGCCGAAAGCGAGGTCGAGCGCATCAACCGACTGATCGTCGATGCGATCGAACTGGTACCGGAACTCGCCGACCAGCGCCTCATTCGGATATTGGCGGGCCACCGCTCTTCGGTCAGTGACCATTTTCCGCTACTCGGCGCCATTGCCGACTTCAAAGAGGCCAGGGCCTCTCTCAAAACGCCTCCTCGAAGCCTCAAACCCGAAGACCCTTCGATTCCCCATCGGCCGGGCTGCTACATTGTCACCGGCTTTGGTGGCAGAGGTTTCGTTTTCGCCCCCCTGATGGGCAAAATCCTCGCCGATAAGATCACAGAGGGCCGGGCCATCGCTCCCGAACTTTCGGCCGACCGCTATCTTCTGCGTGCGCTACGAAAAAAATCAAAATAAAGTTTTCAATGAAAAAAACAAACATCAAAGGCAAAGAGAGCGCCCTGGAGACGACGATAGAAAAGATGGAGAGGCTCTTGAAGGGCCATGGGTTCGATATCGTCGATAAATCGTGGCTCAATCCCGCACCGGGTATCCATTCGCTTCATATTCACGAAGCGACATGCCCACTGCTTTTTACCAACGGCAAAGGGGCGGTGCCAAAAGCGTGCCGGGCGAGTGCACTCGGGGAGTTTTTCGAGCGACTCGGCTGCAACTATCTTTTTGCCGACTATTGCTTTTCAAAAGAGATTTCGACCGCGCCATTCGTGCACCATCCCGAGGAGCGATGGTTTCTAACCGACGAGCAGCGGCCGGAAGGGTTGCTGAATGAGACACTGTGGGATTTCTACGATCCAGACGGGACCCTTTTTGCCGAAGACCTTTTCGATATCAATACCGGCGTGAGTGAAAGAGGCATCTGCGCCTTGCCCTTTGTACGCCGCAGCGATGGAGAAAAAGTCTATTTCCCGGTCAATATTGTTGGCAATCTCTATGTCAGTAACGGCATGGCGGCGGGCAACAGCGCACAGGAGGCGCGTGTGCAGGCCCTTTCGGAGATTCTCGAACGCCATATCAAAGCCAGAATCATCAAAGAGGGGCTCTGCCTGCCTGAGATTCCGGAAGAAACGATTGCCCGCTATCCCGCCATCGAGGTATCGATCGATGCGATCCGGTCGCAGGGTGTCGGACTGAAAGTGTGCGATGCCTCACTCGGCGGGAAGTACCCTGTCGTCAACATCACGATGATCGATCCGCACCATGGGACATGCCTGGCCTCGTTCGGTGCGCACCCGTCGTTCGAAGTGGCACTGGAAAGAACTTTGACCGAACTTCTTCAGGGACGCGCTATCGATCGGCGGGAGGATTTTCTCTCTCCGGTCTTCGAAGAGGCGGAGTTCGTTTCCGACGAGAATATTGTCGACCATTTCATCAACGCCACAGGAACCCTCTCTTGCGACTTCTTTCGAAGGGATGCCGACTTCGACTACACGCCGTGGGATTTCAATGGCGACACGAATGCGCAATTTGCCTATCTCGTAGAAACGATCGAATCGGAAGGGTATGAAATCTATATCGCCGATTACGACCATCTCGGTATCGATGTCTGCCGCATCATCGTGCCGGGTATGTCCGAAATCTATCCGGTCTCGGATCTGACATGGAACAACAACAACGTCGGGGCACGCTACCGTCCCCACCTTCTTTCGCTCGATCCAATCGACAGAAACGGATGGATGGAGATTTTGGAGAACCTCGAAGTCGATGAAGTTGACGAAAATCGGAAAGTGGCCGAATTTATCGGTATCGCACCCGATCCGGGTACGGCATGGGAACGTCTGCAGATCGGCACGCTCAAAGCGATGCTCGCCCTGGCTGCAGGGGAGAGCGAAATCGCACTCGAATATGTGCGCTGGGTGTTGCATTTTGCCGATCTGGACGATGGAGAGCGAAGATTGTATCGCTGTATCGACACGCTGCTTACGATCGAGATGGATCAGGAAAGAGAGAGGGAAAGCTATGAAAAAGGACTCCGCGCACTTTACACGAATGAAACTTATGAGCTGGCGTGCGCGATCGTCGACGGCAATATTCGCTTTCCGGGTCTTCTTTTTTCTGGAAATTCATTGAGAGGTTTCGATCTTCATCAAAAACTTCTGGCCAATCTGCATAAATGCCGCGCGGCGATGCAAAAGGAGTGCCGATGAGAAATGAGAGGATCTACGCTTACGACCACGCGGCGATCCCGTTCGAATTTCGTCAAAGCGTCGAAAGGTTTCATGTCGAAGAGATACTACTGGACCGTTTCGCCGGAAGCGGGAACTATATCGTCTTCAAGATCAAAAAAGAGGATATGAGCACATGGAAGCTCGTGCACGTACTGGCCAAATCGACGGGTCTCGAGGAGCGTGATATCGGATACGCCGGCCTCAAAGACAAAAGCGCCACGTCGATCCAATACATATCGATTCCAAAAAAATACGAAAAGGAGGTCGACCGCAATCTCGTGACTGAGCGGGTGGAGATTCTGGAGCGCTTCTATCACAAAGCGCCTATCAGGATTGGGGAGCTGGCGGGCAACCGCTTCTCTATCGTGCTGCACGACCTGCGCAAAGAAGACCTGCCCCGTTTCGAGCGCGCCGCACGGACGATCGAAAAGAGTGGGATGCCCAACTATTTCGGCTACCAGCGTTTCGGAGAGGATGGCAAAAGCTACCTTCAGGGCAAGGCCATCGCCCAGAGTGGAAAGCGCCTCAGGGGTGCGAAAGAGAAACTGCTCGTCTCGGCGTGGCAGAGCCATCTTTTCAATGCATGGCTCGGCGAGCGGTTGAAAATATCGAAGATTGTAACGACACGCTCGGGAAAAAGTGCGGCCAAAAGTCTCGGCTATCCGCCGGCGCTGGTGGAAGAGTTGCAAAAAGAGCCGGCACTTTTGAAAATCTTTCTGGGCGATGTGATGATGCCCTATCCCTACGGCAAGCCCTACTATGCCAACGATATGATGAAAGCGTCCGAACGTTTCGCCACAAAGCGTGCCGTGCCCACCGGACTTTTGTGCGGCGACAGGGCGATGCGCGCACGAAGCGACGCCAGACACCTCGAAGCGCCGTTCGATGATGCCGAGCTCTCGTCGCTTCGTGGCGACAGACGTTTCGCCTGGGTCTGGCCCGAGGATCTTTCGATGTGTTACGACCCTGCCGCCCGTACGATGACGCTGGGATTCACCCTTCCGAAGGGAAGCTACGCCACCACCTTTCTCGAAGAGATCGGCAAAAAAGCACTTTCAAGTCCCGTTACGAGAAATGGACGTTAGCGGATATCTTTGATATAGAGCACCTTCACGCCCTGACCCGTCTCGTGCACATCGACATCGATGCGGATGCTTTTTGAGGCGGTATACTGGATAATGAAGCTCGATACCGTATCGTTGCGATAGACGATGCGAAGACGGCTTCCAAGCCGCTTGCCTATCTCGATGCCAAATCCACCCTCCTGTGTCGTAAGAATGTTCAGCGTATCGAATTTGATGCCCGTGGCCGAACCGATAGCGTTTTTCAGCCCCACGCCAAGAAGCATCATGCCGATATTGCTCTGTGCCTGTTGCGATTGGCTGAACGCTTCGTTCGCCGGTGCGCCAAAGAGAATGTAGCTCATGATGTCGCTCTGACTCATCGGCGGCTCCGACGAGAAGAAGAAGACGGGATCGGCGAGCGTGTGGCTGACATAGATGAAAAATTTCTTGAAATCGACGGTATGGACGATATGCAGTTCCAGATAGGGGTTGATCGGGTGAGCGCCTTGGAAATAGATTTCGGAAGGCTCGATCGTAAAGTGTTTGTCCGTTACGTCGATGGTCCCTTCGGTGATCTTCACGATGCCCAGTATCGTCAATGGCTTGAAGGCCTCTTTCCAGAGTGTGATGTCGGGCAGGAAACGGGCATCGACCATATCCGTTTTGTAACGAAGCGGACGATTGGCGTAGATATGCAGATCAACAATCTTTTTGGTATGGCTGGGCTCTTTGATGTCCTGGATAATGACGATATCTTCGTCGTTGACGGTGTACTCCCTTTGGGGTTTGTAGGTGATGAGGGCGTCGGTCACCGCCACTTCACCCTCCAGACGCATCGATTCGGCGCAGAAAGATCCGTCGATATTCAGATTGGCCGTGACATTGCCTTCGGGGCCGTTGTAGTGGACATCCTCTCCTTTGACATCTATCTTCCCGCGGTTTTGAAGCCATGCCAATTCGCCACGTGCCGTCGCATGGTCCAAAAGGGCGAGGCTGTCGATATAGAGCGTCAGGTTCTCGTCGACATGGAAGTGCGATGGCCTCGAGGCGTCGAAACAGTGATCGGCGATACATACATGGTAGCGGTCGATCCGAATATCTTCTCCTTCGATGCCACCCTCCAGCACGGAGTCGGTACCGTAGATGACACTCTGTGAATCGGGTTCCACCACATACCAGGGGATGTCGGTTTTGTAATGGAGTGTAAAGATCTTGCCGATATGGATGCCAAACCGGCTGTGAACTTCGGCATCAACCATGATGGGTGAGGTGATCTTCAGATCCTCCAACAATTCACGCACCGATTCGACTTCGGTGAAAAAGTCGATGTCGGCCGTCCCGTCAGGATGGAGCGAACCGTTTGCATCCAGCTCGAGGCATCCGAGGTTGGCCCAGCCGAGGACATCGCCTCTCTTTTCGAAGAGTGTCAGGTTGACGGTTTTGGCGGAGAGATTGAACAGATGCTCTTCCGGCGAAAGATAGACCACCATTTCGACGGGGATGGCGAGCGATGGAGGAAGGCTGTTCCAGATACCGCCTTTGGTATCTTTGGGGGTGACGATCGAACGCGCCAGCAGTGATTTTTGGGAGAGTTCGAACGAGGATCGTATCGTCGAGAAGTTTCCATCGACGAGGACCACCCCCTGCGCTTTCGCGTCCGGTGTCAACTGTGCCGTGGCGTTGGCCTCAAGTGAAATCTTTTGGGAGGCGAATATGTCAGGAAGTTTCTTGATGTAGTCGAGCCGGTGGGGTTTGGCCGATGCCTGCATCGCGAAGTGGTTGTAATCTTCGCTGTAGAGGCCGACAGTGAAAGGATTGGCATAGATATCGGCCGTGACGACATCCCTGTCACCCGCGGCGTCGGCATGAAATGTTGTAAACGGCAGCGGCTGCACACATCGGCGCACCTTCCCTTCGATTTTTGTGGCGTACGCCAAGGAGGGGGTGAAGAGAAGCGAATGGGATATGTCGGTGTAGAACGCTCCCGTTTCTATTCCATATGTCGCTTTGGCCGTGAAATAGTTGGGCTCGATATACCATGTCAAATCGACGATAGGCTTTTGAAGGGTGGCATTGGCCTCTTTGATGAGATAGTCTTCCTGCAAAGCGGCATGAATGTCGAGTTTTTGAAGCGTGGCTTTCAGCGCGAAGGGAACCTTCTGCGGCAGAGGTGAGAGATGTTTCGCCGCCTCTTTGCGGTAACGCTCGGCGGCCACGGCATAGCCTTTCGCATCGATGGCGCGGTTTTTCACCCTCCCTTGCAGGCGGCCGGAAGCCCACGGGCTCTTGAGCTGCAGTGAAAAGGTGTCGATAGAAAGGTCGGGTTTATGAAGTGAGAGGAGTGTCTCTCCGGCATCGGCATCGAGTGCGATGCGTTCGGGCAGATGGATCGTTCCCTCTTTGATGCCGATATGCATGATCCGCAGTGATGGAAGCGCGATCGGAGGAGACTTTTTGGCAGTCTCTTTTTTCGATTTTTCGAAACGCTCGGGCCATACATCGATCTTTTCGGCCTTCACACCGCGTATCATCGGCGTGGGGAGCAGAAGCTCCCATACCCTGTATGTAAGTTGAAGATGCCCGATGACTAGCGCCTTTTGATAGGCGACACCGTAAAGATCGAATCCGAACGGGAGCGATCCTTCGATCTTTTCGTAACCCACGCTTGCGGGTTCGAGAACTTTTTTGGCCAACAGGCGCGTCGTTTCGGGATGCATGCCTATGTAGAAAAAGAGCCCCAGAAATATCAGCAATCCCTGCAGAAAGAGGGCGAACCAGCTATAGAGCCTGCCCATCAGAAGAGCTCTCCGATATGAAAATGGATGGCGTATTGCGAAATTCGTGCGGTATCGAAGCCTACGTCGATCGCCAGCGGCCCAATCGGCGTGATGTATCGAATCCCGGGCCCCACGGCGATCGTGGCGTCTGAAAAATCGGGCATCGCTTCGGATGAGAGCCATGTGGCATCGGAAAAGAGGACCGCTTTGAAACCGGCGGAGAGGGGATATCTGTATTCGATGCTCGCTTCGGTGATGCTGTGGGAACCGATTGGATCGCCATAACTGTTTTTGGGCCCGAGCTGCCGGTAGCCGTAGGCGCGGTTGGAGTTCATTCCGCCGGCATAGAAACGGTACGAGGGCGGAATCTTTCCCTGGAGGGATTTGATCGTTCCAAATTTCAGTCGTGTCGAAAAGACGCTTTCGCCCATCGGTTTATGCCACGCGGCCGTGAGCGTAATCTTGTAGTAAGTGGCGTCTGAAAGCAGCGCTTTGAGTGCACCCGTGAATTCGCCGTGGAGCCGATAGCCCCTGGTCGGCTCCATCATCGAGTCGCGCATATCCAGATCCCATGCCGCCAGAGGGCTGAGCAGTCGGACATTTCCGTTGGGGAAATTGACGGGGTCGCGACTGTTGGAGGTGGTGGTATCGTCGTATATCAGTGCCGCTTCCCACGAGCGTTTCATCACTTTGCGGATCAGATTGGCCTTCATCGACAAAGATCGTGCGTCGTAGCCGTCGAAATGCTCTTCGCTCACACCAGCCAAGGCACCGAGCCTGTAGTGATTTCGAAGAGGCATATCGCCGCTCAGGCGGAGATACTCCTTGACCTCCGAGTAGCGTGCCTCGATACCGACGGTTCTGAGATCGCCCAGGAAGTTCCGATGTTTGATACCCGTCTGCAGGGTAATCCCCTCGTCGCTGCTCACACCGGCACCTGCGCTGAAGTGGATCGGCTTGGGATGGACCGAGACCGACACTTCGATCGGTACGACATCCCCCTTGTGTCGTGTATCGTTGATCGTGACACGATCGATCCCTTCGTTGGCGTAGATCTCTTTGTAGCTCTCCTTGATCTTTTCAGTCGTGTAGGTGTCGCCCTCTTTGAAGTAGAGCATTGATCGGATGATCGCTTCGTCGACATTGCTGGGTGTATGGACGTTCACCGACCCGAAATGGCAGATATTGTGAGGCGTCACGTCATAGACCAGATAGGCGAGGTTCTTTTCGATATCCACGAACGCTTTGGCGTTGAGCTCGACGTTGCAGTATCCTGCCTTGGCATATCGGGCGCGTATGTTTTTTTTACTTTCGACGAATTTCATCGGATCGAACCGATCGTGCAGGTGGAACAAAATCAAATCCTCTATCGGAATCTGAGAGATGGTGGCGACATTGGCGACGAGGATCGGGGCGTTTTCGTCAATTTTTATAATAATGTTTCCGTCGCGTTGAAACTCCGTGGCCCGGGCGTGATAGAAGCCGCGCGATCTGTAGTAGTTCTCCACCATTCTTAGAAGGGGTGCCACTTTCGTTTCATCGATCTTCGGCGCCCCTTTCCAAAATTCGAAAAAATAGGGTTTTTTGAGCCCGACCACTTCATAGAGCGTGCGATCGTCGATGGCATGGTTGCCGGTGAATTTTAGAGGAAGAAGCGCCGCTTGGGCGATGGCTCCAAAGCAAAGAATCAGAAACAACACTCTTTTCAAACCGGCGACCTCTTTTTTCGTTTTATTATATCAAAGGGTACATTTGGAAAGAGCCGACCACGTAGATGCTCGGCGATGCATCGGCAAAACAATTTTCGAAATATGCCGATATTGAACACAGAATATGTTTTTGAAGCATTTCGAAAAGAAACATTCGCATATACAAATATAATATTAATATGTCATTTTATAACGTTAAAATCTTGTTTTAAGTAAAATTCAACACTTTCATTTTAAAGGATGTTCCATGAATAAAGATCTTGAATATATCAAAGAACATGTCAAGGACAAGGAGCTTCTCGAACGCGTCGAACGCGTACAGCAAAAGATCAACAAACTCTCCCAAAAGTCCGGTCTCAGGCTTCTGGCCAAGGGAAAGAAAGTCCAAAAAGCGATCCGAACGGTTATCTATGAAGAGGACCTGGTCAAACTGCAGGTGGAACTCATCAAGCTTCAAAACTGGGTCTTTGAAAACAAAAAGAGGGTGCTTATCATCTTCGAAGGCCGCGATGCGGCGGGAAAAGGCGGTTCCATCAAACGATTCACCGAGCGTCTCAACCCGCGCCGTTATCGTGTCGTGGCGCTGCCAAAACCCAGCGACGTCGAAGCGGGACAGTTCTATTTCCAGCGTTACTTCGCCCATCTTCCCAACCCGGGAGAGATCGTCTTTTTCGACCGCAGCTGGTACAACCGCGCCATCGTCGAACCGACATTCGGTTTCTGTACGCAGGAGCAGTACGAGCGCTTCATGCAAGAGGTCCCAGAAATCGAACACGCCCTGATCGACGACGGCATGATTATCATCAAATTCTGGTTCTCCATCTCGAAAGAGGAGCAGCAGAAACGGTTCAAGGAGCGTGAAACCAACCCACTGAAACAGTGGAAGTTGAGCCCTGTTGACAAGCAGGCACAGAAGATGTGGGACAAAGTGACCTACTACAAAGAGGAGATGTTCAGCCGTACCCACACCAGCTATGCCCCATGGATCATCGTCAAGAGCAACGACAAAAAATCCGCACGACTGGAGTCGATCCGCTACGTCCTTTCGAACATCCCCTACGAAGGAAAAGAGAAGGCTGAAACCACGCTTCACCCCGATCCGGAAATCGTGCAGCGTTACCACAGAAAGAGCAAGCAGATTGACTGACACGAAAAAAAGCTCTCTGCTCGCGACCCTTATTCTCGCTACGTTGGGGTGGCAGTATGTGTCGGCACAGGATTCGATCGAATCGATCCTCGATACCTACCGAAAAGAGAGCGATCTTTCGAAAAAGACCAAGGACGAAAGCGCGGGTTATCTGGTCGTCTATACCCGAGACGATCTTGAGCGGATGCAGGTCTATTGTCTGACGGACCTGATCAAGACCATCCGCTTCATCCGTGTGGACCGAAACGGTCTCGGGATGATCGACCCGCTCGCCAATCAACCGTTTCTCTATTCGAGCGACCTGATCAAAATTTTCGTCAACGACCATGAAATCATCACCAGCATGTTCGGAAGCGGCGTGGCGCTGTATGGCAACATCGATATGGATATGTTCGACCATGTCGAAATCTATACGGGTGTGCCGATGCTTGACGTTACGACCGAACCGGCAGCGGCCGTCATCAAACTCTATACCAAGGATCCTGAAAGGGAAAATGGCGGCAAACTGACAGGACGGCTGATGGATCGCGGCGGGCACGAAGCGGCCGTCTCGCACGCCAAAGAGCTTGAGGAGTGGTCCTATTTCGCCTATCTGCAGCAGAGGCGCAACAACTACCCGCATCAGAACCATCTGGGGTACGACATCTCACATGACGAGAGCCAACGTCACCTCTTCGCCAACTTGAACCGTGACGGTCACCATCTCGATCTGGAGTATTTCTTTCCCAAGCACGATCCTTTTACCGCGCAAAGCATGCAAGTCACCCCCACCGGTCAAGCGTGGAAAAATCCATTTTTCAGAGCCTCCTATCAGAAAAAGTGGTGCGACGATACCCTGGAAACACGCCTGAACTATCTGCACTCACGTTATGACGCGATAATGGAATCGGATGCTCCGATATGGATGCAGACGAACATGCCTCAGACGATCGGGCCGCACAACCGCATCGATTTCGAAGTCGATGGCGATGTATTGACGGCACAGGTGGCCAAAAACTACGGTATCGGGAAGCATCACTTCAGAGCGGGCCTGAAATACCGCTACAAATCGATCGATTTCGAGAAGTTCATCGTCAATGGCAACGCAATGCCCAACAAGCAGGCCCATTACCATATCGGCTCGATGTACGGGCAGGAGCAGTACGTTATCAACCCCCAGGCGCTGCTGACGATTTCAATGACGCTCAATCGCTACCTCTTCAAGGCGCGGCAGTCGATGGCCGACAGAAGCGAATCGCTGACGACATGGCAGGGGCGCATCGGCTACAACGCCATTTGGGGCGACCTCTCTTTCAAGACGTTCCTGACCCATACGGAAGCACCGACCGAACTCTATTCCCAGTTGATGCAGCATATGCCACTCGATTCGCAGAAATACAACACCTTCTCGATGGAGACAGCCTATACAAAAGAGCGCGCCACGGCAAAAATACTTTTTCTCTACACGCAAGCGAAAAACAGTTTCATCGAAAACTCGCCAAACGGCGATTCCTCGAAACATATCTATTTTCAGAACACGGCATTCGATTACCAATACCGGTTCAACAAAGAGCATCGGCTCGATCTGGATATATTCTGGAACCATTTCAACAACATCTCCTATTTCACGAATACCAAGAACTTCTTCGGCGGCTACGTGAGACTGCTCGATACATTCGGTCAAGTCGACCTCTTCAACGAACTGGTCGCTCACAAGGGGAGTAACCACGTCAGAACCGGTTACGACTACAACGCCGGTCTGAAATACCATGTCGGTCGTGATCTGAGTGTGGCGCTGAAGGGGACCAATATTCTCGGGAAGGCGAAGAAGAGCGCTTTTTATACCTACGATCTTGTTACGCAACAATCCGGCCGTGTCATTTTGCCGGTGGTCGATCGTCAGCTCTACCTTTCGCTGGAGTGGTTGTTTTGAGAGTCCTTGCACTCTTTCTCGTGCCACTGCTGCTTGCGGCATCGACGTTCGGTGATCCCGACAGAAAGATATGGGAGCGGATCATTCACGACGTGCATCTTCCTGGTTATCGGATCTATACGCCAGATCCCGACATGCGGCGGCTGCTTCGTAAGATTCGAGACATAGAAATAGTCGAGCGCTGCGAAGATGCCACACTCGCCATCGAGACCAAAGAAGCGAAGATTCCCGCCGGTCAATGCAAAAACGTTCCTATTCTGACCGACTCGTATAGGATTTTTCTGGAAGACAAGCGCGCCATAGGTGCCTTTTTCTGGCTCAAAAGCCGCCCCACCATTCTTTTCTCCGCCCCGAGGATCGAGCGTTTTCACGTGGATCTGGACAAAGAGATGCAAAACTATCTGGAAGATATCCAATGACTGTTACGAGACAGTTCGACAGGGTTCTAAAGATCGGTATCTTTTTGCTGGGGCTGCTGACGGTGGTGATGTTCTACCTCTATATCCATGTCGACGACGTCTTGAAATCGACGAGAGAAGATATGGTCCACACGATCGTTCAGCGATATGAGATGTTTTTCGAAAATGCCGGGAAAATGATTCTGGACAAAGCGGACGGCGGAAACATCGTCGAAAAACTTCGGAAAAACCCACTGCTCAAAAGAGAACTCGAAAGAGATCTGGGCTACTTCAAGACGCCCGAAGTCGACAACCTTTTTGTCATCTACAAAGATGCCAAAGGACACTATCGATACCTTCTCGATACCGAAAGCGACCCTTCAAAAAAAGCGATGCTTTCACAACGGTTCGAACCTGTATCTCCCGTCTGGGAGAGTGTATACCAAAGCCATTTGAAGACTTTTTATCAGCATGTCAAACAGGGAAAACTTTGGGTGACGGTCGCCGTGCCGATCGTTCGGGGCGAACACGCCGCAGGGATCATCGGCGCCGATCTCTCCGCCTCGATTCAGTCGGATATCGAAAGCCGGTTTGTCAAAATCAAATGGATCATGATCGTCATCGCGTCGATCATCCTGATGCTGCTGGTGTTTGCCTATACGCAGATCTACTACTATTTCAAAGGGAGAAAAACGAGCTTCTTCGATCCTTTGACGGAAGTGTACAACAGAAAATTCCTCTACGAAGTGTTGGCCAACGGCGAATATCGCCACTACCACCTCATTATTCTGGATCTGGACCATTTCAAGAAGATCAACGATACCTACGGCCACGACATTGGCGACAAAGTCCTCAGGACATTGATGAGGCGCATCAGAAAGCAGCTGCGTGAAGAGGATTACATCGTTCGTTTCGGCGGAGAAGAGTTCGTGATCTTTCTTAAAACGAACGATGAAGAGGAGACGAAACATGTGGCCAGACGCATCAAACACACGATCGAAAACTCACCCTTCGTCATCGATGACAAAAAGATCGCCGTGACCGTTTCGATGGGTGTCAATACAGATACGGCCAACGCCTCCAACCTCGATGAAGCGATCGATATGGCCGACAAGAATCTCTACTGCGCCAAAGAAGCCGGCCGCAACCGAATTTGTATCGACGGAGAAATTATCTATTAGACTTCTTGCATAACTCCCATACGCCTCAGAGTGCTAAAAAGCGGTGAGGTTGTGCAAAATAAATTTTTATTCCTAGCCGAAGCTAAGTATACAACATTTTTTTGTGCAAGATTGCCACTTTTTAGCGCTCCCGTAGGGCGAAAGCAAGAGCGCTTTACTCTTCGTTAGATAATCTTCACCATAGCTTCGGCTACGCTGAAGAACATATGCCTCGATTAAAACTCTCCTGCTTTCGCTGAGGCATATAGGAGTTATGCAAGAAGTCTATTAGCAGTCAGTAAAAAGATGTCGTACTCTCTTCCGTCACCCTTTTTGACTGTATAGATGATCTCGTAAGAGATATTTTTGAATCCCGCTTTTTCGGCCTTTTCTTTGAGCGCCGATTCTTCGAATCCAAAATGATGGACATCTTCGTTGCCACCGTCGTGAAAATCGCCCTCTTCGGGAGCCAGGTCCGCCAGTGTGATGAAGCCGCCCTCTTTGAGCATTGAAAAGAGATGTTTCATCAGTGTTTGCGAATCTTCAATGTGGTGCAGCGTCATCGAACTGACGATACCGTCAAATTTTTCATCCGTCCGGAAGTCCAGGATGTCGGAATAGACCGTCTCGATGCAGGGAGCGACTTCAGAGAGCTTTTCGAGCATACCGGAAGAGTTGTCGACGGCGGTGATTTTTTTGACATACGGTTCAAGTCTTCGAGAAAGCAGTCCCGTACCGGCACCCACGTCGAGCAGATGCATCGATCTTGTTAGCGGCACTCTCTTTTCGATAGCGTGGGCGATCGCCGCCGCCAGCGCCTGTCTTCTGTCCGACTGGTCCCATGTCTGTGCCTTCTTATCGAAACCCATAATATTCCCTTGTAATTTTGGCTTTGCGCCGCAATTTTACCACAAGCGCTTTTTCGATAAAATGGTCGCAAAAAAAGAGATGACATGCAGCATATATTCAGAGAGTACGATATCCGGGGCATCTTCCAGGAAGACCTGACCGAAGAGACAGTCAAGAGGATCGGCTATTATCTGGGCAAAAAGATCAAAGAGCGAGGCGATTACGCCGTCGTCACCTACGACGCCAGAACGCACTCCCCGACGTTGAGCGACTGGCTCGTCAGCGGCCTCAATGCCGCGGAGGTGATCGTACTGCACGGCGGCATGGCACCGACACCGGTCAACTATTTCTGCAACTTCAATCCGTTCGAAGTCGCCGGACAGGAGGTGACGCCCGCCGGAGGCATCCAGATCACCGGATCGCACAACCCGCCCGAGTACAACGGTTTCAAGATCACGATTGGACAGCAGCCCTTTTTCGGTGAGGATATCTACGCCCTGGGGCGCGATGTCGAAGCGTCCGAGATGGCGATCCCGACGGTCACCGATGCCATTTCGATCCCCGCCGTTGGGCACTATGTCGATTACCTCGCCAAAGCCTTCGCCCATCTTGAAGGGTTCGATCCGAACATCGCGATCGATTGCGGCAACGGGGCGGCCGGCATCGCCGTCGAACCGCTGCTCGAAAAACTTGGCATCCCCGCCAAAAAGCTCTACTGCGAACCCGACGGCACCTTCCCCAACCACCACCCCGACCCGAGCGAAGAGGAGAACCTGCAGGATCTGAAAAAGGTGCTGGAAAAGGAGGCACATTACGGTTTCGCGTTCGATGGCGACGGTGACCGCATCGCCTTTTTAAGCCGCAATCGAAACTTCAAAGGTGACATATTGGCCCTCTTTTTCGCCAAAGAGATGGCCGGGGAGGGCAAAAAACCCACCGTCATCGGCGAAGTGAAATGTTCCCAGATCATGTATGACGAAATCGACAAGATCGGCAAAGCGATCATGTACAAAACGGGGCACTCCAACCTGAAGGTGAAGCTCAAAGAGACGGGGGCCGATCTGGCAGCGGAAGTGAGCGGGCACATCTTCTTCAACGACCGCTATTTCGGGTACGACGATGCGATCTATTCGATGATGCGCATCCTAGAGATGCTCAGGAACGGTTTCGATTTCGATGCCGAATACGACAAACTCCCCACGCTCTACAGCACCGACGAGATCAAGGTCCAAACGACCGACCAGAAGAAATTCGCCATCATCGACGCGCTCAAAAAGATACTGGTCGAACGGAAAAAGGATCTCGCCATCCGCGACATCGTCACGATCGACGGCGTGCGGGTCATCTTCGACGACGGCTGGGGGCTCGTACGCGCGAGCAACACGACCCCGATTCTGGTGACCCGTTTCGAAGCCAAAAGCCCCGAGGCGCTCGAACGCATCCAGTCACTGATGAACGATCTGATCGAAGAGGCGAAGAAAACTGTCGGCTGAAACCATTTTCACCCATAGCTGCGATGACGGCATAAAGATCGAAGGATCGCTGATTCGCAAAAAAGGGGTCAGAAACATGACGCTGCGTATCACACCCGAGGGAAGGGTGAAATTGACCGTTCCTGCGACCATTTCGACCTCCGAAGCGCTCGCATTTTTGCGCAAAAAAGAGAATTGGGTGCGAAAACATCTGCTCAGGCGGCAGACACATGCACGGACCAACCCTCCGGAAGCTACAGACGGTGCGCTTGTCTGGTATCTGGGCAAATCCTATCCGCTCGTCACCGTCGCCTCCACACGAAACAGCGTGCGGTTCGATGGCGACACTTTTCTCTTCCACTATGCCGACAAATCGGCTTTCGTCGATGCGCTCGAACGTTTCTACAAAAGGGCTGCCGAACGTTTCATTCCCGAACGTGTCGCCTTCTGGTCCGAAAAGATGGGGCTTGTCCCAAAAGCGGTCAGATGCCGACGATACAAAAGCCGATGGGGATGCTGCCACGCAGACAACACCCTTTCGTTCAACACCGCCCTGATGCGCTACGAGATCCGCCTCGTCGATTACGTCGTTATCCACGAACTGGCCCACATCCGCCATAAACACCACCAACCCTCTTTCTGGAGAGTTGTCGAACGATACGAGCCCGACTGGAAAAGTTTGCGAAAGAGGCTCCTGTGAACGATACCGCCATTCACCACAATTCCACCGACAAGATCACGAAACTCCGCATCGGCGGCAAAATCGAAAAGATCCTCTTTCAAAAAGAGGGCTTTCTGATCGCCAAACTCGAAGGCGGCGCCAAGGTTTCGGGCAACTGCCTGATCACCGATATCGACGCGCTTGAAGGCGAAGAGGTCGAACTGACAGGTCGCTGGGAAGAGCATCCGAAATTCGGACCGCAGTTTGTCTTCGACGATCTGCAGATCAAAGGGAGCGAACTCTACTTTTATCTGACCAAAGTGGTCAAAGGGGTAGGGCAGAAACTGGTCAAGCGGCTTATCGCCCACTACGGCGAAGAGGAGCTCTTGAGAATTCTCGACAACGAACCGCAGAAGCTGCTGAGTTTCAAGGGGATCAAAGAAAAAAAGCTCTCACAGATCACCGAAAGCTGGCAGCGATACAAAGAGATCAGAGAGCTGGCGATGTTCCTGGCACCTTTCAAGATAGGCCAGAAGATCGTGGCCGATATCTATCAGACTTTTATCGGCAGGGAGAATCTGATCGAGGCGATCCGGAAAAACCCCTATATCATCACGCAGGTCAAAGGAGTCGGCTTCAAGCGCGCTGACGAGATGGCGCGTTCGATGGGGATCGATCCCAAATCGCCCTTTCGCATCGAAGCGGGGATCACCTATCTGATGCGCGATCTCAGCGAACAGCAGGGTAGCAGTGCCATCGAAAGAGGCGTTTTCGTCGATATGGTGCGAGAGGAGCTCGAATTCGACGAGTCCGAGGAGCCGTTGGAGGAATCGTTGATAGAAGAGGCCATCGAAACCCTCGTTAAACGGGAGGTGCTCTACAAGTTGGGGAATCACCTGGCCCATACCTACTACTATCGTGCCGAAAAGGCGATCTACGATTTTTTATCACAAAGAGGGAAAAACCGCCTCGAACCCTTTTGTGACGATATCGACACATTCATCGCCGAAACGGAAAAGAAGATGGGCTTTTCGTTGGGGGATGAGCAGCGGGAGGCGGTGCGGCTGCTGGGTGAAGGGAGGCAGGTCATGGCGCTGGTGGGATACGCGGGGACCGGTAAAAGCACCGTCGCCAAGGCCCTGCTCGGCCTGCTTGAGTCGAAATACGGATACGAGGCGATCGTCACGACCGCGCTCAGCGGGATCGCCGCCCAACGCATCCACGACACCACGGGCTTCAAAAGCGCGACGATCCAGAGCCTGCTGGTGACCTACAAAGAGAGGGATTTCCTGCCATACGATGTCGTACTGCTCGACGAAGCCTCGATGGTCAACTCACAGATCTTCTTCCAACTCATCTCGAAGATCAAAGAGGATGCAGTACTGCTGATCGTCGGCGACGACGGTCAGCTCCCGCCGATCGGCGCGGGGAACGTTCTGTCTGATATTATAAAATATCAACTTACACCCGTCGTCAAGCTCACCAAAATCTACCGGCAGAGCGATGAGCAGGCGATCGCCGTCGTCGCCGATGCGATACGGCGCGCCGAACTGCCCGACTACAAAGAGGAGTATGCCGATTTTCGTTTTATCGACCGGAGCATCGAAAATTTCTATGCCGTTCGAAACTCGATGAGCGAGGCCGAGAAAAAGGCGTTGCGCGAAAGCCACAACCAACAGATACTCGAGAGCATCTGCGCGGAGGCGGTGCCGTATATTCTTCAAGCCAGAGAGAAGCTTAAAGCCAAAGAGATCCGCCAATACCTCACCCATCTTCAAATCATCACACCGATGCGCGGCGGCATACTGGGTGTCGAAAATCTCAATCAAAGATTGCAGAAGCTCTTCAACCCCGATGCCAAACAGAGTGTCGACAAGGGGCTCTACAGCTATGGTCTTTTCGACAAGGTGGTCCATATAAAGAACGAAAATATGCCCTCCTATTCGCCCAAAGGGTTCAAGAAAGGGGCCGACCCGACCGACCAGCGCATCTACAACGGCATGATCGGGCTTATTTTCAAAATGGATCCCGAAGAGGAGGAGTGTTTTGTCTACTACCCCAACGAGCAGGTCGTCGTCCGATACGGGTACGACACGCTTTCGGACTATCTGCAGCTTGCCTACGCCCTTACGATCCACAAGACACAGGGGATGGAGTACGACACGGTCATCATCCCGATGAGCTTCAGCCACTATATCATGCACAACACGAAGCTCCTCTACACCGCCGTGACGCGCGCCAAGAAGATGTGCATCGTCATCGGTGAAGAGGCGGCATTCAAAAGTGCCTGCCGGCGTATCGACACCACGAAGCGAACGACGGTGCTCGGATTGCTCGCCGAAGAGGGAGATGGAGAGACCTATGAAAACGGATGACCTGCGTATTCTCTTCGCCCTGGTGGCCATCTCGATATTTCTGCTGATGAATATCTACATCTACAAGCGCTTTCTCAAAAAAATCGCCTTTCTCTCCAACCATCACGCCAAACTTCGATGGCTGATCATCACTCTGTTTGCATCGGAAGTGATCTATTTCGCCCTTTTGCCGTTCAATCTTTTGAGTTCGCTTTGGTATACGCTCTTCTCCTCTTTTATCGGCATCACGTTCATGCTCTTCGTCATCGCCGTCGTCTACGATCTGCTGCACATCTCCATTCACGCCGTCACGTTCGATGCGTCACGACGAAAGATGATGAAGATGATGCTCGACGTGACGATGATTGTCGCCGTCGCGGCCTATACTCTCAAAGGGTTCGCCAACGGCTTCAAAGATCCGCGCATACGACGGGTCCGTGTGGCGATCGACAATCTCGAAACGCCATTTCGCATCGTGCAGATCAGCGACCTGCATATCGGAAAGATACTCGGGCGCGGGTTCTTACAAAAGGTGGTGGACATGGTCAATGCCCTCGATGCGGATATCGTCGTCATCACCGGCGATCTCGTCGATCTGAAAGCCGAAGAGCTGGGAAATGTACTCTCTCCACTTGGCAGCGTCAAGTCGCGGCACGGCACCTTCTTCGTCCCCGGAAACCACGAATATTTCCACGGTGCCGAAGCGATCATGGCGCATGTCCAAAACCTTGGCATCCGGGTATTGCAGAATGAATCGGTTCTGGTCGATCACCGCATCAACCTCGCGGGAACGCTCGACATGATCGGTGAGCGGTTCGGTTTCTTGAAACCAGACATTCAAAAAACGCTCGAACATTGCGATCCGGCCTCTCCTACGGTGATGCTCTCGCATCAACCCAAAATCGTCAAGCGTCTCAAAAACGAGCCGATCGACCTGATCCTCAGCGGCCATACCCACGGTGGGCAGATCTTTCCGTTCGGCCTGCTGGTGATGCTCGATCAGCCCTACCTCTCCGGGCTCTACCGCCATTCGGAAAAAACACAGGTCTTCGTCACCAACGGTACCGGCTACTGGGGCCCTCCGATCCGCGTGATGGCGCCTTCGGAGATCGCCGTGATCACGCTCGAACCGAATGGCTGATATAAGTTTTTAGTTTTAAAGGTATAAAAGCAGAAATCTATACGATTTGAATGTATATACTTCTATAATTCGATCGAAGGGGGCCGGATGCCGAAATTCCAGGAAATGTTCAAAACACTCTATGCCATCTTGAAAAAAGACAAGAGCAGCTTCTACTATCTGAGTTACTATTCGGTCATCGAAGCGGTTTTGGTTTTGGTCGTACCCCTGGCATCCTCCTTCATCATCAACAGTATCATCGCCCATGTGAACATTTCTGTTTTGACATTGAGTTTCATCGTCATTGTCGTCTTTTTGCTGCTGGTGATGGTACGACTGCTGCAAGAGTATATCGTCGAAAAGTTGAAGCAGAAAATCTTTGTGCAGACCGGTATACAAATTACCGAGTTGGCATTGAAACTTCAAAGCGGCGAGGAGGGGATAAGAAAGAAGATCGACAAATATATGAACTATTTTTTCGATGTTTTGTCGATACAGAAGACGCTACCGACGATGTTCCTCGATGGCGTGGAACTTTTACTGAAGATCATTGTCAGTCTGCTGCTGCTCCTTTTCTTCGATCATACGCTGTTTGGCACCGCATTGACGGTACTTTTCATCTATGGCATCATCTTTTACTTTATGGGCAGAGGCGGTGTGGCGCGGGCGATCGACCGAAGTGACGCCAAGCATGAGAGCATCTACTATCTGCAGCATATCCCATTCATCGACGAACCGGAAGAGAAGATCAAGAGGGATTTCGACACCCTTCTTCAACGCTTCATCGACAAAAGGGCACAGAGCTTCAACATCATCTTGAGGCAGATCTCCCTCACTGTGTTCATGGAGGGGCTCATTGTCGCCGGTTTCATGATACTCGGGGCCTATCTGGTCGAGAATGGCGACCTGCCAATCGGAGAGTTCGTCGCGGCTGAAATCGTCGTCGTATCGCTTATCAACGCGTTCAAAATCGTCATCAAGCAGATCGACTATTTTTACGATATGGTCGAAGGCCTCTACAAGATCGGAAAACTCTCCGTGATCCTCGAAAGGAGCGAGTGATGGGATACCAATGGTGCTCAACGCAGAGCCTTTCGCTCCATCCGATGGCAAAAAAGGTCGGCGTCGCCAGCGCGATCGTCATCGCGGTATTGATCGCGCTGCTTTTTCTGCCATGGCAGCAGACCGTCAAGGGCGTGGGTGCGCTGATGGCACAAGACCCGAAACAGAGGATCTATACGATCAACGCGCCGATAGACGGTTTTATCGATAAGATGGATGTCACGGAAGCGACGAGAGTGGCCAAAGATGCGTTGCTCATGAGTCTCAAACCGAGCGATACTGAATATGAGAACCTTTTGCACCAGGTCGTCGAAAATATAACCAGAGAGCTTGCACTGGCAAAAAAGAGAGAAGCCGTTTTGGAAAGAAAAATTTCACTCCAACGCCGACTCTTGAGCGAACAACTTCGCAACCTCGAACAGGAGATCGAGAATCTGCGACGAGAAAAGGAGATGCTCCAAAACATGGACGATGCGAAGCGGGCCGTTTTGAACGCCGCAAAAAGAGAACTCGACCGCGTCGGCAAACTCTATAAGGAAGGTATCGCGTCACAAAAGGCGTACGACACGGCGAAAAAGAATCATGCCATGGCGTTGGCCCAGGTGAACAATATAGGCGAAAAGATCGGAGTCGTCGAAGGAAAAATCGAAATCATCGAGCGGAAAAAGAGGGTATCGCGTCAACAGACAGCCATAAAAATAGCCGATTACGAAAAACAGATCGCGGCCACGAAGGGAAAGATGGCGCTTTTGCATACAAAGATGGCCGAGCAAAAAAGCAAAGCGCGCGCTTTTTCGAGAACTTTCATCAAAGCCAAAAGCGAGGGGGTCGTGCTGCGTGTGCTGCAAAACGACACCAACCGTTTTCTGAAGAAAGGGGAGCCGCTGATTCTCTTCGCACCCGCTGCAAAACGGCGGGTTTTGCGCGTCCGTTTTTCCGATTTCAATATGCCGCTCGTCAAAAAGGGGCTGCCGGTGCGGATCGCTTTTTACGGATGGCCGAGCCTGCAGATCCCCGGTTGGCCCATCATACGTTTCGGCACCTTCGGCGGAAAGATAGTCGGCGTCGATACCGTGTCATACGAATCGGGAAGCTTTTACGCCTATGTCGAAGAGACGCCCGAAGAACCCTGGCCCGATCCAAACGAGCTTCGTAACGGGACACGGGCGAATGTCTGGGTCGGGCTCGACGTGGTCCCCATCTGGTATCAGCTCTGGAGAGTCGTCAACGCCCTTCCGCCGAATATGAAGGAGGGGCAAAAGTGAAAAAAATTCTCCTCACTCTCTTGGCACTGTCGCTTTTTGCCGATAACCGCCTGAGTGAAAAGGTTGTTATCGGGTGTCTGAATGAAAACAATCCATTTGTCGCTCAGATTCTTCTGCGAGGTGATAAAGCCCTGGCCGATATCCATAGAAGCAGGGGGGCTTTCGATGTGGACGTCGTGGGTGGCTATGAAAAAAAGAGATATCCCCTAAGTGATGCCGAATACATGGATATTCGTTTGCAAAAGTTGACCCTCTCGGGCGCGAAAGTGAGTCTGGGGTACAGAAAATCTGTGGGGGTGCAGGAATACAACAACATCAAAACAGGCAAAGAGGGTGAATGGATAGGTGGCGTGTCGTTGCCGATAAGAGAGCTTGTAGCGGGTCAAAACAGCGCGAAGCTGCAGTCGGAACTTGCCAAAAAGGATGCCAAAGTCCAAGACTTTGATATAGCCTTGGCGCTACAGCGTCTCTATGCGAAGGTGCTGGAGAGCTATTACGATACGCTCTATGCGCGCCAATACCTGCATATCCAGCAAAAACTTCTTAGAAATGCCAAAGCACGTCTGAAGATGGTCAAAAAGATGATAGCAGAGGGGAGCCTGGCGAAGATCGACCTGGTGAACATGCAAAACTATACGCTCGAGCAACAGATAGAGCTGCAAAAAGTGCGCGCCCTTTTTGAGGCCAAAAAAGCTCAGCTTGGCAGCTATTTGCAGACTCCGCATTCATTTTTACTCCCGAACCTCCCCGATCGCCCTTTTTCCATCGGTTTCGATGAAATCATGAAGAAGCGGTACGATCTCAAAAAACTCGAAACCCAATTATCGAAGCTCGAAGAGAGAAAGCGGTACGTTTCGATGCAGAAATATCCGTCATTGGATGTAGGCATTTACGGCGTTCAGGATAGGTACTACCAAAAAAACGGCACAAAGACCACCTTCTCGCTACGCTATCCTTTGCAGCAAAACGATTTCAAGGGAAAAGCGGCGAAGATCAGGGCCGATATGGCGATACTTCAAGCGCAAAAAGCATCGCTTACGGCGCAGATCAAAGCAGACTATGAACGGTATATGGCACGATTGAAAGCACTTTCAAACAGTACTGACATGCAACGAAAGACCATATCCTTGAAAGAGGAGTTTCTTCAGGCACAAAAGAGAAAATTCGCTCTGGGAAGCACATCGCTACTGGAACTTAATAGGGCCGAAACCGCGCTTTTCAAAGCCAAAATCGCCCATCTGCGAACACTGCTTGAAAAAAATCTCGTACAGACGGCACTCAAAGAGATGGCTGCGAAACTTGGAGGCTGATAAGTCGCCTGAAACTAGAGCTGATCTTTTTTGCTTGATTGACAAAATATTGTCACTCTGGTAGAATATGACAAAATCTTGTCAAAAGGGAATCAATGCAAGCAGTGAACTATTCACATGCCAGAAACAATCTCAAATCACTGATAGATGATGTCGATGAGAATTTTGAAGAGTATCTCATTACCACCAAAAACAATACCAAAGCCATGCTCATCTCCGTCGATGAGTACAATGCGATGAAAGAGACACTCTACTTGCTCTCTACTCCCACAAACAGGGAACGACTTCTCGAGTCGATTCAACAAATTGAAGCGGGAAGGTTTTCTGAAAAAGAGTTGATTGAAGAATGATTGTCGCCTTTTCGGATATAGCCTGGGATGACTATCTCTACTGGCAGCAGACCAACAAAAAAGTACTGAAACGCATCAATACGCTCATCAAAGATATCAAGCGTAATCCTGAAAGTGCGGAAGGTATCGGAAAACCGGAGATGCTGAGAGGGAATTTGAGTGGCTATTTTTCCAGACGAATCACTGACGAGCATAGGCTCGTATATAAGATAAGCGGCGACTATTTGATTATTGCTCAGTGCAGATTTCACTATGCTTGAGTGCACACTGTATTATGCTTTCAAGTTCTGCAAAAAGGGTGGAGCAAGAGTGGAGCTGATGGCGGGACTCGAACCCGCGACCTCTTGATTACGAATCAAGTGCTCTAGCCAGCTGAGCTACATCAGCGAATGCGGAGCGCTATTTTACATCAATACTTTGAAAAATTCAATAGCAAATCAGATGATTTTAAGTATAATCGCATAATTTTTATGCAGGAGATTTTATGGCTATCGAAAAAATCACATCGAAAAATGCGTTCAAGGATTTTGTTCTTAGTATCGAAGAGCAGGAGGGGTATCGCAAGCCATTGGCGTTTGGTATATGCCGTGTCGATCGTGGGCAGAAGAATCACGACAAGATTCTGCAGGCGGTCTATCCGCTCATCAACTGGAACGAAAACTTCGGTTCCGCTGCGGTCTTGATCGCCGCGCTTCAAGCATGCGGCGAAGCGATCGATTTTGGCAAGAGCGAGCAGCTGTTCGATGTTACGGATGAGTTGATTGTCAATGCATTGAACGCGTTCGTGCCTTTTATCGAAGAGGCCAAAGGCGATGCGCATAAAAATGTCCAGGTGATGTTGACGCTTGCCGGCATCGCAGAAGCGGAAATGCTCGAAGACAACTTTCGTGTCGTGTTCCTCTTCGAAGACGAAGCGCCTGCCAGCGTGGAGGCCGTCTACTTGAAACTCTACGCCCT
>JAUUDL010000040.1 GCA_030826715.1 Hydrogenimonas sp. | reverse complement strand
GGCATCAGCGTCGTGCGAGTGCAAGGCGCGGCGGTGAGGCGTAGCCAAAGCTACGCCGATGGTGCCGCCCTTTCGGGGTCAAACGATAACGCACACGCTGACGTCGTTGAAAAGAACCGAACGTAGCTTTGGCTACGCCCGAACCTTTTCACCTCGCATCGTATGCGTTCTCGTTTGACGGATGATGGTGTATAGTACGTAACATCAGTTTTTAGTTCACTTTCGGGGCATGATCCGTGAGCCACCACCCGTAAATTTCGTGAGGCTTATCGTTCGAATAAGCTTCACAAAACTCTTTAAAGTGCCTAATTTACGACGTTTTCAGTCTAACGTGACTTATTTTAATCGTAGCTAAATTAAGGGAAATGAAGTAGATTTTATTTATCAGATTGTACTGTTGGTGTAGATGGTGATATATAAATAAGTCTAATTTGAAGTCTGTTTCATTTTTTTTGATGATTCACTGATCTTACTATATTGGTAAATCTGGCAAATGGCCGGTAGGGTGATGCAGATCGTCGTCCCCTCGCCCAGCGTTGAGTCAATCGTGATTTCCGAATGATGGAGCTTGAGAATGTATTTGACGATCGCCAGACCAAGACCCATCGAATTGTCCCAGGCGTTTTTATCGACGCGGTAGTACTTTTTGGTCACCTTCTCCAGATCGTCGGCGGGGATGCCGCGCCCCTGGTCGCTGACACAGAGCTTCCCGTCTTTAAGCGTCACCATGACATCCTCGTCGGAGTACTTGAGCGCATTGTCCACGAGATTGACCACCACCATCTCCATCATCGTCCTGTCGGCGTGAATCAGACAGGGCTCCGCTTCGACCACCACTTTTCTGCCCGCATACTTCTGTTCCAGCGATGCCGCCGTCTGCTCGAGCACGGGAAGGAGGTCGAAGTCGCTCTTTTGCGGCGCGATCTCACTGCTCTCGAGCCTCGTGACGAAGCTGAGACGGTCGATCATGTCGGTAATGCGGTTGGTGTTCTGTTCTATTCTTTCGAGAAATTTCCGGCGCAGCGAGACAGGGAGACCATCGTCGTCGAGCAGTGTCTGCGTATATCCCGTAATCGCCGCGACAGGGTTCTTGAATTCGTGGCTGATCGCCGAGATCACGTCGCTGCGTTGCTTGTTGATCAATTTGAGCTTGGCGGTATATTTGCGTTTGCGCTTCTCGTTCTTTTCGAGCCGTTTGGCAAGTTTTTTGAGCAAAGAAGCGATCGAGGCGAACTCGTCGGAAAAGCCTGCTATATAGGAAGCGTCGTATTTTTTCTTCGTGATCGCCTCAAGATAACCTTTAAGCTTTTCGAGCTCACCGCCGATCTCTTTTTGCATCACCAGGCTGATGACGATTCCGATCGCGACGATGAACGCGAAAACGACCGCCAGACGCCACCAGAGCATCTGAAAATCGGCCATCACGTTTTCCAAAGAGACCGAGAGTCGCAATATCGCCGGCCGATGATTCCACTGCATGGGAATGGCGGCGTAGATACGGTCGTTTTTGACGGTTCTGGAGTAACGGACCGATGTCCCGAACCCTTTGCGCCACGCCTCCATCACTTCGGGCCTGTTGGCGTGGTTCTCCATGGTTCGTACATCAGCTTCGTTGTCAAAAAGGGGGGTGCCGTCTTTGGCGATCAATGTCACCCGTAATGGGCGCCCCACGATCTCGCTCATCTCCCTGCCAACTTCGGCCAGCGACTTCCCTTCGTCCAGGCGGGCCCTCACATAGGCCAGTTCACTCTTGAGCTGGGTGGTGTATTGCTTGATCTCGATCTCTTTGAGCGAGTAGTAGACGACAAAAGAGATGATCGCCAGTGCACCAAGCAGCAGCAGCGTGAAGTTGATGACGAAGATCTGCGAGATTTTGAAGCGGGGTTTCAGCACACCTGGTACCCTACGCCGCGAACCGACTTGATGTAATTTTTGCTCTTGTCGGGGTCGATCTTCTCTTTGAGCCGATTGATCGCCACGTTGACGGTGCGCTCCTGCAGCCCCTCTTCGCCATGCCACACCATGTCGATCAGTTCGTCGCGCGTGAGCACTCTGCTGCGGTTTTTCAGCAGTGCCGAAAGCAGTTCGAAGTCGAGTTTCGTCAGCTCCACCGGACGGCCGTCGATGAGCACTTCGCGGCTTTGGGGTTTGAGGACGATATCGCGATAGGTGATCTCTTCGCCCACTCCTCCCCCGCTTCGTCGCAGCATCGCCTTGACGCGAAGCAGCAGCTCCTTGATATTGAAAGGTTTGGTGACGTAGTCGTCGCCGCCGCGCAGAAACCCCTCTTCGATCTCACTATCCGAAGCCTTGGCGCTCAGGAAAATGACGGGTACGTCCACGCCGCTCTTTCGAATTTTGCGGACAAATTCGCTTCCCTCCACCCCAGGAAGGTTGCGGTCGACGATCATCAGGTCGGGGCGCTCCTCTTCGAGCAGCTTCTCGACCGGGCGCACCGTCACGGAGCCGAATGTTTCGTACCCCTCTTTTTGCAGATGGTATTCGAGCAGATCGAGCAGATCCTGTTCGTCTTCGATCACCGCGATCAGTGCCATCAGTAGCTCTCCAGGTCTCCGCCGAATTTGATGAAGAGGATGAGCCGCGCGACATTGACCGCATGGTCGCTGATATGCTCGAGCTTTCTTGCCATCTTCAGAATCGTCATATAGTCGATCGGATCGATGTTGACGCTGCAGAGCATTTCGGAAATGTCTTTTTGGACGATCGAGTAGAGGTCGTCGCCTTTGGACTCCTCGACCTTGATGGTCCGGTAGCGCATTCGGATCTCTTCGCCGCTCTGCGCAAGGTCCACCATCTTCTCCATGCTCTCGAGCGACTCAAGCGCGCTGGCATGCAGCGCCATCAACGATGTATAGAGATCGCCCAACTCAAACTCGCCGGCCATCAGCGATTTGTTGTTTTTGGCGTACGATCGTATCGTGGAGGCGGTATTGACCAGTTCATTGGTGATCTTGAGGTAGCCCACCATTTCGCGAAGCTCCGTCGCTTCGGGGCCGAAGAGTGCCAGGGTCTTGATGATCTCCTGATCGATCTCGTTGGCCTTTGCCCCCACACCTTTCACCATGGCACGCGCCTCGGTGAACTTCTCCATATCGCCATCTTTGAACCCCTGATAGTTCAGTCGCTGCCCTTCGACGACCGTATGGGCAAGATCACGCATCATTGTGTTGATCTCTTTGAGTTTCTCTTCGAAATTGGAAAGCATCTTTTTCCTTTATTAATTATGTTTGGAATGGATTTTAATACAGAATTATTTCATTACGGTAACAACGATTATACCATTGTGTAATCGAAATGTATCCGTCCTTTACTACAATAGCACCGTCAATATCAGCCAAGGAGACAACATGATCAAGAAGACACTGGCCGCACTGGCCGCAGGAGTCATCGCAGCAAGCGCTGCCAATATCAGCGGAGCAGGTGCATCGTTCCCCGCACCCGTCTATTTCGACTGGGCCTACCTGTACCAAAAAGCCACAGGTAACCAGGTCAACTACCAATCCATCGGATCTGGCGGCGGCATCAAACAGATCAGCGCGCGTACCGTCGATTTCGGCGCGAGCGACAAACCCCTCAAACCGAAAAAACTGGACAAAAAGCGCCTCTATCAGTTCCCTGCCGTCATCGGATCGATCGTCGCGGCCTACAACATTCCCGGCGTCAAAGACGGTGAGCTGAAACTCGAAAACAAAGACCTCGCAGAGATCTTTCTCGGAAAGATCAAGTTCTGGGATGACAAACGCATCACCGAAGACAATCCCGGCGTGAAACTTCCGCACAAAAAGATCGTCGTCTGCCACCGCGCCGACGGATCGGGTACGACCTTCAACTTCAGCTACTACCTCGCGCATGTCAGCGACGAGTGGGCCAACAGTGTCGGCATCGGTAAAGCACTCGACTGGCCGACAGGTCTT
>JAUUDL010000138.1 GCA_030826715.1 Hydrogenimonas sp. | reverse complement strand
AGGCGTTTGGTAAATTCGAGTTCGTCGCCCACCTCCAGCCAGATATAGAAGGTCGCTTCGGGGACCGGGATGCCCAGTATTTCATGGGCAATCTCGAAATTTTCCTTGTACTTTTCACGAAAAGCGATGACATGCTCGCTGTCGTTCCACGCCGCGGCGGCCGCCATCTGAAGGGGAAGCGGCGAAGCGCAGCCCACATAGGTTCTATACCGCATATATTCGCGCAAGATGGTATCGTCACCGGCGACGAAACCGCTTCGAAGCCCCGGCGCGCTCGAGCGCTTGGAGACCGAATTCATCACTAAGACGTTTTTGAAGGTGGGGTTGCCCGCTTCGATCGAGGCCTGAAGCAAAGATGGCGGCGGCGTATGGGTGAAAATTTCGCTGTAGCATTCGTCGTTGACCAGGACGAAATCGTGTTTGAGCGCCAGCTTCACCCACTCCGTCATCACCGGCAAAGGCATCACCGAGGCGGTCGGGTTGTTCGGGAAGTTCAAAATGACCAGGTCGCATCGTGAAAGTTTCGCTTCGTCGATTTCGGGCAGGAAGTTGCACGCTTTGGTCAGATTGAGGTGTATCCGTTCCGCGCCGCTGGCGATCGCCGCCCCTTCATAGATCTGATAGAAAGGGTTCGTATAGGCCATCACCGGCGCTTCTTTGTCGGCCAGAAGAAACTGCGGGAAGTTGAAAAGAAGTTCCCTGGTGCCGAATGTGGGGATGATCTGTGAATCGTCCAGTTCGATGTGAAATCGGCGCTTCACAAAACCGCGCTGGGCATCTCTCAGCTCGGGCTCACCCGACGTTTTCGGATACTTTTTCAAAAGTGGCGCATTATCGCACAGCGCCTGGGTGATGAACGCCGGCGTTTCGAACTGCGGCTCTCCGATCGTCAGCGAAATCGGCGCATAGTCGGGATTTGGCGTAATATCTTCGAGTAGTTTGGCGAGCTTTTCGAAAGGATAGGTTTCAAACTGCAAAGAGGGGCCTTTTTTAAGGCCTATTTTACCTCAAATTCAGATCTTTTTCAAAAATTCGAGCAGCCCCTGCATGATCGTTTCCGGATCGGGCGGGCATCCGGGAATATGGTGGGCCACCGGCAGATGTTCGGCCACGGGCCCTTTGATGGCGAAGCTCTTTTGAAACGGTGCATTCATCAGGGGGCAATCGCCCAGCGTCACGCTCCATTTGGGTTCGGGAATCTGCGCCCAGGCATCCATCACATGGTGGTACATGTTGAACGTCAAAAGACCGCTGAGAAGCATCACGTCCGCATGCCGTGGGCTCGCGACGAATCGGATACCGAGACGTTCGAGGTCATAGTAGGGATTCGAAAGCGCGTTGCACTCCGCTTCACAGGCGTTGCAACTGCCGCTGTCGACCATGCGGATAGCCAACGATCCGGCAAATTTGCGCTTCACTTCGTCTTTGATCGATCGTCTGATCTGATCGATCTGCGTTTCGAGTTCCGGATGTTCCGTCACTACGCTTGTTTTTGCCCTTTTTTCCCAGAAACGTATCATTCTCCCTCCTCATCCAACAGATGCCGAAGCATCTTCTTTTCATTCGTACGATAGATGTAATAATCTCTATCGATGGTTACGATGGAGTCAATACGATGCTTTTTTGCCAAAAATAGCAGTGAAGCGTCAGCCAGATCCATCGGCACGTTGAGATACCTTTCCATATCTTCGATCATCTTATCCAACTCATGCTGGTCTATCTGCCATATTTCGACACCACCGCGTTCGGCCCATTTGAGAAAGTCGATCTGGACACGGAGGTTGAAGTTGAGCATATAGCTCACTTCCGTCATGACAGGCCAACTCGTGACGAGTTTTCCTTCGAACTCTTCCAAAAATCGCACGACGCGATCATGATGGAGATCATCACGATCAAATAGCGCAACGATGGGACCGGTATCAACGAGTACGATGTTTCGCATCGATCATCTTTTTAATGCGACTTTTGTAGGTTGTCGATCCATCCTTTTCACCGCTTCCATAGCGGCCGAAGAGATCGGCACCCAACGTATAAGGCGTGGAAACATCCTCTCTTTCCAGATAACAAGCCAGAGCCTCTTTGATCACCTGACTCTTGGACCTATCGTGCATCTTTGCATATCGGTTGAGCGCTTTCTCCATCTCTTCGGGCAATCTTACAGTCACCATATCTTACCCCTTATATTGTAATACACAATTGTATTACTTTTAGACCTGTTATGTCAAATCACAAATCGTTACCGGCGTAACTGAGATCGCAGCTTTTGTTGATGAGCGGAAAATCGGCGATAATGTTGCCCGGCATCATCAGATGCAGCGCCTGCCAGTTCATGAAGCTCGGGTCGCGCACGAAAAATCTTTCGATTTTTCCATTTTTGATGTCGGCTGTCATGAAAAGCTCCCCGATGGAGCTCTCGACAAAGGCACTATAGCTGCCTTTCGCTTCTGATTGCACCTTGCATGTTGATGGGGCATTATCCATCATGAAACGGCGCATCATCTCGATCGAGTTAGCCACTTCATCCAGCCGCAGCTTGAACCGCGCCGCCACATCGCCGTTGCTCTGCGTCTGCATCCGAAAGCCGTGTTCAAGATAGAAAGGATTGAGCCGTACATCGACCGCCATACCCGACGCGCGGGCAACGATACCCACGGTATCGTACTTTTTCGCTTTATAAGGGGTCAAAATGCCGGTCGTATCGAAACGGTCCCAAAGTGACGGGATATCGATAACCCACTCCCTGAACCACTGCATCTGCTCTTGCAGATGATCCAGCCACTGCCCCAGTGCGCCGATATCGAGGGGATCGGCTTCGAAGGTGATCGCGTCGAAACCGAAACGGTGGCGCGTCAGATGCTTCATCATGCGCCGCGCCTCTTCGGCCAGTTTGGAGCAAAACGCCAGTGCCGCGGCAAAACCGGCATCGTTGGAAATGAACCCCAGGTCGGTCAAATGGTGGATGATACGCTCAAGCTCCAGCAGCAGCGCATGGCGTTTCAGAAGTGCATTCGGCAGTACCGTTCCTAATGCCTGTACCACGATGTCGCGCCATGCGATCTGGTAGGCCACCGATTCGTTGCCGCTTATACGGGCGATGATCGGTGCAGCCTGCAATGGGTCCATCCCCTCGACCATCTTTTCGATCGCACGGTATTTGTAGAAGTGGCGCACCTCCTGGTGGAGTATATCCTCTCCCGCCTGCGAAAAGTGGAAATGGCCCGGTTCGATGATACCGGCATGAATAGGCCCCACCGACACTTCGAAGACCCCTTCGCCGCCGATCGCTTCATATTTGTAGGGGCGATATTCGGCGAAATCGAGTGATTGTTCGGTAAAATCCTTGCGCATCGGATGGATATCTTTGGGGAACCGCTCCTGATGCACGAGCGGACGGTGATCGAACGCCCCCTCAATGCGGATGCCGAAATCGTCATGCATCTTTCTTTCGAACCAGATCGCGGCGGGGTACTTCGTGGCGATCGTTTCGACAACAGGATCGGCTTTGTCGATCTGCTCTATTTCGGTTTTTTCGTCAAAGACGGTGATCACCTCAAACGACGATTGACGCTCTTTGGCAAAACGTGCGACAAACCTCATGATACCACTCCCCGTAAAAACGCCATCGAAGAGGGGGCTAGCAGTGCCACGAGTGCGACAGCGAAAATAACGAGTGCGAAAAGCTCGCCTGTATAGACCTTTTTCTCGATCGTTTCACCCTCGTATTTCATCGATTGGTAGATGGCCACGAAGCGGTAGAAGATGACCGAAAGCAGAATCAGCAGCAACAAAATCGCGCCGATCATCGCCAAAAGATGGTCGCTGTGCTTGGCCATTTCGATCATCGCCGAAAATCCGTAGAGTTCGGAAAAGAAGATCGGACTCGGCGGCAGTGAGACGATCGCCAACAGAAAGAGTGAAACCAGAAACCAGAAGATCGCGCCTTTTTTGCCGCTGTAGCCTTTGAGCGCGCCGGCGATATGGCAGCGTCCCTGCGACTCCAAAACGCCCGTCGAAAGGAAAAGGGCGGGCTTCAAAAAGGCGTGCGCCCCGAAGTGCAGAAGGGCCGCGAAGGTTCCGCCACTGACCCAGAAGAGTGCGATCAGCGCCATATGTTCGATACCCGACAATGAAAAGAGGCGCATGAAATCTTTGGCGCGGTAGATCAAAAAGGCGACGATGAAGATCGTCAGCAATGTATAGACGAAGACGAAAGCGAAAAGATGCGCTTCGTTGACCGCCTTGGCGACGGTGGAGAAACGGAAAAAGCCGATCATCACGGCACTCTCCAAAATGCCGCTGAAGAGTGCGGCCACAGGATATAAAGGAGGCGCGTTCGATGTTGGCGAGCCAGAGGTTCATCGGGAAAAAGCCCATCTTGACGAACATCCCCACCGTCGCGATGGCAAAGCCCATCTCGAAGAGAAAGGGTGAAGGAAGCTCGGCCGCCTTCGCGCCCAGCCCACTGAAGAGCATCGCATCCTCTCCCAGCACCGGTTTGGCCGAAGCGTAGATGAGGATAATCCCAAAAAGGATCAGTGAGATGGCGATGGCGCCCACGATCATATAGTTCCATGCCTGCTTGTGCGCATCGGCGGAGGCATTGGTCTTGATCATGTAGACGGTCGAGAGAGTCGCCATCTCCAGGCCGATCCAGTAGATCCCCATATGGTTGGCGAGAATGGAGAGGGTCAGTCCGATCCAAAAAAGGGCGAAAAAGCGATAGAAGCGGCGGTAGGCCAAATCGCTCACCTCCACATGTTTTTTGAGCGTCAAAAGTGCCAGTGTGACGCCGATACCGACGATCGACGAGACGAGAAGGATGTAGGTGTTCAGATCGTCGGCTACCAGATACTCGCCCCACAGGGCGTAGGGTTTATCAAGCGAAAAGAGTGCCACGATCGGAACCAGGATCGCGAACGATGTGACCGGATAGATTTTTCGCACGGCGGGTGCATGGACAAAGGTAGCCACAAACATCGCCAGCGGCGGTAGGAGAAGAAAGAGAAGCATCATCCGCGCACCTCCTCGTACTGAAACAGCAGGTTGATCACCACGATCGCCATCAAAAGATCGAAAAAGATCCCAAGCTCAACGAGCATCGGCATGCCGGCCGTCGCCGTCGTTCCAAGCAGAAAAAGCGCGTTTTCCATCGAGAGGAAGCCGACGATCTTCGGGGCGACATTGGTATGCTCCATCATCAGCAAAAGGGCCAAAAAGAGTGACGAGATGCTCACCGCGACATAATTGGCGTTGCCATCGATCATATGGGTGATCGGTTCGGCGAGGTAGAAGGTGAAAACCAAAATCGCGGGGACGAGCATGATGGCGTAGTGGACCTTGATATTGGGCGAAATCTGACGCACGAGCCTGAATTTCTGGCTCAGCCGCTTGAGAATGTAGGGGATCGCCGCCGCTTTGACGATCAGTGTGATGATACCGCTGGCGATCATCGCCCCGTCGCCGAGTTGGCTTCCGATCGTCAGTGCAAGAATGCCGAGTGTCAGGGAGTTGAGCGAATACCACATCAGCAATCGGTAGAGGCGCGTGGTGAAGAGTGCGGTGATGAGTGTCGCAAGAAATATACCTATCAAAAAATCGACCATATCAGGCTCCAAGGACGTAAAAGGTGATGAGTGACAAAAAGGCGAAGACGATCGCGATACCCAAAAGGTTGGGCACTTTGAAAAGTCGCAGCTTGGCAGAATTGACCTCTATCAGCGCCACGGCGATGGCGATGAGAAAGAGCTTGCCCACGAAAACGAGGAGTGCCAGAGGCCACGCGAGCGTCAGCCCGAAGGGGAGAAACAGAGAGGCGAAAAGCGAGGCGAAAATGACAAATTTCACCGAGGCCGCACTCTCGATCAGTGCCAGATAGACGCCGGTGAGATCCAGTATCATCGCTTCATGCACCATCGTCAATTCCAGATGGGTTTCGGGATTGTCCACCGGCACCCGCCCGTTTTCCGCGACAAGGAGAATAAAAAAGCTGATGGCGGCGAAGAGGAAGCTGGCCATATGCTCTTTGGGGAAAGAGGTCGCCAGGTTGACCCCGGCCTGCCCGACACCCAGATCGCCCGCCATCATCGACACGCTGAAAACCGTGAGCACCATCGCCGGCTCCACCAATGCGGCGATGAAGGCTTCACGGCTCGAGCCCATGCCGCCGAAACTGCTGCCGGCATCGAGCCCCGGCAGCATCAGGAAAAAGGTCGAAAGCGCCAGCAGGCCGGTGATGGTGAAGGCATCGACGAAACTCACATAAAAGGCACCCTGCGCCGCGGGCGGGAGAAAAAAGAGGACCACCAGCAGCGGAGAGAGCACCAGAAACGGCGCGACGCGCGTGATGGCACTCGCCTCTTCGCTGATAATCGTCTCTTTTTTCAGCAGTTTTGAAAAGTCTCGGTAGCCCTGAAGCAGCGGCAATGGGCGTTTGAACAGAAGCCGCATCTTCAACGCCTTGATGAAGGTGAGCAGCAACGGCGCGATGGCGATCAAAAACGCGATCGTAAGCAGATAGAGTATCATCGCTTCTCTCCTACGATGAGGACTTTGATCGAGATGATCATCACCACCGATTCGAGCGCGAAAGTGGCCCAGCTGAACTGATGTGCGAAGATACGGTAGCTGAATAGCACCAGCAGCATCAGATTGAAGATCATCGCCGCATAGCGCGTCTGCTCGAAGTGCGCAAGTCGGTAGATGTAGTAGCTGATGACATTGGCAAGCCTCGAAGTGTTGGTATAGAGCGCCGTTTCAAAGAGCGGCTTGACATGCACGGCGTAGTGACTGCGGGAAAATTTGGTCGTGTGGCCCGCCATCGTCTCCTTTTCGAAATGCTCCTGTGGACGATAGAGCCAGTTAAAGAAGCGTCGGATAGGCCCGGCGAAACCGGTGGCAGAGTATTGCGTGCGCGCACCCGTTCTGTAAGCCGCAGGCCCAGGTATGGCGAATTCTCTCCTTGACCCGCAGCGCTTTATAGCCCCACCAGAGCAGGCCGGTGACCGCCATGAGCGTTAAAAGCAGCAGCGGCGGCGAGACGACGCCTCCATGAATCGAAACCGAATGCATCTGCCATATCCCGTGCGGAAAAATTTTCGCGTAGACTCCGGTGTGGCCCAAACCCTGCAACGCTTTGTCGAACCATCCGATAAACCATGGGGCAAAGAGCATCAACGAAACGACGACGCCCGCCATCAATACCATTCCCGTGCGCATTCGCAGATTGACTTCGTGCGCATGTTTGGCATTGCTGCTGCGGTGCAACCCCAGAAAGGTGATGCCGTAGGCTTTCACGAAACAGGCGATCGCCAGGCCGTCGGTCAGCGCAAGGGCGAAGACGGCAAAAGGAATGGCCAATTTGAGCGACATATCGCCGATCTGGTTCGATCCCAGAAGCGACTGGAAGATCATCCATTCGCTCAAAAAGCCGTTGGTCGGCGGTAGTGCGCTGATCGATACGCTCGCCAGAAGAAAGGTCAGCGCCGTCACAGGCATCGATTTGATCAGGCCGCCGTACATTTCGATATTTTTGGTGTGCGTTTCATGTAACACACTCCCTGCGCCCATAAACAGAAGCGATTTGAAACTCATATGGTTGAAGGTGTGAAAGAGCGCGGCGATGAAGGCGAAGGAGCTGAGTGTGGGTAGTTTCAGGGCGTCGAAGATCATTCCCATTCCAAAGCCAATCAGGATGATGCCGATATTCTCGATCGAGTGGTTGGCCAGCAGCGCCTTGATATCGTGCTCACTCAAAGCATAGAGAACGCCGATCAAAGAAGAGAGTGCCCCGACAATCAGCACGAGCACGCCCCACTCCAGCGGCCAGGGATAGAGTACGTCGAAAAGAAAACGGAACATCCCGTAGATCGCCACTTTGAGCATCACACCGCTCATCAGGGCCGATACGGGACTGAGGGCTGCCGGATGGGCATATGGAAGCCATACATGCAGCGGTACCGCACCCGCCTTGCTCAAAAATCCCAGGGCAAGGAAAAGAAAAAGGAGCGTCGGAAAGGCGAAAGCATGAGCGATACCCTTCATCTGCGCAAAACTTATTTCCATATCTCCATCGGTCACGATGAGGAAGAAGAGTAAGAGAAAGACAAAGCCGAAATGGGTCATAAAGAAATAAAATCGCGCCGCGTCGATCGTACTCTTCTCTTCGGCCTCGGTCAAAATCAGCTGCCAGGATGTCAGGCTCATGACTTCCCAAAAGAGCAGAAAGATCAGCGCATTCCCCGCCGTCACGACCCCCAGCATCGAAAGAATGAAGGCGAAATAGTGGATCTGATAGTGCTATTTTCTTTGAATATGAGGCAGATATCCCCAGGAATAGAAGAGATTGGGAAACGCACCCAACAGGATAAGACCAACGAAAACAAGAGAAAGGGTATCGAATATGAACATAAAATGAGTTCTCCGAAACGGCGATAATGATACGGTGAATAAATTGACGGCATTGGCCGCCACATGAACGGGCTGGCAAGCTGGCGTGATGTTGCAGCTTAGAGAGTCCTGAAGATTTGGGCGGATTTTACTCTCCAACAACTTACATATTGCTTATATTCCATGTTTGATCGACCTCAATCAATGGAGAAGAAAATCGCGTTATAATTTTTCTACCAAATTCAGACGCGAGGGCACGTCCCCAATGATCCGCAAACACATTACCGAACAGACCGCCATCTTTTTCAGTGTCGCCAAATGGGTCTTTCTCTCCTCCCTGATCGGTATCATCATCGGTTCCATCGTCACCTTTTTTCTCAAAAGCCTCCAGATCGCCGAAGAGAGCCGGAACACCCTTCCTTTCGACTACTACTACATGCTCCCCATCGCCCTTGTTTTGACGGTATGGATCGTCAAAACCTTCGCACCGAGTGCAGAGGGGCACGGAACCGAAAAGGTGATCGAAGCGGTCCATAAAAAGCATGGAAAGATCGATGCCAAGGTGATCCCTGTCAAACTCTTCGCTACGGTGCTCACGATCTTCGCCGGCGGTTCGGTGGGCAAGGAGGGTCCGGGCGCGCAGATCGGTGCGGGTGTGGCGTCGCTCTTTTCGGATATGGTCAGATTCTCGCCCGAAGATCGCAAAAAACTGGTGATCTGCGGCATCAGCGCCGGTTTCGCCGCCGTTTTCGGTACGCCGATCGCCGGGGCGATTTTCGGGGTGGAGGTGCTGATTATCGGCGTCATTTTGTACGATGTCCTCCTTCCCTCCTTCATCGCCGGATTCGCCGCCTTCACCACCGCGCAGTTTCTGGGGATCGAGTACACCTATCTCGATGTCCGTTTTTATCAAAATGTCGCGCTCGATCTGCCGCTCATTTTCCAGGTAGTCGCCGCGGGCCTCTTTTTCGGCTTCGTCTCCGATATCCTGGCCACATCGGTCTCACAGACGCACAGGCTGATCAAAAAGATGCCGTGGCACCCCTACCTCATCGCTTTTGCTGGCGGCCTCGTGCTCGTCGGGCTGGCATGGATCTTCGGCGACCGCTATCTGGGGCTCGGCCTTGAAACGATCAAAGATACACTCAACCCCGACCCCTACTTCAGCAAAGATCTTCCCTGGTACGCCTTTTTGCTCAAGACACTCTTTACATCGATCACGCTGGGGGTGGGAGGAAGCGGCGGCATCGTGACACCCATCTTCTATATCGGCGCCACCAGCGGCCATATGTTCGGCCAACTGATCGGTGGGGACCACATCGCGCTCTTCGCGGCCCTTGGATTTGTCAGCGTCCTCGCCGGCGCCACCAACGCACCGATCGCCGCCACGATCATGGCGGTCGAACTCTTCGGCCTCGAAATCGCCCATTACGCCGCATTGAGTGCCGTCATCAGCTTTCTGATCACAGGCCACAGAAGCGTCTTCCCTTCCCAGATTCTGGCGATGAAAAAGTCGGAGATGCTCGAGGTGAAGGTCGGAGAAGAGATCGAAAAGGCCGAAGTCGATCTCGAAAAGCTGGAAATCGGGCGCATCAAAAACATCAAAGAGCGTCTCAGGCTCAAACGCGAAAAACTCAAAGCGCAAAAAAGCCGTAAATCAGCTACAAGGAAGGATCTGTAATCATGGATATCATCATCGCCGGTGCCGGGCGCGTGGGGTTCAATCTCGCACGCACGTTGTCGATCGGCCACAATGTCACCGTCATCGACCGAAACGCCGAAGCGCTGCAGCGCCTGCAGGAGAGCCTCGACATCCTCCCTCTGCATGGCGATATCGAAGACCCTCTCACCTACAGGAAATTGATCGACAAAGAGGCCGACCTCTTCATCGCCGTGACCAACATGGACGAAGCCAACCTCATCTCCACGCTGATCGCCGACGATACCATCAGGGTGAAGCGGAAGTTCATCCGCCTCAAAAACACCTTCTTCGCCAAAAGCTCGTTCAAAGAGAAACTAGGCATCGACCAGGCGATCTTTCCGATGTCGCTGACCTCCAAAACCGTCGAGTCACTGCTGCGGTATCCCAAGGCCAACAATGTCAAAACCTTTCGTTATACCGGAATGAAACTCATTTCCGTCAGAGCCACCGCGATCACGGAACCGATGCGTCTCGATACAGACATACCCGATGGTGCGTACGCCGTCGTCGGTATCGAACGCGACAAAAAATTCTTCATCCCTTCCGTGCCCGAAATCGAACCGGACGATTTGGTCTATCTCTTCGGAGAGGTGAGCGCCATTCGCGCACTGTGCGACAAACTCGAGTCCGAAGCCCCCCGCTCCATCGAGCGATGCGTCATATTCGGTGCCGGCGATCTTGGCATAGAGATCGCAAAAATTTTGATCGACTACGGCAAGGAGGTGAAGCTGATCGACAAAAATGTCCAACAGTGTGAAATTGCCGATGAAAAGCTCGAAGGGGAGGCGATCGCCATCAGCTGCAAATACGGCACCGCCCCGCTTTTTGAAGAGGAGGGGCTCGGAAACGCCGACATGATGATCGCGGCGACCGACAACGACGAATACAACATCATCAAATGCCTCGAAGCGAAAGAGCACGGCATCCACAAAGTGGTCTCAGTCAACAACGAAATAGAATATTACAACCTGATGCACACACTGGGCATCGTCGTCGTACGAGGGCCGAAAACGAGTGCCTACAACGCCATTTTGGAGAGCATCTACTCGGCCGGTGTGGTGATGGAGCGCAAATTCTGCGGCGGGAAAGCGACGATTTTCCTGCGCAAAGTCTTTCCCGATTCCAAACTGATCGGCCAACGTATCAGTCCGCCGAAGCTTAAACCAAATACCGCCGCTTATCTGATACGGACCGATAAGCTTCTGCCCCTGACGGAACCTCTCATCGCCCGGGAAGATGACATCTTCGTCATCTTCGCCGAAGAGTCGGCCGCCCCTTCGCTCAAAGTATGGATCTATGGATTATAAAAGCATCCTCAAATTCCTTGGAATCATCGGCGTCGCGCTCGGCGCATTTTTGCTACTCGATATCCTGATCGGCCTCATCTATCATGAAGACGTCAAGCCGATGCTGCTTTTCATTACCGTTTTCATTGCCGTCAACGCCATCTTCTGGTTTGCGCTCAGAGATCACGATTTCCAACTCAATATACGAGAAAGCATCCTCACCGTCAATCTTCTGTGGCTTTTCCTCGGCATCGCCGGCGGAGTGCCGCTGCTGCTCTATACCCAGGTGAGCCCTTCTTCAGCCTTTTTCGAAGCGATCAGCGGTTTCACGACCACCGGTGCCACCGTCTATACCGACATCGAGTCGCTCCCCCATCTGATCCTCTTTCACCGCAGTCTGATGCACTGGCTGGGCGGTATGGGGATCATCGTGCTCGGTGTCGGTCTGCTTTCGGTCATCAACCCTTCCGGGAGCCTGAGCCTTTTCAAGGCCGAATCCACCGGTATCCAGGTCGAAAAACTGACACCCAAAATCAAAGATACGGCACTGAGTCTTTGGGGCATCTATCTTCTTTTGACGCTGATCGACGCGCTTTTGCTCAAATGGTTCGGGATGCACTGGTTCGACGCCGTCAGCCACGCCTTTTCGACCATCTCGACCGGCGGTTTTTCGACCAAGAACAGTTCACTCGGCTATTTCGCTTCCAACGATGGCATCATCTGGGTCACAACCCTTTTCATGATGCTCTCGGGCGTCAACTTTCTGGCGCACCTGAAACTCCTCTACGGCGGCGACCCGGAAGGATATGAGAGCGAAGAGGTCAAAATCTATTTCACCCTCTTTTTGATCCTGGGGACGGCACTGACATTCGTGCATATGGATCTCTCACACGACACGTTCTATCACGCGTCGATGCACGCCTATTTCACGATCGCCTCGGTGATGACGACGACGGGGTTTGCCACGATCGACTACGGCACATGGAGCCATCTGGCCGTCGCGATCATCTTTCTGGCGATGTTCGTCGGCGGCAATGCCGGATCGACCGCCGGCGGCGTCAAGGTGATCCGCTACCTGGTCATCTTCAAAACCCTCTTTTCCGAATTCAAACGCATCCTTCACCCCAAAGCCCTGATTTCAGTCTATATCGACGGCAAGAAGCTCGGCACGCAAGTCCTCTCTTCGGTCTTCGGATTTTTCATTCTCTTCACGCTCACCGTCGCGGCCACCGCCATCTATATCTACGCCCGCGGCTACGACGGAATGACAGCCATCTCCGGTGCATTGGCACTTGTGGGCAATATCGGCCCGGGATTTGCCCATGTGGGGCCGGCCGAGAATTTCGCTTTCTTCTCCGATATCGACAAGATCGTCTTTTCGTTTGCGATGATCGTCGGCCGTCTGGAGTGCTATACCGTCTTCATCCTCTTCAGCCGCGCCTTCTGGAAGCGGTTTTGAGACATAAGGTACAAAAGAGTGGACAGACAATACGATACAATAATGACAAGCAAGTATGATATGTAAAGGAAAATAAGGAGGTTTTCATGTCGACCATTCACGTCGTATGTCCACATTGCCACAAAGTCAACAGGATTCCGGTCAAAGAGCACTACACCAAAGCCAACTGCGGCTATTGCCACCAATCCCTGCTCGATACCCATCCGGTGGAGCTGACGCCCGAAACTTTCGATATCCATATCCAAAAGAGCGACATTCCCGTCGTCGTCGACTTCTGGGCACCGTGGTGCGGTCCCTGCCGGATGATGGCGCCCGCCTACGAAGAGGCGGCATCGAAATTCCCGCTCAAGGCGCAGTTTGCCAAGGTCAACACCGAGCAGTACCAGCAGCTCGCCGCGCCGTTTGGCATACGCGGCATTCCCACGATCATCGTCTTCAAACACGGCCAGGAGGTCGATCGTGTCAGCGGTGCACTGCCGGCGCAGCAGATCGCCCAGCTCGTCGCACGCCATATCTAACCTTCACAGATGTCGGTAAAAAACAGGCTCTTTCTGCTCGAAGACGACACCAACCTCGCCGAAACGGTGGGTGATTTTCTCGAAGAGGAGGGCTTTTCGGTCGATATCGCCTACGACGGCGACGAAGCCGAAGAGATGCTCTACGAAAATCGCTACGACCTGCTTCTGCTCGATGTCAACGTGCCGGGCAAAGACGGTTTCACCCTTCTCAAAGAGGCCAGAGCGCGGGGCATCGACGCCCCGGCCATCTTCATCACCTCCCTCAACGCGATCGAAAACCTCGAAGAGGGGTACGAAAGCGGCGCGGACGACTACATCAGAAAACCCTTCGCGCTCAAGGAGCTGCTGCTTCGCATCACCACGCTTTTGAAACGCAATTTCGCCCACAGGGAGCAAGAGCGCGTGACGATCGCCCCCGACATTGAGTTCGACACTGTCTGCAACACCCTCTACCACAACGGCGAGCCGGCGACAATACAGCCCAAAGAGCTCGTACTGCTCAAACTCTTTCTCGCCCATCCGGGCGAGGTGCTGCCCCACGAGACGATCTACGACCATCTGTGGAGTTACGACGAGACGCCGAGCGAATCGGCACTGCGCACCTACATCAAGAATCTGCGCAAAATAATAGGAAAAGAGAAAATTGTCAGTATCAAACGCTACGGCTACAAGTATCTCCCATAGCGAAAAGCGCACACTGTGGCGCTTTTTGGGACTTTACGCCTTTTTGACGCTTTTGATCCTGATACTGGGCAGCACCATCTACTACAACCTTCAAAAAGATCTGATGCTCCAGACCAAACGGCTGCAATTGGAGGAGTACTCCAAAGAGCTGATCGACGGCTTGAAACTTCTGCACATCTATTTCGACCGCTACCGCACCTACCCACGCAACCCGCTCTATCGCTCCGCCATCTACGACGCCGACAAAGTACGTATCTTTTCGACGCTCAAACATCCCGAAGGGGTCCAACTAGACAAGGTGATCTACATCACCGACCACGTCATCCACTATATCCACGTCCTCGACTCCTACTATCTTGGCGCCAAGTATGTGGTGGTCGAGATCGACGACGACAGGACATGGATGATGCAGACGTGGCGAAACATTCTTCTCTACGGCGGGGCGACGCTTGTTCTTTTTCTGCTCTCGGGTGTCATGCTCGTGCGCCTCTTTCTCGCCCCGATGCGGCACGCCATTCACCTGCTCGATCGCTTCATCAAAGATACGACCCACGAGCTCAATACGCCGGTCAACGCCATCTTGAGCAACATCGAGATGATCGATCACAGCCGCATCGATCCCAAAGAGGCCAAAAAGATCCGGCGCATCGAAATCGCCGCCCGTACCGTCAGCCATATCTACCAGGACCTCACCTACCTCATCCTGCACCACCAGATCGCCTCGCAGGATGTGAAAGTGGACCTCTCTGCACTGTTGAAGGAGCGCATCGAATATTTCAGGATCCTCGCCGATTCGAAAAAGATCGGGATCGAAACCGATACACAGCCGGGTGTGACGCTCGTCGTCGATCCGGGAAAGATGGCACGGCTGGTGGACAACCTTCTCTCCAACGCCATCAAATACAACCGCCGCGGCGGCGAGGTATTCGTACGACTGCGACCGGGAGAACTCCTCGTGCAGGATACCGGCATCGGGATGGATGAAAAACAGATCGGGGAAGTCTTCAAACGCTACAAGCGTTTCGACACCAGCGTCGGTGGTTTTGGCATAGGGCTCAATATCGTGGCGATGATCGCGCAGGAGTACGGTTTCAAGATCGACATTCATTCAAAAATCGCGAAAGGCTCGGAGGTGATCGTACGATGGGACGTCTAAGTGTCACGATACTACTCATTCTATCCGCTCTGCAGGGATCGAATGTCAATGTCTATGAACGAAACTGTGTCGCCTGCCACCGCCATGTCTCCCCTTCACTGGAGAAACTCTTTTTCGACTATCTGCTCAAATACAGCAGTGAACGGCGCGTCAAGCGGGCTTTGGCCGACTATCTCAAACACCCGACCAAAAAGAGGTCTGTCGCTTCAGAAGAAGTTATACAAAAGTACGGCCTGATGCCCAAAACATGGCTAAGAGACACCGATCTACACAAAGCGATCGACACCTACTGGGAAACCTACAAAGTATTTGGAAAAATAAAATAGATTGTGATAAAATCGTTTTCACGATTACTCCACGATTGTCTTTTACAATGTGGGTATCAAATTTAGGAGGTATACATGAAAAAGCTACTTACACTGGTCGCAGCGGGATTCGTTGCTATGGCACTGACAGCGACGACAGCATCGGCAGACGCTGCCAAAGGTCAGAAGACCTATCAGAAAAAGGTGAAAAACCTTTGCGGCTTCAACGGTGCGAAATTCGCTGCCAAACACTCACAGGACGAGTGGGAAGAGATCTACGAAGAAGGCAAGTTCGCCGACGAAATGGGTAAACTCTGCCCCAAAGGCGAGAAGATCTTCAAAAGCGAGAAGTTCAAGAAATATCTGAAAGATCTCTACGATTTCTCATACGAGTATGCCAACGACAGCGGTAACGTTCCCGCCTGCTAAGGATAGAGCAACATTCGTTAAAGAAAAAGCTTGATGAACGTCAAGCTTTTTCAGAAATAATCTGCTATAATGCAAATTATAAATCATCAAAGGAGATAGTCATGAAAAAAATCACTCTCGCACTGATGCTCGCTGGAGCAGCAAGCCTGGTTATGGCTGACGGCGCAGCACTCTTCAAAAAATGTGCAGGATGCCACGGCGCCAAAGGCGAAAAGAAAGCACTCGGCAAATCTGCCGTCATTGCCGGTCTTCCCGTCAGCAAACTCGAAGAAGATATCAAAGGCTACAAAGCCGGTACGCTCAACCAACACGGTATGGGTATGCTGATGAAAGGCCAGGTCGCTTCTTTGAACGATGCACAGATCAAAGAACTGGCTGAGTACATCCACGGCCTGAAATAAGACCGCATCTACTCAGACGACTGGCCGGGCGCTCTTCGGAGCCGCCCGGCTTTTTCTATTCCCCTTTTTCCAATGCGTAAAAATAGTTGGTGGCTTCGACGAAACCGTCGACACTTCCGCAGTCGAAGCGTTTTCCTTTGAATTTGTAGGCGATGACCATCCCGTTTTTAGCCTGTTCGCACAGGGCGTCGGTGATCTGCAGTTCCCCATTCTTTCCCGGTTCGGTCTGTTCGATCACGCCAAAGATATCGGGGGTCAGGATGTAGCGTCCGATGACGACGAGATTGCTGGGCGCTTTGTCGTTGTCGGGTTTTTCGACCATATTTGAGACCATATAGACACCCACTTCGATCCTTTTGCCTTCGATGACCCCATATTTGTGCACCTCTTCGGTGGGCACTTCCATGATGGCGACGATACAGCATCGGTATTTGTTGCAGAGGTCGATCATCTGGCGCAGCACGCCCTCACCATCCGGGTTGACACAGAGGTCATCCGCGAGAATGACGGCGAAGGGGTCCTGCTCCCCGACGAGAACCCTTCCTTTGCAGATGGGGCGTCGCCCAGACCCCTTCATCTCGTTCTGGCGCGTATAGGTGAAAGTGCATTTGTCGATGATCTTGCGGATATCGCTCAAAAGGGCCTCTTTGGAGGAGCCTTTGATTTGGTGTTCGAGCTCGTAGGAGATGTCGAAATGGTCGGTGATCGCGCGTTTTCCACGGCCTGTGATGATCGACATGATATCACATCCAGCATCCATCGCCTCTTCCACACCGTACTGGATTAGCGGTTTGGTGAGGATGGGGAGCATCTCTTTGGGCATCGCTTTGGTCGCCGGAAGGAATCGGGTGCCGTAGCCGGCAGCGGGGAATAGACATTTTGAAATCATAAAGTTCTCCTTTTTGTACGTGTTGGTTTTGTCGACATCAGAGTGCACCTTTAAGCCAGCGCATCTGGTAGGGTTCCAGTGTGATGGACCGATCTTCTCCTACGATGAATGAACTCGGAAGATCTTTCATCGGCAGGGGGAAAACGGAGGGAAGCTCCGTCGTGGCCCCTTCGTTCGAAAAGTTGTGCAGCGCCAGAATGCGTTCACGCGTTCTGTGGTTGATCCGTTCGACGTCGAAGAGACGGTGGTCGAGTTCCGGGAAGCAGAACTCCCCGAACGGGTCGAAAGCGCTTTCGGTGATATGGATGGAGATGAGACGTTTGTAGCTGTCGAAGATGGTTTTGGCGAGACTTCCGGGTCTGCTGAGCTCACGCTCCAGCCAGTCGGCATGATATTTTTCAGATTGATCGAACGGTTGATGCCGGTGTGCCTGACCGTTCTTTAAAACTTACGCAGACCTATCCATAGATAGGTTTTGCTGTTTAATTCTTGGTTCATCGATACTGGTTGCAACGGAAAGTCCGGCCTTCCGTTGCAGAGCCGTTATCTCCGCAAGCGTAAATTCCCGGAGAACTTCCGGTTTTTGTTGTTTTTTCGGATCGAGATTGACTGCGGCCCCGAGATCACGGTCGATCTCCAGTGAACATGAAGGAGACTTGAATGTTTCTTTGCTTCCCAGCTCGTAGTTGAGCGTCCCGCATCGGCAGCAGGTTTTGGAGCTTGGGAAAAACCTGTCTGCAACCGTTATCTCGCATCCTTTTCGTTTCGCCTTGTATTCAAGCTGTCGTCGGAACTCGTAGAGCCCTATGTCGGCGATCGTTCCGGCAAGTCTGCCGTTTGACATCATTCCTTTGACATTCAAATCCTCGATACCGATGAATTTGTAGTGGTCGGTGATATACGTTGTGACCTGATGCAGGGCGTTTTGCCGGATGTTTCCAATCTTGGCGTGAAGCCGAGCGATCCTGTTCTGCGCCTTGATGAAGTTTTTCGATTTAGGCGTGGTGTCGCCTTTGAATCGCGGGTGCTGTTTTTTTGAGAGCTGACGGCTCAGGCGCTTCAGCCGTCGAAGCTTCGTTTGAAGGGGAGCGACGGCGGCGATTGCCACTCCGTCGCTTAGGGCAGCCAGCTTTCGGCCGCCGAGGTCTGTTCCCGTGCTTGCTTGGCTTTTGCAAGGCACATCGCTGATTTGCGCGTCTATCTGAAACGACACAAACCAGCGGTCTGCTTTGCGTGAGATTGTCATGGAGTTGATTTTGCCTTCGAAACGGAGGCTTTCTCGCATCTTCACCCATCCGAGGTTCGGAATCTTCACTTTTTTGCCGTTGACTCTCACCTGATCCCCGCCGACGTAGAACGAGTCGATGGACTTCCCCTTCTTCTTGAACTTCGGCTTTCCGGCTTTCTTGTCAAAAAAGCGTTTCCATGCCTTGTTCAGCTCAATGAACGGCTGCTGTGCAGCATACTTGGTTACTTCCCTCGTCCAGGGAAATTTTTCTTTCTTGATGGCATTGAACTTTTTTTTAATCCGATACCTATCGAGCAGATCCCTTCTTCTTTCCACCGCCTGTTCCATTCGGCAAGCCCCCAGTTCCATGCAAATCGCGCCACGCCACAAGCCTTCGAGAAATAGGTGGATTGTTTGTTGTTGGGGGAGAGTTCTATCTTATGGGCGATCTGCATTATCCACCGCCTTTTGCATCCCTTCAAGAAGCTTCTGGTTTTTCTTTGATCTTGCACCGTAGAGTCGGGAGCTGAACTCAGTTCTTTTATCAGGCGACAATCTGCCTTCTCTATCCCATCTGCAAAGGGTCGATTCCGATACTCCGAGGACCTTGGCGGCCTCTGATATGCTTAACAACTTATCCATTAAGGCTGATTATACGCTATTGTGATTAGCTTTTTATAGCTGTTATCTAACCCCTTCCTTCTATGTCGTTGTATTCTATCGTCTTTTTATTTGTCTTTTTTCTTGGGGGTATTATAGAAAGGTAGAACATTTCGTTTGAAAACAAATCGGAGCACAATTGATTT
>JAUUDL010000097.1 GCA_030826715.1 Hydrogenimonas sp. | reverse complement strand
GTCGCGCCTTTCCATCTTCCATGACAACCATATCCTCGATGCGGATGCCGAATTCCCCTGGCAGGTAGACCCCCGGTTCGATCGTGAAGACCATACCGTCTTCGACGACCGTCTTCCCACGGGCCGAAATGTAGGGCATTTCGTGGATATCGAGCCCCACGCCGTGCCCGGTGGAGTGGACAAAGTATTCGCCCATGCCGCCCTTTTCGATCACCTCTCTGGCGAGGCGGTCGATCCGCGCGCCCGTCATGCCGCTTCGGGCCTTTTCGATCGCCGTATCGTGCGCTCTGCGCACCAGGTCGTAGGCTTTCTGAATCTTGGCCGAAGGAAATCGCTGCTCGTCCGTGAAGGCGACCCCCTCTTTCATGCAGACGGTTCTGGTCCTGTCGGAGCAGTAGCGTCTGTATTTGAGGCCCGCATCCATCAGCAGCAGGTCGCCCTCTTTGAGGGTTCGGTCGGTCGGCAGGGCGTGGGGTTTGGCTGCATTGGGCCCGATAGCCACGATCGGATCGAAACTGAGCGGGTATTCGCCCCGGTGGCTGAGCGCCGTCACCGCTTCGAAATGGAGCCGTTTTTCGCTCTTGCCCCGCCCGGTGAGGTTCAGATAGCCGGCGAAAAGATCGAACCCTTCGCGTCCAAGACGCGCGGCTTCGGCCAGAATCGCGATCTCTTCTTCGGTTTTGACGATCCGTTTTCGATGCGAAAAATCGGTAACGGGTGCGAAGTGCGTGGAGGGGAGTTTGCGCTTGAGCGCCTCGAACCCCTGCACCGTCCAATCTTTCGGATCGAAAACCACCCGCGAAGCCTCATGTCCGCGCATCAGGGCGCGGACGGCGGCCAGAAGGTCCGAAGCCTCGACGACCTCCACATCCCTCTTGACGGCCTCTTTGGCTTCGACGGTGTAGCGGCTGTCGGTGACGAGCCACTTTTCACTCCCCAGAGCCAGAAAGATCGCATTGTCACTGCTGTAACCGCACTCGTAATAGATGGCGTTCTCGTCTCTGAGGATATAGTTCACACTCAGGCCTTTTGGGCTTCTTGCTGTTGCTGCATATCGCGCATCGCCTTGATTTCGTTGAGGATCTGCACCATACCGACCATCGCCAGGTGGTAGCTGAAAGGTCCGAAACCGCTGATCTGACCGGCACAGACGGGAGCGATCAGGCTCTTTTGGCGAAACTCTTCGCGGGCGTGAATGTTGGAGATATGCACCTCGATCGCCGGAAGGGCCACGGCCGCGATGGCGTCGCGGATCGCGATGGAGGTGTGCGTATAGGCCGCCGGGTTGATGATGATGCCGTCGGCATCGCCCAGGCACTCCTGGATTTTGTCGACCAGTTCCCCTTCGAGGTTGCTCTGGAAGAATTCGATATCGACCCCGTTTTGCTGAGCAAACGCGCGCATCTGTTCGTGGATCTGCTCGAGTTTCATCGGACCGTAGACATTCTGTTCTCTGACCCCCAGCATATTGAGGTTGGGTCCCTGGATTACCATGATTTTCATTCTTTTTCCTTTTAAGCGTTTTGATTTAGCAGATATTTTACCTACCTTTGCCATAATCTTCACTAAAAACGGATGAACAATGCAGACAATCGCCGCCAGATGGCTTTTCGACGGAGAGAAAGTCGTCGAAAACATGGCATTTACCTTCGATAAAAAGATCGTCGCCATCGAGCCGGCCGAAGTGCTCGAAACCCGTTTTCCCGATGTGCCGATCGAACGGTTCGGCGCCGACACGATCGTGATGCCCGGCCTCATCAACCCCCATACGCACCTGGAGTTCGGCGCCAACACCACCCAATTGGCCTACGGCGATTTCATGCCCTGGCTTAACAGCGTCATTGATCAACGCGACAGCCTGATCGACCGATGCCGCGCCGCCTGCTACAAAAGGCAGATCGATGCGATGCTTCAAAGCGGTATCACCACCTTCGGTGCCGTCAGCAGTTACGGCAAGGAGATGCGAGCCTGCCGCGCCGCGCCGCAGCGTGTCGTCTACTTCAACGAAGCGATCGGGTCGCAACCGGCCGCCGTCGATGCCCTCTACCACGATTTTTCGGCCAGACTGCAGGAGAGCCGCGAGATGGCCGACGAAAGGTTCATCCCCGCCGTCGCGATCCACTCTCCCTACTCGGTTCACCCGATTTTGATGAAAAAGATTCTCGAAGAGTATGGCGATTTGCCGCTGACGGCCCACTTCATGGAGTCTCCCGCCGAAAAAGAGTGGCTCGAACAAGGAAGCGGCCCCTTCAAGTCTTTTTTTGAAAACCTGTTGAAACAGAACCGGCCGCTGACCACACCCGAAGCCTTTCTCGAACTTCTGGATGGCAAAAAAACGCTTCTGACCCATGCCGTACAGGCCGATGACGCGCTGCTGGATACCATCGCCGATGCGGGTCACAGCATCATCCACTGCCCCCGCTCCAATCGACTGCTGGGCTGTGGTCGGTTGGCTCTTGAAAAACTGGAGAGCAGAGGCATCCAATGGATGCTCGGCACCGACGGGCTCAGCTCCAACACGTCGCTGAACCTCTGGGACGAGATGCGTGCCGCGCTGATGATGCACCATGACGCCGATCTCGAATCGCTCGCGCGCTCTTTGCTTCGCGGTTCCACATCCATCGCTGCCGACGCGCTCGGCCTTCCAGTGGGGCGCATCGCCGAAGGCATGGAAGCCGATATCGCCATCGTCACCCTTCCCGCCGATCTTGGGCACGCCAATCAGGCCGTCCTTCAAACCGTTTTGCACACGCACACCATCCAGCGACTCTACATTCAAGGAAAAGCCCATGTCCGATAATCCCGACAACAACAGAAATATCTTCACGCCGATTACGGCCACACTCGATTTCTTTCAGAAATACTTCAAATCATTGCTCTTTTTGCTGATTTTGTTTCTGATCTTCGCCCCGTTCGGCAGCGAATCGGTCAAACCGCCCAACCTGGCCTCCATCAACCTTTCCGGCCCCATTATTGATGCCGAGAAACTGGTCAAAGAGATCTCCGATCTCAAGGATGATAATTCGATCAAAGGGGTACTCTTTATCGTCGACTCTCCGGGCGGTGCCGTAGCCCCTTCGGTCGAGATCTCGATGGCGATCAAACGCCTCAAAGCGAAAAAACCGGTCGTCGCCTACGCCGCAGGGACGATGGCCAGCGGCAGCTACTACGCCTCGATCTGGAGCAGCGAAATCATCGCCAATCCGGCCGCGACGATCGGGTCGATCGGCGTCATCATGGAAGGGATCAACATCAAAGGGCTCGCCGACAAACTGGGTATCAAACCGCAGGTGGTCAAAGCGGGTAAATACAAGGAGGCCGGCACGCCGTTTCGGGAGTGGACGCCAGAAGAGCGCAAAGAGATCGAAACGCATGTGCTCGATATCTACCACCTCTTCGTGAGTGATGTCGCCAAAGCCCGCCATCTGGACCCCAAACATCCCGAACAATTCGCCGATGCACAAATATTCATTGCCCAAAAAGCGAAAAAGGCGGGCCTGATCGATGCCGTCGGTTCGATCGAAGATGCCAAAGAGGCGACGAAAAAGCTCAGTGGCGTCAAAAAAGCACGATGGAAAGAGAAGAGTAAATGGGAAACCTACATCGAAAATTTGAGCCAACAATCGGCCATCGCTTTCGCCAATCAACTCAAAAGCTGGATCATCAAGTAGGTAAGGTTTTGCTTATTGGAAGGAGATATCCACGAAGTGTCTCGCCGAAGGCGACGCTTTAGAAGGAGATATTCATATGGTACGCCCGACAGGATTCGAACCTGTGGCCCTTGGCACCGGAAACCAATGCTCTATCCAGCTGAGCTACGGGCGCATCCAAGCACACGCGATGGCATTATAACGGAATTTTCTCTACCTTTTCAATAAGGGCATCGGCGCTGTATTTTCCGTCGCTCAGCCGCACCCGATCTTTGGGCTTTAGGTTCTCGAGCGTCACGACCTGGCCGTTCTGGCTCATCTGCACACTCCCCGGCAGCAGACGGGATGTCGGTTCGAGCGCTTTGAGCCGATCTGTCAGCGCCTCCAATTGGCGCCGTTTGCGCTCCATCTGATGCCAAAGAAGTGTCTGCAGCTCCCGTTTCGCCTGCGAAATCAGCGGCGCCTTTTGAGCCAGCTGTCGGTGCATCTGCCGTACCATCTGTTCACGCAGCGAGATGAGCGTCTGTCTCTGCAGTTGAAGCTTCCGCGCGATATTGTGCTGTTCGAGCTGGCCCGTGACGCTCTGCAACCATTCACGCTTTTGCTTTAAGATCTGGTGCATCCGCGTTTCCATCCGCTCCATCATCTCGTCGAGTGCATAGAACACTTCCGTTTTATCGGGAAGTATCTGCTCCATCGCCGCACTCGGAGTGGGAGCGCGCATGTCGGCGACAAAATCGCTGATCATGGTATCGACTTCGTGGCCGACGGCCGAAACGACGGGAGTCTTACATCGTGCGATCGCACGCGCCACGACCTCTTCGTTGAAAGCCCACAGATCCTCCAGGCTTCCGCCGCCACGCCCGACGATGATCACATCCGCCCCCAACGTGTCGGCATAGGCGATATGGCGGGCGATCTCTTCGGCCGATCCGGCCCCCTGGACGAGGGTATCGATCAGTGTGATCTTTACAAGCGGCCACCGTTTGGTCGCTACGCGTATCATATCCTGGATCGCCGCGCCCGTTTTTGAGGTGACCACGGCGATATGAGCGATTACGGAGGGAATCGGGCGTTTTCTCTCCTGTGCGAAAAGCCCTTCGGCCGCCAGCCGCTTCTTGAGCTGTTCGAACGCGACCGAAAGCGCACCGGCCCCGTAGGGCTCGACGCTTTGCGCCATCATCTGATAGTTGCCCCTCGGCACGTAGACGGTAATGGCGCCGCTTACAATCACCTTCTCGCCCGCTTCAAGCCTGAAACGAAGCCGCCTGGCATTGGAGCGGAACATCACGCACGAGAGGCTGCGTTTGTTGTCTTTGATCGTAAAGTAGATATGGCCGCTGGTGTGGTAGGTGACCTGAGAAATCTCCCCCTCCACACGAATCTGGACAAAGGTGGATTCGAGCAGCGATTTGATCTGCTCGTTGAGCTGCGAAACGGTCACCGCGTCAGCCATTACACCTTCTTTATATTTTTTTGGCGATCAGCAGCGTGGAGATGCCCATCGAAAAGGCTTCGGTGTATTCGACGGTAAATCCCGCGGTTTCGAGCTCTTTTTTGAGCATATCGGTCGTCAAAAAACCCTCGATCGAATCGGGAAGATAGCGGTAGGCGGCGTAGTTTCGGCTCACCAGGCCACCCAGTGTGGGAAGAATCCTGTGCATATAAAAATCGACCACTTTTCCTTTGAGTCCCCGATCTTCACGTTTCGTGAACTCCAGAATCGAAACGATGCCGCCCGGCTTGAGCACACGGTAGAACTCGTCGATCGCCTCCTGCCTGTCGACGACGTTGCGGATACCGTAACTGATTGAGAGAATGTCGGCCGTCTCGTCGCTGACGGGCATATCCTGCGCCTTGGCCACGATGAATTCGGCATAGGGGACCTTCTCTCTGGCCACCCCCAGCATCCCCTCCGAGGGGTCGACACCGATGAATCGGTCGATTTTCGCACCCGCCGCTTCGGCTCTGTCGTTCCACCACTGCAGCATGTCGCCGGTACCGCACGCCACATCCAGGACTGTCAGGTTTTCATTGCGGTCGAGGAGTTTGAGTGTCTTATCGCACCCCTTTTTGCGCCACGATTTGTCGATCCCCATACTCAAAACACGGTTCGTCACATCATAGGTCGATGCGATCTCGTCGAACATCGAGACGATCTTCTCCTGCTTCTGCCGATTCTCATCCATCGTTTTTACCCTTTAAAAACAACATCGTATCGCACCCGCTCATCCGCTGATGGAGGATGTCGAAAAATTTCTTGCCATTATAACAGGTTCCCTCTTTCAGAACCGGAGCCACGAAGAGTACCATCCAGTCGATCTTGTCTTTCAACGCTCTGAGTGTTCCTTCACCGCCTTCGATCATCACCAATCCCTTTTCAGGCAGTTCGTCACCGAAGCGCACCTCTCTTCCAGGAATACCGAAAAGCGGTATCTCACGGTCGAAATCTTCCCGATTTCGGGTGAAAATCTGCACATCGGGCGCCCTGCCGCCGACGAGTCTCGCATCGAGCGTGGGACGGTCGATGCGGACAGTGTTGCCTCCGATGACGAGCAGATCGATCCTCGAGCGCACGTAATGGACCCATCGCCTCGACGTTTCACTGCTGATAATACCGCCGTCGATGACGCCGTTGAGTGTCTGGGCCAGTTTGAAGAAGGTGAATCGCCCTTTCTGCCATTTTTTGAATGGTTCGATCAGCGTATCGCACGCTTCGCGTTCGATACCCACCGATACATCGAGGCCGGCATGCTCGAGCCGCTTGGCACCGCCGGTCGCTTCGGGGTTCGGGTCGGGTGCGCCGATCACGACACGGCTGAATCCGAGTTTTTCGATCAATGCCGCACATGGCGGCGTCTTGCCTGTATGATTGCACGGCTCGAGGGTCACGTAGATGGTACAGTCGTGAAAAAGTCTGCCGGCACGACTGGCCAGCGCTTCGTGAAGCTTCCCGGCATCCTCACAGTTTTTCAAGCTCTCGTCACCACTCAAGTGGACGTAGGCATCACGAATGGCCAGGACTTCGGCATGGGGTTTGCCCGCCTCTTTATGAGCGTTGAGGCCCACGATGGCGCCATGGCGATCGACAATGAGGGCACCCACGGCGGGATTGGGATAAGTGAGAAACTGGTAGTTCCACGCCTCGTCGAGGGAGAGACGCATAAAAAAAGCGTCGGAAGGGACTACCATTCGTAGTAGGTGCGTGCTTTGCGGATGGAGGTGAGAGGATAGCGCTTTTCGCCGTGCTCGGTCTTAATGATCACTTCGCCGTTTTCAAATCCTGCCAGTTTCCCTTTGACCTTGTCGCCGGAACTGAGCTTGAGATAGACATTTTCACCGACGGAATTCTTGAAGTGTTCGGGCTTTTTGAGCGTTCTTTCGACACCCGGAGAGCTCACTTCCAGGTAGTATTGACCGCTGACGGGTGGATAGACATCGAGCATCGGCGAGAGATCTCGGCTGATATCGGCACACAGATCCAGATCGACGCCCCCCTCTTTGACGATGTAGACGCGATAGACCGTGTGGCCCTGTTCGTTCGCGATTTCGGTATCGTAGAGTTTGGCCCCGTGTGACTCGACCACCTTTTTCACTTCGTTTTCGACATTCACGACTTCAGCTCCTTCTCGATCTGGGCGAAGAGTTCGTCCATATGGCGCACACGGTCGAGCTCCTTGTCGAATTTGAAATGGAACTTGGGCGATTTGAACCACCCTTCGGCTTTCATGCAGTAGGCTTCCAGCCCGCGGGAAACCTTTTTGAGCTGCCGCAGGATCGCTTTCTGGTCCGCTTCGTCGATACCGGTCGGGTCGAGATAGACATCGGCGTCGCTTCGCCCCCTGCTGCAGACCACTTCGGTCACCGTCAACCCCCGCAGCCTCTCGTCGCCCAGTTGCGAGAGCGCTTCGGGAATCAGTTCGCGCAGGATCGAGTCGGCGCGTTTTCTTTTGATCTCTTCGGGGGTCATAGGGTCGCTTTTTCCTCTTTCTCTTCGTAGGCTTCGATCACGTCGCCCACCTTGATATCGTTGAAGTTTTCGAGCATCAGGCCGCACTCGTACCCTTTGCCCACCTCTCTCACATCGTCTTTGAAGCGTTTGAGAGAGCTGATGCGGGTATCGTAGATGACGACGCCGTCTCGGATGAGACGGGCCTTGGCGTTTCGGCGAATGACGCCGTCGGTGACGATACATCCGGCAATCGTTCCCACTTTGGCGACACTGAACGTTTCGCGCACTTCCGCCTGTCCGATCCCCTCTTCGCTGACCACAGGACTCATCATGCCGCTGAGCAGCGCCTTGACGTCGTCGATCAGGTCATAGATAATCGAATAGGTCTTGATCTCCACACCCAACTGCTTGGCTTTCTGCTTGATCGCCGCGGTCGGACGAACGTTGAAACCAAGAATCACGGCGTTCTGGTCGGCATTGGCCAGCGTCACGTCGCTCTCGGTAATCCCGCCCACACCGCTGTGGATGATGTTGATCTTGACCTCTTCGTTCTTGAGCTTCTCGAGACTGCCTTTGATCGCTTCGAGCGATCCCTGAACATCGGCCTTGACGATAACCGGCAGCGATTTGATCTTTCCTTCGGCGATCAGATTGCTCAACTCATCGAGTGTCACTTTCGTCGATTTGCTGAGCTCTTTCTCGCGGAAATATTCGGCACGTTTCTGTGCCAGTTCGCGCACCTGCTTGTCGCTCTCCATCGCCACGAGAATCTCGCCGGCGTCGGGGACTTCATTGAGACCCACGACGACACCGGGATCGCTCGGCCCGATCTGTTTGACCTGCTTGCCCAGATCGTTGAGAATCGTGCGCACGCGCCCGAACGTCCGTCCACAGATGACATGATCGCCCACATGAAGCGTCCCGTTTTTGACGATAACCGTCGCGACTGGACCGCGCCCTTTCTCCAAAGAGCTCTCGATCACGATCGCTTTGGCCAGACGTTTCGGGTTGGCTTTGAGCTCCATGATATCCGATTGCAAGACGATCGTCTCGAGCAGATCCTCGATGCCCTGTCCCGTTTTGGCGGAGACTTCGACGAATTCGTATTCGCCGCCCCAGTCGATCGGCGTAAAACCCAGTTCCGCCAGTTGCGATTTGACCATATCGGGATTGGCGTCGGGTTTGTCGATCTTGTTGATCGCGATGATCATCGGCACATCCGCCGCTTTGGCATGGTTGAGCGCTTCGATCGTCTGCGGCTTGACGCCGTCGTCGGCCGCGACGACGATGATGACGATATCGGTCGCCTGTGCGCCGCGTGCCCGCATCTCGGTAAAGGCTTCGTGGCCGGGTGTGTCGATGAAGGTAATCTTCTTGCCGTCCTTTTCGACCTGATAGGCGCCGACATGTTGCGTGATGCCACCCGCTTCGCGTTCGGCCACCTTGCTCTCTCTGATCTTGTCCAGAAGTGACGTCTTTCCGTGGTCGACGTGCCCCATAATCGTGATGACCGGCGGACGCTCTTCGAGATATTCGTCTTCGACGGCATCGTATTCGGCGACATAATCGAGAGCGTCGAGCGGATTCATCGTCTCCACTTTGACGCCAAACTCTTCGGCCAGAATTTCAATCTCGTCCTTTTCGAGGAAGTCGTTTTTCGTCACCATTTTTCCGAGGCCGAAGAGGATCTTGATCACTTCACCGGTCGTTCGGCCGACTTTTTCGGCGAATTCATAGACGCGGCAATCTTCGGGGATCTTAACGACCGACGGTGCCGCCGCCTCTTTTTCCTGACGGCGGAAAGATTTTTTGGGTGTGGTTCTGCTCACGCTGCGTTTTCCTCTGCTTTGTGGCCCCCGGCGCCCGATGGGCTGCTTGGGACGTGGCCCTGCCGGCTTGAGTGTCGAAGGCGATTTGGGGGTCTCCATGCTTCGAAGTTCTTCGCTGAAATCGGGAAGCACCACCTCTTCGGTCGTATAGTCGACACTGATGCCGCCGATATCGCGGTCTTCGAGCAGATTGAGCCGCGTACCGCTCTCTTTGCTTCCCGGTGCAGGTGCCGCTTTTTTGGCTTTTTTCTTCGCACGTTTGGCCGCGATCGTTTCGTCCACGGCGGCAATGATGCGGTTCTCTTTGCCGATTTCGCTCTTTTTGATCGTCACCTTTTCGGTTTCGGCCACGGGCTCCACTTTCGGGCGCTTCTTTTTGACGATGAAAAGTCCGCGACGACGTTTGACCGACGCCTGTGCGAGTGACTCTTTTTTCTCTTCCTCTTTGGCTTTGGGGGCCTCTTTGACGCTTTCGGCTTTTTCTGCCGCTTTCACCGCTTTTTCGGGTGCCGGTGTTTCGGCTTTGGCTGCCTCTGTCGCTTCTTCTTTTCGGCGTTCGGTTTTCGCCACTTCCGCCGGTGCGGCGGGCGCCTTTTCGGCCGCTTTTTCTTCAACCTTCTCGGCAGCTGCTTCGGCTTTGGCAACCTGCGGCTTCACCGCCTCTTCCTCTTTTTCAATAGTTTTCTCGACCGTTTCGGGCGCTTTCGTTTTTGGCGCTTCCGATTTTGACGTTTTTTTGGGTACAGGAGATTTTTTTGCGGCGGCCGATGCCGGAAGCGCTCCTGTCATCACGTAATTGACGATATTCTGCGCATCTTCCGGGGAGACACCGCTCGAAGCCGTCTTGACATTGAGGCCCATCTCTTTAGCCTTCTCGACAACTTCCTTGCTTTTGATCCCCAGTTCGTCCGCTATTTCATGGATTCTTACTTTACCCATTCGCGTACGACCCTGCCGAAATCCTACCGCAAGGAAGATGCGATCTACAATCTGAGTCACTCTTCATTAATGACCGCCTGCTTCTTCAACGAATCGTGGGAGATGCTTCGTATCGCCGCACGCGACAGGTTCCATCAGGTGGCACGGATGAAGAATCTGCCCGAACTTTTCGACGTGCAGAAATTGGCGATCGAGAACAATGTGCTGATGAGTACGCTTTCGGGCAGCGGTTCGACCTTTTTCAATATGACTTACAAAGACGATGCACAGCCGCTTTTGGAGAAATTCAGGCGCCGATTTCCGTCGTTTCGATCGCTCGTTTTGGATTTCGACAACGACGGGGTTCTGTTCAGGGATTAAAGGGCACTTGAACCAGACACCGGACATTGCGTAATCTCAGTTTATTTTGGTATAATTGCACGATTATGTCCAATCCGGTTAGAATGTGCATCCATTGCCGCGGCCGCTTCTTGCAGGCTCAGCTTATACGGCTTCAGTGTCTAAACAATCAGATAGAACCATTTCAGGGATACGGAAGAAGCTTCTACCTTTGCCACGACTGTATCCACGACAAAAAGCTTGCCAAACGTCTGGCGAGGCAGTGCAACAACCGAACATATCTAACGATCGAATTGGGCGAACATATTAAGGAGATAGTAGCGAATGGGTAAAGTAAGAATCCATGAAATAGCGGACG
>JAUUDL010000033.1 GCA_030826715.1 Hydrogenimonas sp. | reverse complement strand
TTCTCTTTGGCCAGCTTCGCCGTGTCATAGGTGTACTCGAAATAGACGATCGGTTCGTTGTAGGTGTAGGCGACCGAACGGCTGCCGGTTTCGAGCGAAAGCTCCACGATCTTTTCGGGCATCAACTCCTGGCCGAAAACCTCGTGGTTGTGAGTCTGCGGATGCTGGCTGATCTCCCAGTTCTGGCAGAATTTGCAGCAGAAGTTGCACCCCACCGTACCGATCGAAAAGACCGGCGTACTTGGCAGAAAGTGAAAGAGCGGTTTCTTTTCGACCGGATCGACATGAACGGCTGCCGCCAGACCGTAGACGGTCGACTTGAGCTTGCCGTCCTGATTGACCCGCACGCCGCATTTGCCATATTCGCCGCGATCGAGTTTACATGCATGGCCGCATGCCATGCACAACACCTTGCCGTCTTTGAGCTCTTTGCTCAGCCATGCGTCTGCCACCATGATCAACTCCTTTTATAGTATTTTATCTACTATACATCAGATTCTTTCAGAAATCAATAATCAATCAACCTTCACCAGTTTCAATGTGTCGAGAAAATAGAGATAGGCATCGATCGCTCTCTTTTCGGGCATCAGCGCTTCAAGCGCCTCTTTGTAGCGGCGCAGCTGCGCTTTATAATCTCTGATGTCATGCGGCGTGGCCGTTTTATAGTCGACGATGACCCCTCTGTCGCCCTGATCGACAAAGAGATCGACGATGCCGGGCTTGCCGTGGAACAGGTAGGGCAACTCGTGAATCTTTTTGCCATCCGTGAGTAGCTTGTATTCGATATTTTCTCGGCCCGCCGTAGCCAGCGCCAGGGCCCGTTCCCTGTCGCAAAGCGCTCCGTAGCGGTTCAAAAAGGCGTCGGTATCCTCCGTTTCGAAAAGATAGTGCACCCCCAGCCCCAGGTAGATCGCCGAAAAATCGTTGGCTTCGTAACTCTCGATCGGTGTGGGAACCTCCTGCCGGCCGTAATCTCGATATTCGAAGTGAACCGGCGTCATCTGCGGCGCTTTTTCACAGACAACCTTCTCCACCCTCAGATCTCCGGCCTTTTGTACCGGAAGGTCGAGAAAATCGAAGACCGAGCTTTTGGGTTTTTTGACGATATGCAGGGAATTTTCGGCCCGGGTGAAGGCGACGTAGCTCCTGTTCATCCTGTCCTCTTCCGCCAGGCGCTTCTCTTTGGCCATCGCTTCGGCGAAATCCTCGTCCACGATCTCTCTTTTTTTGAACTTCATTCGTACCGCTTTGAGTTCGATCTCGTCATAGTCGAAGAGGACCGGGCTCGTGTCGTTTCTTCCACGCCCGAGTCGGTCGAGCACGATCAGATGCTCGAACTCCAGCCCTTTGGATTTATGGATCGTCAATACGTTGATGCCCGCCACCTCCCTGGGCGGCAGCTCCTCTTCGTAGCGTTCCACTTCATACAAAAACGACTCCAGATCGTGCAGCGGTATCGAAAACTCCAGCAGCTTCATCGCCGCTTCGTCATGGAGGCCGTAGCGGTCCATCGCGATCTTGAGCATCCGTGACGGACGCAGGTTCGATGGCATATCGGGTGTAAATGCTGGATCGTAGGGCTTGCCGGTGAGAGTCAGAAACTCCAGACGGTGCAGACCGCCATCTTCTCTCCGCCTAAGGGCATCGACAAGCCGCATCAGGGCGATCAGCGCCCTCGCGCTCGGCTGTTCAGAGACTTTGGCCCGTTTGTGCGTCGCGATGGGCCATCCGAAACGTTCCATCACATAGTCGCCTACGTCCAATATCTCCTTATTGTCGTGCACGAGCACCGCGATCTGCGACTGCGCCGCACCCGCCTTTATGAGCGTCTCTATCGCATCCCCCATCGCCACGAGCGGTTCTTCGGATTCGGTGACCTCGACATACCCGCCCGCCTTGTGCGCCAGTTGCGGCGGCTGGACATACGGAAAGGTTCGGTTGACGAAATCGACGATGACGGCCTTGGAGCGGTAGTTGGTCTTCAGGTATCCCACTTCCACGTTGAACCGTTTGGCCACATAGGCGAAGAGAGCTTTCTGACCGCCCCTGAAACGGTAGATCGACTGCTTGGTGTCGCCGACGTAGAAGAAACTCCTTTCGCTCTCGCTCGCGGCGATCTCCTCGATGATCGGCTCGAAGATTCTGTACTGCGTCACCGAGGTATCCTGAAATTCGTCAAAGAGAATGTGGCCGATACGCGCATCGAGCCTGAAATAGAGAAACTGCGTGAAATCTTCCCGACGCAGAAGATCGTAGACCAGATGTTCGATATCCTTGAAGTGGAGTTTGCCGGTGCGTTTGAGATGGGCCATCTTGCTCGCACGGTAGGCGTCGTAGAGCGCGAACATCTTGCTAAGGAAATGGCGCTCCTTTCTTTCGTAATAGTGCGCCGTCTCCCGGTAGAGGTGGTGAAGCCACTCATCCATCTGCGGGTCGAACCCTTTGGAGAAGGTGCGATAGTTGAGGGTTTCTCTGCCAAACCAGCTCTTTTCGATCACTTCGTTTAGGTTTTCGAAATCGACACCGTTTTTGGCTGTTTGGCTGAAGTTTCCGTGCAAGACAAAATCTTTGATCCTCACCGCCCACTTCATCGCTTCGGATTCGTCGTAGGGGGTCGGCTCGAAAGTTGGAAGCGGCGGCAGCTCCTTCTCCTTTTCGTAGAGCAGTTCGAAAAAGTCGGCGATGCTTTGGCGTTTCTGCGCTTCGAAGCGGGCGAAATCGACCAGGTCACGGTAGCGCGCCTCGGGAAGTTCTTGCAAAAAGCGCTCAAAAAATTCGTCGCGTGGGGTCGCTTCGACAGTGAAATCGCTTCCGATGCCCGCATACCAGCAGAATTTCCGCAGCACCTGGTGGATAAACTTGTCGATCGTCATCACCTTCAGGTCGCTGCGTAGAAATTCACGGAAAACCTCCGGCCTCCGCCTTCGTATCTCGTCATCGTCCAGACCGCTCATCCTGGCCACCTCCGCAGCCATCGCCTCGGGCATCGACGTCAGCGACCCCAGAAGCCTCTCGCGCATCTCGCCGGCCGCTTTGTTGGTGAAGGTGATCGCCAGAATCTCGGAGGGTTTGGCACCGGTAAAGAGCAGCGCCAGATAGCGCGCCACCAACGCGAACGTCTTGCCGCTGCCTGCACTCGCACTCAATGCATAGAGTCGTTTCATACCCCGCTCCTTTGGCACACCACGGCATAGTCGCAGTATTTGCACGCTTTCGTGTCGTCGGTCATCTCATAGGCTGTTTCGGGTTCGGCTTTAAGCGTCTCCAGCGTTTCGGCGAGCCTCTCCCTCGCCTCGTCGGTCTCGACGGCCAGCTCTTTTTGGCCGTAGATATCCCAATAGAGCGTCACGATTCTTCGATCGGGCCAGAGCGTTTCGGCCCAGAGGCGGTAGAAAAGCAGCTGGTAGTCATTCTCGTCCTTGAGCGTCTTGTCGATCGAGCGGGTCGTTTTGTAATCGATCAGACGCACGATCGACTCGCCCAAATCGACACGGTCGATCTTCGCGCTCAGTGAAAATCCGCCAAAATCCACGGGGCACCACTCCTCCAGACGTACCTGTTCGTACCCTTCGAGCGCTTCGAAATCCTTTTGGCAGAAATCCCTGATTTTAGGCTCGTACTCCAGCGCCATCTCGAAACGCTGCAGGGGGGAAGCGGCATGGGAGTAGAGATGGTCCATCACGAACGCGTGGTAACTTTTCCAGTCGGAGAAACGGCTTTTGTTCCGCACCGCCGCTTCGAGGGCGTCGTGGACCAGCGTGCCGATATTGGGTGTCTGCTCACGCTCCTGCTTGCGAATCTCCAGAATATATTTGTAGTAGAAACGGCGCTTGCAGACGAGGTAGTCCCTCAGGCGCGAGGGTGTGAGTTTCGGCGACTTCAAAAAGGGGTTCTCACCGACGATCGGCGCATCGTACCGCCGGGGAGCTTCCCCAACGGGTGCGATGACGGGACGATACTTTTCATCAGCCAGCGTGGCGGCTTCCGAAAGCCTCAGCTCGAGCAGAAAACGGCTGGGCTGGTTCTCTTCGTTCCGTACATAGCAAATGGCCGCCCGCGCACTGTTTTGCAGCAGTCGGTAATAGTAGTTTTTCTGCAGATTCTCTTTGTCCTGCCGGGTGGGCATTTTGGCGTGCCGGCGCACGGAGGAGTTGAGAAAGAGGTCCTTTTCGCTCACTTTCGGCACGATCTCTTCGTTGAAATCGACGATCACCACGCCATCGAACTTTTTGCCACGGCTCTCGAGCACCCCCATCACCGTCACCTTCCCGCCGCCGATATCGTCGATCTGTATCCCTTCGATGCGCTGCAGCCAGCTTTTGAGCAGATGCAGCGGCTTTTCGTTTTTCAGCAGCGGTGCGAAACGGCGAAACATGAATAGCGTCTCATCGATCGCTTCCGCTTCCCTTGGAGCCAGTGGGATCGTCTGCAAAAACTTGATGAACCCTTCGAAATCTTCCACCTCCCTGAAACGTGCCGCCACCTCGGAGTTCGCCATCTTCGCCTTCGCATCTTCCCTTCCGTCGGTAAGAAACTCGTAGAGGTCGTCGAGTGTGCGGTAGTAGGCGCTCTGCACAAAAGGGGTGCCCATCGCGAAGTTGAAGTTGTTCATCCGATCGAAGAGTTTGAGGTATTCGGCGAAACCTTCGTCAGGTACGATCACGGCGACCTTCGCGGGATCGGCCCCCTGCTCGATGAAATCGTCCACCGTCTTGAGGACGAAAGCGGCCTGATCGATCCGCTCTTCGAACGCCTCCATCAGGATCTTCTCCGCCGTGGGCACGGGCATCTTTTCACGCGTCAGTACACGTCGATCCTGCCAGTCGATCGCATAGGAAAAGCCGCTTTCAAGCGGATCGTTCACCTGCAGCCTTTGAAGTAGCTTGCGGTTGAAAGGGGTCGCCGTCAGGTGCAGAAAGAGCGGCGTTTTGATCTTTGCAATCTTTTCGAGCACCCCGATCTCGAAGCGGCTCAGATATCCTTCCACATACAGATCGATCCTCTCAAACTGCCGCAGGAAATTTTCGCCGAGACGGTAGTTTTCGATCGTGATGCGGTCGAAAAGCCCTTCGGCTTCGAGCACCTTTTTGTAGGCGTCGTAGATCGCCTCCAGCAGCTTCAGGTGATCTTCGAAATCGGCGTAGGTGTCGGCGAGCCGGATATCCTCGATCGCCACCCTTTCGGCGAAGAGCTCTTCGAAAAAGCGGAAGATGAAGGGGCTGTTTTGCAAAAAGCTCAGAAAGTTTTTCTCGAAACCCAGTTTGCCGATATCAAGCGTTTTGGCGGCTTTGTAGAGGTAGAGCACCCGGCTGGCGTCATCGACCATCACTTTCGAGGGCACCACCACGCAGCGCCGTATAAATTCGTCGATCGTGTAGAGTTTGGGCAAGATCGCGTCACCCTGCTCCGCCATGTAGTCGCGGATCTGACGATGGGTCGAAAAGACGATCGCGTTCATTCGCTCACCGCTTCGAAAACGCCGCGTTCACGGTTTTTTCTGATACGCGTATGGGGAAGTACCAGACCGTGCATCGCGATATAGACCCCCGGTGCCAGGTAGCGCACCGCCGTCACCGCCGAAGAGAGGTTGCCGACCGCCTCGACGGGATCGATCGAAAAGGGAACCATCGCCCCGGTAAGGACTACGCGTTTGAGTGGCTTTTCGCCAAGCCACCGGTCGATCGCCGCCGCGCTCTTGTCCATCGTGTCGGTGCCGTGAACGACAACGATGTCGTTCTCATTGTAATCGGCGACGATCTCACACAGCAGGTCCCTGTCGGTATCATCCATATCGAGGCTGTCTTTGTAGATCGCGCCGCCGATGAGAATATCACCGCCATGGTGCATCGGCGCAAGCGCCTCCTCCACCGCCATGTCGTCCGCCGGGACGAAAAGTTCGCCTTTTATGGGATCGTACCGTTTGTTGAATGTCCCGCCTGTATTGATGATGCGTATCATAGTTTACATCTCCCGCTCTATCTTCATTGATCTATTATACTAAACAATAATGGTACAATATTGTCATGAATGAAACGATTCGGAAAAATCCGCGCCTGAAGGTGATGCTTCGCCAGGTCAAGCCGCTTATCACCAACTATATCGATATGGCGCTGTACGACTATCAGCGCTATGGGTTGCCTTCGAGTGCCATACTCGTGAAAGCGCCGTTGAAGATGCTGCTTTCGTTGGAGCGGTACACCCGCAAAACCGATATGGTGATGGCGCTGGATCAGAATCTTTTTTTCATCATCTATCAGAACACGCCCGCCGATAAAGGGAAGATCGCCTTCGGAAAGATTCTGCGCCTTTTTGCCAAAGAGATTCACGAAGGCGAGGTGGCTGCGGCGATTATGGAGATCGGAGACGAAAAGATGTCGCCTGAAGAGATCATCGAACGGCTCATCATCGCCCTGCACAAAGCCGGCAAGGATGAAAAGAGCGTACTCGTCGACGCTTCGAAGATCTAACTACTCCACCTCTTTCATCAATACACCAATAATGTCGCTCATCGTCAAAATACCGTAAATCTCGTTGTCATCGACCACCAAAAGGCGTTTGATCCTACTGCCTACCATCAAGCGTGCGGCATATTTGATGTCGAGTTTGCGCGAAACCGAGATGGCCGGAGACGAGGCGATGTCATAGACGTTGAGCAGATCGATATCCCCCTCTTCCGCGACGATCGACTGCAGGATGTTTTTGTATGTGACCAGGCCGTAGGCGCCATGCGGCGAGGACTTCTCGACGACCACGGACTTCACGCCATGCGCTTTCATCAGCTCGATCACGCGGCGTACCGGCGCCATCTGGGGCACCATCGTGAGTCTCTCTTTTGGGGTCATAATCTCTTCGACCAGCATTCCGTTCTCCTTACAGTAGATTTTCGATTTCGTGTTCGAACTTGTGAAGCTCTTCGATATTGAGCCCCGCGAGGTGCCCCAGCGGGACTGTGAATGCGACACTGCTGTTCTCCTCGTTTTGCATATCCATCGCTGTCACAAGCGTTTTGAGCACCCGCATCGAAAGGCGTCGGGGGAGCAGGAACAGAAGCAGCGACACATTCTCTTCGAGGGTGAGCCCGAAAAAGATCTTCTTCTCTTTAAGCCCCAGGTTGCGGCCGCGAATAATCGTCACGGCCCCCGCACCCGCCTCTTTTGCCAGCGTCACGCCCTCCTCTTCCCGCTCTTCGGGAATGATGGCCACCAGTGCGACAAATTTCATATCGTTTTCTCCTTTTTGAAGTTAGCGTATATGCCGTATCCCATCACCGTCAGCATCGGGAAGAGCGAGGCGAAAGCGATGAGCCCAAAACCGTCGATGAGCGGATTGCGCCCCTCGATGTTTTCAGCCAGACCCAGACCGAGCGCGGCCACCAGCGGCACCGTCACGGTCGACGTGGTCACCCCGCCGCTGTCGTAGGCGATCGGGATGATATACCGGGGCGCAAACCATGTCATCAACACCACCAGCATATAGCCAGCGATGATGTAGTAGTGAATCGGATGGCCCGCCACGATCCGAAACGCCCCCAGCGCGATGCCGATCGCCACACCCAGCGCCACGGCGACACGCAGCACAGTCTGGTTGATGCGCCCTTCGCTCACCTCCTCGGCCTTGATGGCGATCGCCAGCAGCGCCGGTTCGGCCATCGTCGTCGAAAAGCCGATCAGGAAGCCGAAAAGATAGATCAAAAGATCGTTTTTCATGCCGGTCAGTTGAAACGCGATCGTCTCTCCGATCGGAAAGAGTCCCATCTCCAGCCCGAGAATGAATGCATAGAGCCCCAGAATGACCAGCACGATACCCACAACGATCTTGTGCAGATGGGCCACTTGTTTGCGGATGACGACGTATTGGAAAAAGAAGATGACGGCCAGTATGGGCACGACGTCCCTGACCACGGCAAGTAGATCCCACAGTATGTCCCAGGGATCAAACATTTCGTGCGCCACGACGGTCTCTTTGACGGCCTCTTGCATGACGGTGACGACCTGATGGGCGTTTTCGGGTGAGAGCGCATAGACGACGATACCGTAGAGCTGCACGAAGATCATCGGGGTCAGGGAGGCGAAGGCGATCAGGCCAAAGCCGTCGATGGCGGGATTTCGGCCTTTGATGGAGGAAGCCAGACCGATACCCAGCGCCGCCACCAGCGGCACCGTCACGGTCGACGTGGTCACCCCGCCGCTGTCGTAGGCGAGCCCCACGATCTCTTTGGGCGCGAGGAAGGTGATCAGCACCACCAGCACGTATCCGGTAATGATGTAGTAGTGGATCGGATGGCCGGTCAAAATCCTGAAAACACCCAGCGCGATGGCGAATCCCACCGAAAAGGCGACGGTCATGCGAAGAAAGAAGGCGTCGATCCTTCCGGCGCTGATCTGAGCGGCTTTGTCGGCGACGGCGATCAGCGCCGGTTCGGCCACCGTCGTCGCGAAACCGATCGTAAAAGCGAAAAGTATGAGCCAGAAAAACGACCCCTTTTTCGCGAAATCGATCGCCAGATTCTCGCCGATCGGAAAGATGCCGAGCTCCAGCCCCCGTATGAAGAGCGCAAGCCCCACCGCGACGATCAGCAGGCCGACAACGAGCGAAGCCAGATTGTCCGGCACGCTGCGGACGATCGCGGCCTGAAAGAAGACAACGACGGCGACGATCGGCACGAGATCCTTGAAGGAGTTCTTCAGATCGTTGAGGAATATCTTTGCCGAACTTGTTACCATGGCACCCTACTTTTCAGAATATCTTTTTTATCTTGTTCAAAAGCCCGCCTTTTGGCTTCTCTTCACGCTTCTCTTCTTCGGTATAGAGATCCTCCGGCAGCGTATTCTCCTGCCCGAAATCGACATTGATCACCTCCAGATTGGGGTGGATGAGCTCTCTGAGTCTCTTTTCGACCACCATCTTCGTCGTCATCAGGCTCATCGAACAGCCGTGGCAGGCGCCTGTAAGTTGAATGTAGACTTTGCCATCCTTCACACCTAGCAGCTTGATGTTGCCTCCATGACCTTTGACATATTCGCTCACCGACGGCAGATGGTTTTTGACGGCGGTATAGATATCTTCATCTGAAAAGGGCATGGACAAGGCAAAATCCTTTTTTTGATCGATTATATCTCATCTAGCTATAATGCCGCTTCAAATTTAGGGTTGAGTTGAAAGAGCGTAGACTATGAAAAGAAAAATAGCGGCGATCCATGCCATCGACAAAGGGATTCTCTATATGCTCGCGAGTGCACTGATCTCCGCGATGAACGGGGCGGTGGCGAAGATGCTGGGCGAAGAGATAAGCGCGATGGAGATTGTCTTTTTCCGCAACCTCATCGGGGTGGCTATCATACTCGCCGCCCTCCGCCATACGCCGCCGACACTGCCCGGTGGCCGGATGCATCTTCTTTTTCTGCGCGGGCTCTTCGGGTTTTCGGCGATGATCCTCTTTTTCTATACGATCACGACGATTCCACTGGGTGTGGCGATCACTCTGAATAAAACCTCTCCTCTTTTTGTCGCTATTCTGGCCTTTTTTCTAATGAAGGAGCGCCTCAACCGATACGCAATTACGGCCCTTATTCTGGGGTTTGCCGGCGTTATATTCATCACCCGCCCGGAGGGAATCGCTTTGCAGTACGAGCATCTGCTGGGCCTCATGGGCGGATTTTTCGCCGCCTGCGCCTACGCCACGATCAAAAAGATCCGCGACATTTACGATGCGAGAGTGATCGTCCTCTCGTTTGTGGGCATCGGTTCACTGCTGCCCGCCCTTCTGTTTCTGGCCGCCCCCCACGTCGAGGTCCCCGAACCGCTCGCCTTCCTCTTTCCCCGTTTTTCCGTTCCGTCGACACCCCTCACGTGGGCTCTGATCGCCTTCATGGCCCTCATATCGACCCTCTCGCAGTGGTTGTTGACCAAAGCCTACACGCTCGGCCGCGCCGGCATCGTGGGCGTCGTCAGCTATACCAACATCCCCTTCGCCGTCGGCTTCGGATGGATACTCGGCGATCCATTCCCCGATCTGTGGGTCTGGACCGGCATCGGGCTCATCGTCCTCGCCGGCATGCTGCTCAAGAAGAGCTGAATCCGATAGGCCGGCATCCTTTTACAGTTCTTGCGCCTCCATCCGGCGATCGAAAAAAACGAAATCGCCTTTGCCTCTCTTTTTCACTTCGTACATGCTCGTATCGGCATATTTCAAAAGCGTCTCCTGATCGTCGGCATCGTCCGGATAGACCACGATGCCCACGCTCGCCGAGACTTCGGCGCTTTTTCGAACAGCCAGTTCGATCGGCTCCTCGATCGCCTCGATGATCTTGCGTGCGATGATAGCAAGCTCCTCTTTCTCCCTGAAATCGGAAATGATCGCCACAAATTCGTCACCCCCGAGCCTCGCGATAAAATCGTGTTTTCTCAAAACGGCTTTCAGCCGTTCCGCCACCTTTTTGAGCACCTCGTCGCCTGCATCGTGCCCATAGTGGTCGTTGACGAATTTGAAACCGTCCAGGTCTATGAACATCAGTGAAAACTTCTCTTTGCTGCGGCTTTTGAGTGATACGGTCTCCTCCAGGCGGTCGAAAAAATGGGCCCGGTTGGGCAATGCGGTGAGGGCATCGTAATAGGCACTGTCGAAAAGCTCCTTGTTCAGCCGCTTCAGCTTCTCTTTGAGCATCTTTTCCATCTCTTCTTTGTTCTGCATCAAGGCGATCAGTGCGGACTTCGAGAGCATGAAGATCTCCTCTTTGAGCTTCGCGAGAGCCTCTTCGCCCAATGGCGTCGTGTGAGAGAAGACGAATTGCCGTGCAGAGGTATCTGAGGTTACACGCACCTTCAGCTCTTTTGGCCCCAAATGGATGGCGGTCGAGACGGCCCTGCCATCTCCACGCATTTCATGGATGGTATCGATCACATCGGCGACGAACCGTGCCGTATCGAACAAATCGATGCGGAGTCGCTGAAAAAGCGTATAGAGAATCTTTTCAAATTCGAGAATTTCGGCACTCTCTTCGATCACCGCTTCGTAAAAAACCGCCTCTTTCATAGCCGTCGTTCTCCTTTCCTGATGGCCATCAAGGATGCGTCGTCATCTTCGCTTCCACACTCCTTGAGCATCTCGTGCACCATGGCATAGAGCGGTTTGGAGGCCGCTTTGGCATAGCTTCTGCCGATCTTGGCGGGTTCGACACCGTCACTGTAGATGAGGCATTCGTTCCACTCGTCATTTTCGAACCTCTCTTTGAGTGGCGCAATCGACTCGATGCCCAAAACACCGTGTGCGTCGAAACTTTTGTGCAACCATCCTTCGTTGATGAGTGTAAAATTGACATTGCCGAGCCGGTATATTTCCAATACACCCCTGTTTTTGTCAATCGAACCGACGGCCGCGGACGCGCGCTTGGTCTGCGACGATTGGTAGGCGGCACGATTGACGATTCGAAGCACCGTCTCGGGGTGATAATATTGAAACGCTTCGAAGTATTTGTGATAGAACATCGATGAAGCGTAGACCGTATCGCTGCCATGCCCTTCGACATCCCAAAGTGCAAAATAGAGATATCCCGGAATATCGGATGCAAAACCGCAATCTCCCGATTTGGTGTAGAAGCTGTAAGGCACCATCTTCATCGCGATCTCCAAGCCCCCGCTTTTCTTGTCAAAAAGACAGGGCGTCCCCTGCCTTCGGATATATTTGTTCATACACAACTTCATGCCTCGGCTTTTTGGCACGAAGACGACCCTGTCCATCGAATTCAAAATGACGTTGAGGCCCACCCCCATCGTATGCGAGGTGGAGTAGCCATGCGTCATCGCCTGCTCCATATCGGGAATACCCGGTCCCAGATCCTCGACCGTGATCTCGAGGCCTTCGATATTGTGTTTGCAGACCCATCTGAGCACGATCGTCCCACTGCCGGCGTATTTGACCACATTCAAAACCGCCTCTTTGCAGGCCGTGACGATTTTTGCTTCATCCTCCTGCGAAAAGGGTAGTCCGGCGACCGTTTCGGCGACTTCATGGACAATGATCGACGCATCGTGACGATCGTTGATGGCGGCTTTATAGATCTCTCTACCCATCAGACTCCGATTTGTGCGGATAGACGGGAATATCCTTTCCGGACGCCCAGGATGCCGTCAAAGCGGCGATATGCGGCGGAACGCCGCAGATATAGGCTTGCGTGCCGCACATCTGCAGCGCCTTGACTTTGCCGACAATTTTGTCGAACGTATGACAGTCGAGTACCTTCAGGCGTGAAAAATCCACCAAAAGACGTCCCATGCCGGTATGGGCACTCCCTCCTACCTCATCGAAAAGACGATCGACCTCTTCGGCATTGACGAAGTCTGGGATCTGGATCGTATAGGTTTTCAATGATCTTCGTTCCTGAACTTCTCGATCGCATATTGCAGAATCGACGTGGTCGGAATATGCAGGTCGATGCCAAGATGCACCATCGTCTCGGCCACTTTGGGCGAAAAGCCTGAAATGATCAGTTTCGCCCCCATCATGCGTGAAGCGCTTTCGAGCTTCACGAGCTGCCCGGCGACATCGGTGTCGATCAAAGGCACCCCTTCGATGTCGATGATGACGTTGTGCACCTCCAGATCCCTGATCGCATTGAGCGTCTTTTTCATGAGGTTCATCGCCTTTTCCGAGTCCATAATACCGACGATGGGAATGAGTATCGTGTTTTTGTCGAGTCTGAGCACCGGAATGTCGATCTTTTTGAAAGCCAGCTCCTGCTTTCGTATAATCTCCTCTTTCATCTGAACGACATTGTGATACAT